>NZ_LMQJ01000008.1:0-203432 GCF_001424605.1 Bradyrhizobium sp. Leaf396
ACTATATCGCCAATGGCGCAGTGTCCTATCCCGAGCCGGACGTGACCAATTGCGGCGGCGTCTGCTCAAGATCGACGACGGCGCGGCCTCCGATCCCGAGAACGGCTTCATCGTGGTGACGCAGGTCGGCAGCCAGACTTTTGGCATCGTCGTCGACGGCGTGTTCCACACCGAGGAGATCGTGGTCAAGCCGATGTCGACCAAGCTGCGTCACATCGACATGTTCTCCGGCAACACCATCCTGGGCGAYGGCGCGGTSATCATGATCATCGAYCCCAACGGCATYGCCAAGGCGCTCGGCGCCGCCGGCTCCTCGGCCCATGACATGGGCGACGAGAACGGGGCCCATCACATCGGCTCGGGCGAGCAGACCACCTCGCTGCTGGTGTTCCGCGCCGGCTCGTCGCAGCCCAAGGCGGTCCCGCTCGGGCTGGTCACGCGCCTGGAAGAGCTGCCGGCCGACAAGATCGAGTTCTCGAACGGCCGCTACATGGTGCAGTACCGCGAGCAGCTGATGCCGCTGGTGGCCATGGAAGGCGTCACCATTGCGAGCCAGGGTGCCCAGCCGATCCTGGTGTTCGCCGACGACGGCCGCTCCATGGGCCTCGTCGTCGACGAGATCATCGACATCGTCGAGGAACGGCTCAACATCGAGGTCGGCGGCTCGGGTTCGGGCATTCTGGGCTCGGCCGTGATCAAGGGCCAGGCCACCGAGGTGATCGACGTCGGCCACTTCCTGCCCATGGCGTTCTCCGACTGGTTCACCCGCAAGGAGATGAAGCCGTCRTTGCATTCGCAATCGGTGCTGCTGGTCGACGACAGCGCGTTCTTCCGCAACATGCTGGCGCCCGTGCTCAAGGCCGCCGGTTACCGCGTCCGCACCGCGCCGACCGCGCAGGAGGGCCTGGCGGCGCTGCGCGCGCAGAGCTTCGACGTGATCCTGACCGACATCGAGATGCCCGACATGAACGGGTTCGAGTTCGCGGAAGTCGTCCGTTCCGACAACAACCTCGCCGCGACGCCGATCATCGGCCTCTCCGCACTGGTGTCGCCGGCGGCGATCGAGCGCGGCCGGCAGGCCGGCTTCCACGACTACGTCGCCAAGTTCGACCGTCCCGGCCTGATCGCGGCACTGAAGGAGCAGACCGCGGGCGCCGCCGGCGCCTCCGAGCTGAGCCGGGCGGCGGCGGCTTGAACCTTAAGCGGGATGGATCAGGAGATACGCATATGAGCAGCAAGACCCAGATCGGCGAAGGCGCCATGGTCGAATACGTCACCGCGATGATCGGCGGCCAGCTGTTCGGCCTGCCGATCTCCCGCGTCCAGGACGTGTTCATGCCCGAGCGCGTCACCCGCGTGCCGCTGGCCTCGCGCGAGATCGCGGGCGTCCTCAACCTGCGCGGCCGCATCGTCACCGTCGTCGACATGCGCTCTCGTCTCGGCCTGCCCAGGGACGAGGATGGCAAGACCCCGATGGCCGTCGGCGTCGACCTGCGCGGCGAATCCTATGGCCTCTTGATCGACCAGATCGGCGAGGTGCTGCGCCTGCCCGAGGCCGGCATGGGAGATCGCCAAGGAGTGTGGCGGCGGCGATTTCTCNGAGGATGGCAAGACCCCGATGGCCGTCGGCGTCGACCTGCGCGGCGAATCCTATGGCCTCTTGATCGACCAGATCGGCGAGGTGCTGCGCCTGCCCGARGCCGGCATGGAGGAGAACCCCGTCAACCTCGACCCRCGCATGGCCAAGCTCGCCGGCGGCGTCCACCGCCTCGATGGCCAGCTCATGGTCGTCCTCGACGTCGATCGCGTCCTCGAGCTGGCGCCCGAAATGATGGCGGCCTGATACGGCGGCGCCGCCGCCGGCGGACTTGCAACTGGAAGTGCCCCGTAAGGGGAGGAAGCAGAGGTTCACATGCGAACTTGTCTCGTCGTTGACGATTCCAGCGTCATCCGGAAGGTTGCGCGCCGGATCCTGGAAGGCCTCGACTTTCAGATCCTCGAAGCCGAAGACGGCGAAAAGGCGCTGGAGGCTTGCAAGCGCGGGCTGCCCGATGCGGTGCTGCTTGACTGGAATATGCCGGTGATGGACGGCTACGAGTTCCTCGGCCATCTCAGGCGCATGCCCGGGGGCGACCAGCCCAAGGTGGTGTTCTGCACCACCGAGAACGACGTCGCGCATATCGCGCGCGCGCTGCACGCCGGCGCCAACGAATACATCATGAAGCCGTTCGACAAGGACATCGTGACGGCGAAATTCCAGGAAGTCGGCCTGATCTGAGCGACCGCCCGGAGGCCGAACGGATCCTTCGGAGCTATTTTTCAACTGAACCGTTTCAGTCTGAGTTGGTGAGTAATGAGTGTTGCGTTCGCAGGTAATTCGACCACGGGCTCGTCGCGTGAAACGGGGCCGCTGCGGGTCATGATCGTCGACGACTCCGTCGTCATCCGCGGTCTGATCTCGCGCTGGGTCGGTGCCGAGCACGACATGGAGGTCGCGGCCTCCTTGCGCACCGGGCTCGAAGCGGTCAACCAGCTCGAGCGCATCAACCCCGACGTTGCCGTGCTCGACATCGAAATGCCCGAGCTCGACGGCATCTCGGCGCTGCCAAAACTGCTGGCGAAGAAGCGCGATCTCGTCATCATCATGGCCTCGACGCTGACGCGCCGCAACGCCGAGATCAGTTTCAAGGCGCTGTCGCTCGGCGCGGCCGATTACATCCCCAAGCCGGAGTCGACGCGCGAAGCGTCGGCGGCGGACATCTTTCACCACGACCTGATCCAGAAGATCCGCCATCTCGGCGCACGGCTGCGTCGCAAGCCCGCGGTCGCAAGCCCGCCGCTCGCGCCGGCGAGTCCGGCGCCCGCGATGCGTGCACCGTCCGTCGCAAGGTCTGCCGCGCCTGCACCGGCTCCGGCCGCACCGTCATCGGGGGCGCTCACGACGCGTGCGTTCTCGACCCAGGTACCGAAGGTGTTGCTGATCGGATCCTCGACCGGCGGACCGCAGGCGCTGATGGCGCTCGTCGCCGATCTCGGGCCGGTGATCGACCGCGTCCCGGTGCTGGTCACCCAACACATGCCGCCGACCTTCACGACCATCCTTGCCGAGCATCTGGCGCGCTCGAGCCGCCGGCCGGCAGCCGAGGCGGTCGACGGCGAGCTGGTGAAGCCGGGACGGATCTATCTCGCGCCGGGCGGCAAGCACATGCGCGTCGCACGCAGCGGCGGGGACACCGTGATCGCGCTCGACGACGGTCCCGCGGTCAACTTCTGCAAGCCCGCGGTCGATCCGCTCTTCACCTCGGCCATCGACGTCTGGCACGGCAACATTCTCTCCGTAATCCTGACCGGCATGGGCTCGGACGGCATGCGCGGCGGCAAGGACATCGTCGCTGCCGGCGGCAGCGTCATCGCACAGGACGAGGCTTCCAGCGTGGTTTGGGGCATGCCGGGGGCTGCGGCCAATGCTGGCATCTGCGCGGCGATCCTGCCGCTCAACCAGATCGGCGCCAAGGTCAATCGCCTGTTCGCGGGAGACCGCTCGTGACGCCGGTCGACTACGATTATCTGCGCAAGTTCCTGAAAGAACGCTCCGGTCTCGATCTCTCCGCCGACAAGCAATATCTGGTCGAGAGCCGGTTGCTGCCGCTCGCCCGCAGGGCGAGCCTGGAAGGCATTCCCGATCTCGTGCTGAAGATCAGGAATGGCGACGGTCGGCTTGCGACCGACGTGGTCGAGGCGATGACCACCAACGAGACCTTCTTCTATCGCGACAAGATCCCATTCGATCATCTGCGCGACACCATCCTGCCGAGCCTGATCCAGGCGCGCGCGGCGCGCAAGTCGATTCGCATCTGGTCGGCGGCCTCCTCGACCGGGCAGGAGCCTTATTCGATCGCGATGTGTGTGAAGGAGATAGGCGCAGCCTTGGCCGGTTGGCGCATCGAGATCGTGGCCACCGATCTGTCGCAGGAGGTGCTGGAGAAATCCAGAGCCGGTGTCTATAGCCAGTTCGAGGTGCAGCGCGGCCTGCCGATCCAGCACCTGATGAAGTATTTTACGCAGGTCGGCGAACTCTGGCAGCTCAATGCCGACATTCGCGCCATGGTGCAGTTCCGCCAGCTCAATCTGCTGCAGGACTTCTCTCATCTGGGCACGTTCGACGTGATCTTCTGTCGCAACGTGCTGATCTATTTCGATCAGGACACCAAGGCGGTGATCTTCGAGCGCCTGGCCAAGGCGATGGAAGCCGACGGCACGCTGCTGCTTGGCGCTGCCGAATCCGTCGTCGGCATCACCGACGCGTTCCGCCCCGTCACGGAGCGTCGAGGTCTCTACCAGCTCAATCCTGCGCGTTCAGGCCGTCCGATGGGCGGATTGATGCCGCCGTCGTTGAAGATCGCCGCGGCGCGGTGAACTCTCCGTCATTCCGGGCTCGCGACTTTGTCGCGCCCGGAATGACGAGCCTTCACAAAATCGCATGCGGCAGAAACCGCGAACCGTTTCCCGTGATCGGGCTCTCGTCTTCGCGGATCGATAGGCCGCAGGGCTCGTGGTTCACCAGCCAGCTTCCGATCACTGGATAGAACCCTGAGAAATTCGGCAGCGGTGACAGCGCCTGCCGCACGAAGCCTTCCGCGCCGTAGGGCCCGGCCTGTTCATCGAGCGGCATGCCGCCCGACACCAGCGTGACGTTGGCGCCTTCGCGCGACAGCAGCGGCTTGCGCACAAACGAGCTGCCGAGCTCGGCGGCGCGCGGATCGTCCTCGAAGAAGGCCGGCAGCAGATTGGGATGGTTCGGAAACATCTCCCAGAGCAGCGGTAGAATGCCCTTGTTGGAAAGCACCGCCTTCCACGGCGGCTCGATCCAGCGTGTCGGCGCGCTCGCGAGCTTGGCGCCGAACGTGTCATGGAACATCCACTCCCAAGGATAGAGCTTGAAGGCCAGTGCGATGTCGCGATCGTCGAGATCGACGAAGCCGCCGGGCTCGTCGCGCCAGCCGATCTGCTCGATATCGAGCAATTTGGTCGAGAGCCCGGCTTGGCGCGCGGTGTCTTCGAGATAGGCGAGTGTGCCGGCGTCTTCCTCGTTGTCCGTGACGCCGGTGAGATGGATGTGGCGGCTGCCGGCGATCTCCCTCCAGGCCGCGATCAGCCGCTCATGGATGGAGTTGAACTGATCGGCGCGCGGTGGGACGATGCGCCGTTCGATCGCCTGTTCGAGCCAGGTCCATTGAAACACCGCGGCCTCGAAGATCGAGGTCGGCGTATCCGCATTGTATTCGAGCAGCTTTGCCGGACCTTTGCCGTCGAATTTGAGGTCGAGCCGGCCATAGAGGCTGCGGTCGTCGCGCTTCCAGCTCTCGGCGATCAGGCTCCAGAACGCTTCCGGAATCTTCAATCGTCGGAGATGGCGCTCATCGCCGATCACCCGTCCGACGAGCTCCAGGCACATTGCGTCAATGTCACTGGTCGGTGCCTCGATGCCGCGCTCGATCTCGTCGAGCGTGAAGCCGTAATAGGCACGCTCGTCCCAATAGCGCTCGCCGCCGATAGTGTGGAAGGTGAAGCCGCATTGCGCTGCGGTCTCACGCCAGTCATCCCGCTCGAGGCAGCTGATGCGCTGCATGGATCAGCCGCCGCCGGAGAAGCCGTGGCCGAACGAGCCGAAGCCGCCGCGGCTCACGCTGCCGTGGCCGGAAACGGACGACGTTCCCGACGAGGAATGACTGGAGGAATCGCTGTTGAAGAAGCTCGACCGCGACGACCAGCGCGAGCTGCTGCCCCCCGACGAACTGCTGCTGCTGCATGTCGTGGTCGTCTGCTCCGGCACGGCTCCGGGGGTGGGCTCGCAGTTCTGCCGCGGCATCAAGGTGTAGGCGGTGGTGCCGACCGCAATCGTGCCCATCACCAGCAGCGCGACATGGCCGGAGCGCTTGGTCGGCGGCCGTGACGGCGGTGGCTCGGCCACCGGCCGGCGCTTGCCGAACTGCTTTTTGGCGGGTTTGTCGGCCATGATCAGTAGATCATGCTGGCAGCGTTCAGCAGCCCCGCGGCGAGCGAGGACAGGCCGAGCCAGATCGCCGGCGCAAGCTCGCCGGCATCGATTCGCGCCGACAGGTTCGGCACCGGAACCTTGACGAGATAGAACACGATGACCTGGACGACCAATGCGATCGTCGCCCAGATCAGGCAGTCCAGCACGTTGGCCGAATGCGCGATGGCGCTGACCAGCGGCGCGACGAAGCCGAGCAGGCTGAGCCCAAGTGCGATCGCCGCGGCCGGCTGGTTGTCGCGGATGAGCTGGAATTCGTTGTGGGCGGTGATGCGCGTATAGACGAACAGATAGGCCACGATCGCGATCAGCCCGGTGCAGAAATAGACCAGGAAGGCGGGCAGGCCGGCGAGTGATTGCAGGATCATCGTTCCCCCATCGTGCAGCGACCATTCGTCGGCGGGAGGAGGTTAGCGGTTCAAATGTTAGGGGGTGGTGAAGCTGGAACGGTACGGTCGGTGCAATCTCCCTCAAGCAGGACCGGGAGAGGACGCCCCCAAAAAACAAAACCCCGCCATTTGCGGCGGGGTCCAGGCTGGGAGGAGCAAGCCCTGCGGGGCTTGCCACGTGAACCCAGGATCAGGCGGGGATGCGCTCGTCGGCTTCGTGCGGCTCGCGCAGCACATAGCCGCGGCCCCACACGGTCTCGATGAAGTTGCGGCCCTCGGACGCGTTGGCCAGCTTCTTGCGGAGCTTGCAGATGAAGACGTCGATGATCTTCAGCTCGGGCTCGTCCATGCCGCCATAGAGATGGTTGAGGAACATTTCCTTGGTGAGGGTCGTGCCCTTGCGGAGCGAGAGCAGCTCCAGCATCTGATATTCCTTGCCGGTCAGATGCACGCGCTGGCCGCCGACTTCCACCGTCTTGGTGTCGAGGTTGACGACGAGGTCGCCAGTCTGGATGACCGACTGGGCATGGCCCTTGGAGCGGCGCACGATCGCGTGGATGCGGGCCACCAGCTCGTCCTTGTGGAAGGGCTTGGTCATGTAGTCGTCGGCGCCGACGCCGAGACCCTTGACCTTGTCCTCGATGCCGGCGAGGCCGGAGAGGATCAGAATCGGTGTCTTGATTTTCGAGACCCGGAGCTGCTTGAGCACGTCGTAGCCGGACATGTCGGGCAGGTTGAGGTCGAGAAGAATAATGTCGTAATCGTATAGTTTACCGAGATCGACGCCTTCTTCCCCCAAATCGGTCGTGTAGACGTTGAAGCTCTCCGACTTCAACATCAGCTCGATCGACTGCGCGACGGCGCTGTCATCTTCAATCAGCAAAACGCGCATGCCAGTTCCCCATAGTCGCCGCTCCTGGGCGTCAGGTCGGCCGCATTCGCGGCACTCAACAAAACGCCTTTGAACAACTGATTCGGATCCTGACGACAGATGGTTAACAAACTCTGATTCTGGAACGCAAGTCCCCACCGTGCAATTTTTGTCGAATCGCCCTAAGGTCTTGCGCGCGAAGCAGCTTTCGTCACCTAGTTCCGTTCAAGCTCCACTTTAAGAGACGGGCCTAACCGACTCCCGCGACTCAGCCTTCTTCTGAAGGGAAGCCACGCTCAGTGTCAAAGACAGTGACGCAATGATTAATGATGCGGGTAAACACGAAGTTAAGCGCCGTTCAGAAATATGGCGAAACTTAAGGTTTTGACCGTGATGTCCCGGATGAGCAGCGCGCGCCCTTTCATGAAGGCCCACCGATGAAGGCTTTGGCCGAACAGATCGGCGACATCGACGGCATCAACATATATGGCCGCGTGGTCGGCGTGCGCGGCCTGATGGTCGAGGTCGCCGGTCCCATTCATGCCATGTCGGTCGGCGCGCGGCTGGTGATCGAGACCGGTGCCAACCGTACCATTCCCTGCGAGGTGATCGGCTTCTCCGGCAACAATGCCGTCGTGATGCCGTTCGCCGGCCTCGACGGCGTGCGCCGCGGTTGCAAGGCGGTCATCGCCAATGCGGCCAATCAGGTGCGGCCGTCTGCAGCGTGGCTCGGCCGCGTCGTCAACGCGCTGGGCGAGCCGATCGACGGCAAGGGGCCGTTGCCGCAGGGCTCCTCGCCGATGCCGTTCCGCAATACGCCGCCGCCGGCACACTCGCGCAAGCGTGTCGGCGCGCCGCTCGATCTCGGCGTGCGCGCGATGAACACCTTTCTCACGTGCTGCCGCGGCCAGCGCATGGGCATCTTCGCAGGCTCCGGCGTCGGCAAGTCGGTGCTGCTGTCGATGCTGGCCCGCAACGTCGATGCCGATGTCAGCGTCATCGGACTGATCGGCGAACGCGGCCGCGAGGTGCAGGAGTTCCTCCAGGACGATCTCGGAGAGGAGGGGCTTGCGCGCTCAGTCGTGGTGGTCGCGACCTCGGATGAGCCGGCGCTGATGCGCCGCCAGGCCGCGTATCTGACGCTCGCGGTCGCCGAGTATTTTCGCGACGAGGACAAGGACGTGCTCTGCCTGATGGACTCGGTGACGCGCTTTGCCATGGCTCAGCGCGAGATCGGTCTGTCCGCCGGCGAGCCGCCGACCGCCAAAGGCTACACCCCCACCGTCTTCACCGAATTGCCGAAGCTGTTGGAGCGCGCCGGGCCGGGCCTCGGGATAGGTGCCATCACCGCGATCTTCACGGTGCTGGTCGATGGCGACGACCACAACGAGCCGATCGCGGATGCGGTCCGCGGCATCCTCGACGGCCACATCGTGATGCAGCGCGCGATTGCGGAGCGCGGCCGCTATCCCGCGATCAACATCCTCAAATCCGTCTCGCGCACCATGCCGAAATCGGCGGACCCGCAGTTCTGGCCGGTCATCCAGCGGGCACGCCAGGTGATGGCGACCTATGCCGACATGGAGGAATTGATCCGGCTTGGCGCCTACCGGGCCGGCTCCAGCCCGGAGGTCGACGAGGCGATCCGCCTGCACGAGCCGCTGGAGGCGTTCCTGCGCCAGCGCAAGGACGAGAAGGCGTCACTGGCGGACGGCTACCGCCAATTGGCGCAAATCCTCGGCAATTTGGAAACGGAACGCTAACTTTGTCAGGTCATCATCCGATCCAAGAGAGTAGCAGAGCCGGTCTTGGCCCCCATCGGGCCTGTGGGGTGACCGGTGTCGTCCCACGTGCAGCGCGGGGACTTCTGGGGAGTACGAGTCGATGAAGTCACGAGATACCCTCATCCGCCTGAAGAAGTTTCAGGTCGACGAGAAGCGCCGCAGGGTCACCCAGATCGAGACCATGATCGCAGACTTCCAACGCATGTCGGTCGATCTCGAACGTGAGATCCAGACCGAGCAGGAGCGTGCCGGGATCAACGATCCCTCGCACTTCGCCTATCCGACTTACGCCAAGGCCGCGATCCAGCGCCGCGAGAACCTGACCCGTTCGGCCGATGAGCTCAAGGGCCAGCTCGACGAAGCCAAGGCCGCACTGGCCGAAGCTTTCGAGGAGCTGAAGAAGGTCGAGCTGCTCGACGAGCGCGACCAGGCCCGCGAGCGCGCCGAAGAGAACGCCCGCGAGCAGGCCGACCTCGACAGCATCGGCCTGATGCGTGCTCGCATCGGCGCCGTCGCGTAACGGCGCCGGCAAGCCAGAGCACCGAGAAATCCGCGAACCCGGACCCGCAAGGTCCGGGTTTTCGCATGTGCTGTCCACAGTGCGGCGCCGCACCCCTTGGTGCTCGGCTTTGCCGCGCGCTATGGTGGCTGGAATGAATGCTGTGCCAGCAACAGCGGTGCCCACCTCTTCCCTGGGAGAGGTCGGCGCGGAGCGCCGGATGAGGGGTGACGGTCCGCCGTCTACCCCGTGCCCCCTCACCCGATTTGCTGCGCAAATCGACCTCTCCCCGTGTGGGAGTGGTGAAGGGAAGCGACGGGCCGCTTTTCAGGGGGCTGAATGCTGACGCCAGCAGAGCTGGTCGGGTTGATCGAGGCGGTGGCGAAGCGCGATCAGGCCGCGTTCGAGCGCCTTTACGCCGCTACGCGCGCGAAACTCTATGGCGTCGTGCTCCGTATCTTGCGCCGACAGGATCTCGCAGAGGAGGTCATTCAGGAGACCTACGTCAAGATCTGGAACGGCGCCGGCCAGTTCAATCCGGCCCTGTCGTCGCCGATCACTTGGATGGCCTCGATTGCGCGCAACCGCGCCATCGACATCGTGCGCAAGAAGTCGGAAGCCTCCATCGAGGACGAGCCTCAGGCGATGGAGGTTGCGGCCGAGAGCCCCGATCCGCTGGCGCGCCGCGAGATGACCGAGGAGCTGAAGCGCCTCCTGGAATGTATCGGCCGGCTCGAGCCCGACCGCCAGCGGCTCGTGCTGCTCGCCTATTACAACGGCTGGAGCCGCGAGCAATTGGCGGAAAAATTCGCTGCTCCCGTCAACACGGTGAAGACGTGGCTCCGGCGCAGCATGCTGGATATCAGGGAGTGCCTCGGGCTCTAGAGGATGATGAGAGTGGCAGAGACCAGCGCGGCAACGACAGTTCACCTCTACCTGCGCGAGAGGTGAAGGAGTGTGATGGACTACACCGAGGACCATATCGCGCTCGCCGCGGAATACGCGCTCGGCACGCTCGATGCCGATGAGCGTGCCCAGGTCGAGACCATGATGGCGGTGGACGAGGCGTTCGCCGGCATCGTGCTGTCCTGGTCCTATCGGCTCAGTGCCCTCAACCAGATGGTCGGCTCGGTCGAGCCGCGCCCGATCGTGTGGGAGAACATCAGATCCGAGATCGCGCGCACGGCCCTTGCGCAACAGCCGTCCGCGCCCGCCGAGGCTACGCCTCCGCCGCCTCTGCCGGAACCGCCCTCGCCCGACACCGGAGAGCTCTCGACGGAGAGCTCGTCATCGGCCGACGTGCAGCGTCCTCAAGTCGAGCCTCCGGCGCGGCCATCTGACGAGCCTGATGCGATACCCGACATCGCGCCGCAATTCATCCCGCAGGTGCATGCTCCCGATCTCAACGTCGTCCGCGCACCGCAGACGCCGGTCGCGGACGATGGCAACGTGATTCGCCTCGAGAACCGGGTGAAGCGCTGGCGCTCCATCGCATCGGCTGTCGGTGCGCTTGCAGCCGTGCTGCTCGTGACGCTGTCTCTCCAAATCTTCCTGCCCGAGGCGCTGCCGGGCGCCTTGCGTCCGGCGCCGCGCATCCAGACCGTCGAGGTCAAGACCCCGGCCGCGCCGCTCGCCCCCTCCGCGCAATATGTCGCGCTGCTGCAGGGCCAGGGCGGCGGCCCTGCCTTCATTCTCACCATCGATGGCGCGACGCGAAATTTCACGGTGCGGAAGGTCGGCGCGACGCCGGAGCCGGGCAAGAGCTTCGAGCTTTGGCTGATCTCGGACAAGCTGCCGCGGCCGCGCTCGCTCGGCGTCATCGGCGCGAGCGATTTCACCGCGCGTCCGCTGCTCGCGTCCTACGATGCCGAGGTCGTCAATGGTGCGACCTACGCCGTCACGGTCGAGCCGGCCGGCGGTTCACCGAACGGCCAACCGACCTCGGCCCCAGTGTTTTCCGGAAAGCTGATCGAGACTGTCCCGCCCACGCAAGCGCAGGCGCCGGCGAAGAAGTAGGTGTCGACCGTCCCTAGGGGCCGCATTCCTGTCGCTGCGGTCCATTCCGCCGTCGTATTTCGACAAGCCTGGCCGAATCCGTGCCTGGTTTGAACCTCTCCGCAATTGCCGGCGTCAAATCCCCGGAATTTGAAGTTGGCGCCGCCGATCGCGCTGCCGGAGAGGGGCTAGAAATCAGATGGATGCAGCGAGAACGCCGGGCATCTTCCGTCACCAATATGCGGGGCTGCCGCACGGCGCGGCCTTCGAACATTGGCGCGAGCGGGCCGTCGGCTCCTGCGGCCTCGATATCGGGCCGAGCCATGGCGAGAGCATCGATTGCAGGCTCCAGATCAGCGTGGTCGACAACATCGCGCTCGCTATTCCCGAAGGCGCCTCCGCACAATATTCCCGCACGCAGAGTCATCTTGCCGACGGCAGCGACGACCTCGTTCTGATCGCGGCACATGCGGGCCTCGTCAGCGTCGGACAGAACGGCCACACCGTCGAACTCTCGCCCGCTCAGATGGTGCTGGTCGACATGAGCGTCACCGGCACTGTCGGCCATACCGATGAGAATCGCTTCACCTCTATCCGCATGCCGCGCCGCGCGCTGCTCGATATCAGTCCGCGCGCCGAAGACAAGCTATCCCAGGTGCTGAGCGACGGTGCGGTCGCCGAGACCATCTTCCGCTACCATGCGCTCGCCGCCAACCACGCGCCGCATCTCGATGCGGTGGGCCAGCGCCTGACCGCGCAGCATATGGTCGATCTCGTCGGCCTCCTGCTCGGCACCGATGCAGAGCACGCGAGCCGCGCACGCGGCCGGGGGCAGGCGGCGGCCCGACTCGACCTCATGCGCGCCGACGTGATGGCTGCGCTCGGCCGCAACGATCTCTGCCTGTCCGAGGTCGCGACGCGCTCGGGTCTGAGCCCGCGCCAGGCGCAACGCCTGTTCGAGCAGGCCGGCACCACCTTCACCGAATTCGTGCTGGAGCAGCGTCTGCTTCATGCGCGCAAGCTGCTCGGCGATCCCCGCGCCAGGGCGCGCAAGATCAGCGACATCGCGCATTCCTCGGGCTTCTCCGACCTGTCCTATTTCAACCGCGCCTTCCGCAAGCGCTTCGGCGCGACGCCGTCGGAGCTGCGCGAGGCGTAAGCAGCGACTGTGACGACGATCATCGGGCGGCATCGTTCGCCTTGCGTGCAATTGCTCACCGCGCAAAACATACCCAGACATGAGAAAGCGCCCGTGGGGGGCGGGCGCTTTCCGTAGTCGACTTGGGGTTGGGGTCGTCTACATATCCACGTGGCGACTTTGGGGGGCTGGTAAAGAGCCGCGTGAATTCCTGAAACTCATGTCTCCTCAGCGAACGAGCGAGGTGTTCGCGCTGGTGATGGTGACCGGCTTGCCGGCCTTCATGACGCGTGCGGTCTGGGTAAGGCCTTCATCCGAGCTCGTTGCGCGCGCGGTGATGCCGAGGCCCGCCACCGCGATGCCGGCAACGAGCGCCACCACCACGATCTTGAGGTGGGTCGAGCGATCTGCGCTGTAAATCGAGTGGTTCATGGAAGCCTCCTGCCGCCATCTACCCGAAGTAGTCGCCAGCCTGTTCAGGCAGGTTCATGCTTCCGGTGCCCAACAACCTAGTATTGGGTGGATTCGTTCCCAAGGGGCGATCACAAGAGCGTGAAATGACGTGAAAGGCCGCGATCAGAAAACGCTCATCGGCCCTGCATTTTGGCAATTATTTCAAAGCTGTAATGTGCGTGCCAGGGGCTGTTTCGGCGGTTGGTGGACAAAGCGCCGGGAACTCAAAAACCATTTGCCTGTGGCTGAAAAGCATACGGCTTCTTAAGGCAAATCAGATGCTTCCGACCGTTTTGAGCCTCGCCCTTGGGTGGATTTCGGCCTGCGACAGCACGGTGGTCTGGGCCCGGAACCGCTCCACCAGGGACCGGACGAAAGGACGAATGGCCGCGGAGGTGACCAGCACCGGCGCTTCGCCTTCTCGGGCGGCGCGTTCGAAGGCCTCGCGCACGGCGGTCATGAACTCCGACAATTTCGAGGGCTGCATCGCGAGGCTGCGCTCCTCGCCCTGGCCGATGATCGACTCGGCAAAGGCCTGCTCCCACTTCGCCGAGAGCGCGATCAGCGGCAGATAGCCGGCATAGGAGGTGTTCTGCGCGCAGATCTGCCGCGCGAGGCGGGCGCGGACGTGCTCGACCATGGTGGCTGGATTGCGCGAGAAGGCGAGCGAATCGGCGATACCTTCGAGGATGGTCGAGAGGTCGCGGATCGAGATGCGCTCGGCGAGCAGCAGCTGCAGCACGCGCTGGATGCCGGAGACCGTCACCTGTCCCGGGACGATATCCTTGACCAGCTCGCTCTGCTCCTTCGGCAGCTCCTTGAGCAGCTTCTGCACCTCGCCGTAAGAGAGCAGGTCCGACATGTTGGCCTTGAGCAGCTCGGTGAGATGGGTCGAGAGCACGGTCGCGGCGTCGACGACGGTGTAGCCCTTGAGCGAGGCCTCTTCCTTCAGGCTGGCATCGACCCAGGTCGCGGGCAGGCCGAAGGTCGGCTCGGTGGTGTGGATGCCGGGTACCTGCACCTGGCCGCCGCCGGGGTCCATGACCATGAACTGGTTCGGCCAGATCTTGCCGGTGCCGGCGTCGACCTCCTTGATCTTGATGATGTAGGTGTTGGCCTCGAGCTGGACGTTGTCGAGGATTCGCACCGCCGGCATCACGAAGCCCATCTCGATCGCGAGCGAACGGCGCAGCGCCTTGATCTGCTCGGTGAGGCGGTCGGTGCCGTCGGGGCCGTTGACCAGCGGCAGCAGCGCATAGCCAAGCTCGATCTTGAGGTCGTCGATCTTGAGTGCGGCCGAGATCGGCTCTTCGGTCGCAGCGGCCCCCGGTACACCGGGCTGACCTGCCGCGGGCGCGGCCTTGGCGGCTTCTTCGGCCTTGGCGGTGACCCGGTTGCGGTTGCGCGAGTTCCAGGCCAGCGCGCCTGCGCCGAGGCCAAGTGCGAGGAACGGGAGCGTGGGAATGCCCGGCAGCGCCGCCAGCACCAGCATCACCGCCGAGGACATCGCGAGCGCCTGCGGATAGCCGGAGAACTGCTTCATCAGCGCCTTGTCGGCGGCACCGGAGACGCCGGCCTTGGAGACGAGCAGGCCGGCCGCGGTCGAGACGATCAGCGCCGGCACCTGGGTGACGAGGCCGTCACCGACGGTCAGGAGCGTGTAGGTGCGGCCGGCGTCGGCGAAGGACATGCCCTGCTGCGCCACGCCGATGATGATGCCGCCGACGACGTTGATGAAGACGACGAGCAGTCCGGCGATGGCGTCGCCGCGGACGAACTTGGAGGCGCCGTCCATCGCGCCGAAGAAGCCGCTCTCGTCCTCCAGCTCCTTGCGCCGCTCCTTGGCGACCTTCTCGTCGATCAGGCCGGCGGAGAGGTCGGCGTCGATCGCCATCTGCTTGCCAGGCATGGCGTCGAGGTGGAAGCGCGCGGCGACCTCGGCGATGCGGCCCGAACCCTTGGTGATGACGACGAAATTGACGATGATCAGGATGGCGAAGACGATGATGCCGATGACGAAATTGCCGCCCATCACGAAGTTGCCAAAGGCCTCGATGACGTGGCCGGCGGCGGCCGTGCCCTCGTGTCCGTGCGAGAGGATCAGGCGGGTCGAGGCCATGTTGAGCGACAGGCGCAGCATGGTCGAGATCAGCAGGACGGTTGGGAAGGCCGAGAATTCCAATGGCGCCTGGATGAACAACGATGTCATCAGGATCAGGATCGAGAGCGTGATCGAGATCGCCAGGAACAGATCCAGCACGATCGCGGGCAGCGGCAGGATCAGCACCACCAGGATGGTGAGGACGCCGAGCGCCAGCGCGATATCGCCGCGCTTGAGGATGGTGACGATCTCGCTGAGGGAGGGGATGCCGGGCTTGGCGCTGCCTACGCCCTGTCCCGCCGTGACGTCGACCATGGTAGCTGCCTCCCCGCGCGACTGCCGTCCGCGCGCCCCAAACGTCTGCGCGGCGGCCGATGGGCCGCCGTTCCGAAAGTGAGGCACCGCACTGGCGTCCACAGGGAGTCCCCCGTTCTAACGCGGCCGACGACACTCGACTTCACCCGGCAATTTTTGCCCGGTGTATGGTTAGCAAAGGGTTAACGGAGGGGTAGAGAGAGGGTGGGCCCGGGGTTTTCGGGGCGCTCGGGCTGCCATCCGGGGCGCCCGAAGGGCGAACCCCGGAATTATCGGGCCGCAGGTGGTGTGGGAAATGGAGTCCGGGCTCGTGCCCAGGGGGCACGCCCCGGAATGGCAGAGCCTACTTGGCCTTCTGCATCCTGGTCACCGTATATCCCGACGTTCCTTCCTCAGCCTCGAAGGTCACCTTATCGCCGACCTTCACTTGCTTCAGCATCGCAGGATCCTTGACCCGGTAGACCATGGTCATGGGTTCCTCCATGCCGAGGCTCTTCGCCGGTCCGTGCCTGAGCGTGATCTTGCCGGCGCCCTCGTCGATCTTCTTCACCTCGCCGCTGATCGCGGCGCCCTCGGCTGCGAGAGTTGCGGTCGCAAGGCCCATGCTCAGTGCCAGTGCAGCAGTGATACCAATGATGCGGTTCATGATAGTCTCCATTGCTTACTTCACGGTGACGTGGCCGATCATGCCGTAGTCGCGGTGATCGGGGATCAGACAGGAAAATTCGAACGTGCCGGCCTTGCTGAATTTCCAGAGGATCTCGGCCGTCTTGCTCGGGGCGAGGCGCACTGCGTTCGGCTCGTCGTGCTCCATGTGCGGATGCTTCTTCATCTCCTGAGCATGCGCGAGATTCTCTTTGGTCGTGGCGAGCAGGAATTCATGGTCCTCCTTGCCGACATTGCGCAGCACGAAGCGGATCTGCTCGCCGCGCTTCACCTCGATCCGGGCGGGCGTGTAGTCCATCTCGTTCATCAGAATCTCGATGGTGCGCGCGGGCTTCTTGGGATTGCCGGGCTCGCCGGCCGAAAAGGTTGCGTGCCCGTGCTTCTCATGGGCAAGCGCCGGCGCGGTCGAAAGCGCGGCCAGCGCGAGGCCGAGCTTGATGGCGGTCTTCATCGTGGTCTCCAGTAGCTGGTTCATCGGAACGCTCACATCTTCATGTTCTTCATCGGCGCGCCCGGCTTTTGCCGGGCCGGCTCTGCGGCGGGCGCCGTGACCTCGTAGGCGACGGTGCCTTGCGGGAACTTGTATGGCCCAGGATCGCGGTAATCGTCGCGCGCGAGGTCCTCGCGGATCTTCATCACCGTGAACATGCCGCCCATCTCGATCGGCCCGAACTGGCCGGTGCCGGTCATCATTGGCAGCGTGTTGTCGGGCGCGGGCATCTCCATGTTGCCCATCGCCATGCCGGTCGAGCCCATGGCCATTCCGTCGGGCGCGAGCTTGCCGACGGCCTTGGCGAGATCCTTGCGCGACACCCCGATGAGGTTGCGCACATCGTGCCCCATCGCATTCATGGTGTGGTGCGACTTGTGACAATGAAATGCCCAGTCGCCGGGATTGTCCGCGAGCACGTCGAACACACGCACCGCGCCGACCGGCACGTCGGTGGTCGTCTCCGGATATTGTGCGCTCTCCGGAATCCAGCCGCCGTCCGTGGAGGTCACCGCAAAGCTGTGGCCATGCAGATGGATCGGGTGGTTGGTCATGGTGAGATTGCCGATCCGCACGCGCACCTTGTCGCCGAGCCTGACCGGCAGCGGATCGATGCCGGGAAACACCCGCGCATTCCAGGTCCACATGTTGAAGTCGGTCATCTCGTTGACATGGGGCAGGTAGGTGCCGGGGTCGACGCGATAGGTGCTCATCACGAAGACGAAGTCCCGGTCGACGGGCCGAAAGCTCTGGTCGCGCGGATGCACGACGACCATGCCCATCATGCCCATTGCCATCTGCACCATCTCGTCGGAATGCGGGTGGTACATGAAGGTTCCGCTTTTCTTCATCTCGAATTCGTAGACGAAGGTCTTGCCCGGCTGGATGTGCGGCTGGGTCAATCCGCCGACACCATCCATGCCGCTCGGAATGATCATGCCGTGCCAGTGCACGGTGGTGTATTCGGGCAGTCTGTTGGTGACGAAGATGCGGAGCTTGTCGCCCTCGACGGCTTCGATGGTCGGGCCGGGCGACTGGCCGTTGTAGCCCCACAGATTCACCTTCATGCCTTCGGCGAATTCCCGCACCACGGGTTCGGCGACGAGATGGAATTCCTTCCAGTCGCCGTTCATCCGGTACGGCAGCGACCAGCCGTTCAGCGTGACCACGGGCCGATAGTCGGGCCCGCTGATTGGATGCAGCGGCGGCTGCATCACGGCCTTGTCCATGGTGGGTGCTTCCGGAATCGAAGCGGCCTGCACACGGCCGCTGATGGCCGACGCGCCGGCAAGCGCGGCGCTGCCCAAGAATCCTCGCCGGGAAAACATGCTGGCCTCTCTCTCAGTGGCCGCCGGCGGCAGGCGCTGCCGCGGCGACGGTGGTTGGACTGTCGGCGCCGGCCACCGGGGCGTAGCCGCCATTGACGACGCTCTGCAAATCGGCCTGGGCGAGAAAGAATCTCTGCCGGGCATCGATCGCGCCGCGCAACGACGCCAGACGCTGCCGCGCCTCGGTGAGCAGCGCGAAGATGTCGACTTGCATGCTGGAGAAACGCAGCTGCATCTCCTCGGTGATGATCTTGCGCAGGGGGATGATCTCGCGCTGGTAATGGCTCGCGATGTCGTAGGTGGAGCGATAGACGCGATAGGCATCGCGCGCCTCGGAGCGCACATTCACGGCACGCTCGGTCAGGCGGTTGAAGGCGAAGTTGTAGGATTCGACGGCCTGCCGCACCCGCACCTCGCCGCCGTCGAAGATCGGAATCTGGAACTGCACGTCGAAGCCGCGCTCGCGGAACGGGGCTCCTTCCGGCTCCTGCGTGCGGCGGGTCATGCCGGCGAGATCGAACAGCGTCACAAAACGCGTCGCCTCGGTGAGGTTGAGGGCCTTGGCCAGTGCGTTCAGCTCCAGCCGCGCGATCTGCAAGTCGATGCGATGGGCCACCGCATCGGCCTCGATCGTGGGCAGCGCTTGTGGCCTGCGCGGCAGCGGCGGCAGTTGATCGGGGAGGCGGAAGTCCAGACCGGCGTCCCACAGCCCCATCAGGCGGGCCAGCCTTTCGCGGGCGCTCGCTGCAACCTGGCGCGCCGTTGCGAGGTCGGCGGTGGTCTCGGCGTAGAATACCTGCTCGCGGGCCTGGTCGAGCTTGTTGAGAGAGCCGGTCTCCCCCAGCTTGACCGCGAGCTGAGCGGTCGATTCCGCCGTCGCCTTCGCGTCCGTCAGCAGCCCTACCATTTCGTTGCCCGCGACGGCGCGGGCATAGGCGCGGCGGACGTCGGCGGCGAGCCGCAGCGTCGCCAGGGCAGCGCGCAGCTGGGCTTCACGGAAGCGCTCGCGAGCAATGTCGGAGCGGAACGGCAGGGTGGCGAGCGCGAGGATGTCGCCGACGACCTGACGCTCGATCTCGCTGGCGCCATTGCCGGTGATGCGCGAGACCGCGAACACGGGATTGGGCGGCAGGCTCTGTTCGACCAGATCGGTCTCGGCCAGCGCCAGCTCGTTATAGGCGGCTTGCAGCCCCTTGTTGTTGAGTAGCGCGATCTGCACGGCTGTGTCTGCGGTCAGCGTCCGCGACAACAGCTGGCGAACGCGTGCGTCGACCGCGGCAGCACTCTCGGCCGTTCGCACGAAGGCGACGTCCTTGTTAATGGTCTGGCCCGTCAGCTCGGCAACTGCCGTCATCCCGCTATCGGGTGAGAATGCGACGCAGCCGGAAACGCTGAACGCAGTCAGGACCAGCAGGCCCCGCGCCAAATGGTGTGCCATGGCGCGCTCCTACCGCTCTCGTTTCGGCTGCGGCGTCACATTCTCGTTGCGCTCGCGCCACGACGCCGGCGTCGCAGGCCGCAGGCTCGTGTAGGGCGCGATGGTCGAGCGATAGCCGACGGGCGCGACCTTTACCGCCGGATCAGCCGGATCGGCGCTGGCGACCTGGGGCGTTGCCGGCATGCAGCCGGACAGCACCAGTGTGGCGAGGGCCAGCAACGGCCAATTGAATCGAAAGTGTCGTCCACGTGCCGCGGATGCGGCGGCGGACCTCGCCCCCGAAGATGTAAACATGTTCATCCCTGATCTGGAGACCACAGGTTCGTGCGCGCAAAGGCGCGCTCGGCCCGAAATCGTCGCGTCAGATCAGGCGATGGGGGGACGGTAGTGCAGGGGCGGCGCCGCGCTGTGCAGGCTGGCCACGATCTCGGGCGCGCAGGCAGACATGGGCTGCACTGGCGTCGTGACGATGGGCAGATCGGCCGGCAGAGCGCTGACGCACATCATCGCGCAGCATGGACCCACTGTTCCGTCGCCGCCATGGCGATGCTGAGCGGGTGCATCCTTCTCGGCCGTCTGATGATGGGCGTGCGGTTCCGCGTGGTCGTCCGACGAGCCGTCATGATTGTGGCCAGCTTGCATCTGGTGGTGCACCGGCACAGGATCGGCGAGGCGTACGTCGTCAAGACAGGGGGCAGCGCCATTGCCCCAGGCAAGACTTGCTGCTGGCGCGAGCACGCAGAACAGATAGGCGAGGGCGATGATCCGCCCCACCCTGATCCGCAACGGTCGCGTCAATCGCAGCAACATTCCGCCGATATGCTCTCCGCGCGGCAGGAGTGCACACGCAGATTGCAAACTAGTAGCAAATCGCACCGTCGCCAAGCTCCTTGTTACCGCAGTGCACCGCGCATGCCCAATATCGCGCCACAATGCTTGACCCTGTGAGGATCCGCGGGCCATGTTCCGGGCCGTGCACGCGCCAAATCATCCAGGACAGACGCCTCACTCATTCAGCCCTGATTCTCGTCAGGCCTGGATGCGGCTGGTTATTGCGCTTCTGATCGGCTCGATCGGCGCCGTCGGCATGTGGGCGGTCGTGGTCGTGATTCCGATCGTGCAGGCCGAATTCGGCGCCACGCGCGGCGCGGTGTCGCTGGCTTTTACCCTCATGATGTTCGGCTTCGGGCTCGGCGGCGTGATCGCCGGGAAAATCACCGACCGCTTCGGCATCGTTCCGGCGATGGCGATCAGCATCGCCTTCCTCGGCGTCGCCAACGTGCTCGCTGGCCTGTCGAGCCAGCTCTGGCAGTTCGTCGCCGCCTACTTCCTCATCGGCCTCGGCACCGCGGCGACCTTCGCGCCGCTGATGGCGGAAGCCTCGCACTGGTTCGAGCGTTACCGCGGCCTCGCCGTGACCATCGTTGCCAGCGGCAATTATGTCGCGGGCACGATGTGGCCGCCGCTCGTGAGCTGGGGCACGCAGGAGATCGGCTGGCGCTATACCCATATCGGCATCGGCATCGTCTGCGTCAGCCTGATGACGGTGCTGGTGCTGGTCCTGCGCGCGCAGATGGGCAGGGACACGGTCCACGATCATGCCAACGCACCGCCGCCGCGGGTCGATCTCAAGCTCTCCACCAACACGCTGACGGTGCTGCTGTCGATCGCCGCCATCGCGTGCTGCGTCGCGATGGCGATGCCCCAGGTGCATATCGTCGCCTATTGCGGCGATCTCGGCTATGGCGTGGCGCGTGGCGCCGAGATGCTGTCCTTGATGATGGCCTGCGGCATCATCAGCCGGATCGGCTCGGGCTACCTGGCCGATAAGATCGGGGGTATCCGCACCCTGCTGGTGGGATCGCTGGCGCAGGGCTTTGCGCTGGTGTTCTATCTGTTCTTCGACAGCCTCACCTCGCTGTATCTGATTTCGGCGATGTTCGGCCTTTTCCAGGGTGGCATCGTGCCGAGCTACGCGATCATCGTGCGCGAGGCGATGCCCGCGAGCGAGGCGGCGACGCGCGTCGGCATCGTGATCTTCGCCTCGGTGTTCGGCATGTCCTTCGGTGGCTGGGTGTCCGGCGTGATCTTCGATGCCACCGGCTCCTACGGCGCGGCGTTCGCGAACGGCGTAGCGTGGAATGCGCTGAACATCGGCATCGTCGTGTTGCTGCTGATTCGCTCGCGGATGAGCGCAATGAAGACCGGCCCGGGATTCGCCACTTAGTCCTGTTCAATGCGCGAGCAGGTCGAGAAAAGGCGTATCGACCGCGCTGACATAGAAGATGACGACCTTGGTCTCTCTCTCCGTCCGATTGTAGCCGGTCATCGGCACGCCGGGTGGTTCGACCAGCGCCTCGCCCGCCTTGATCGTGAGGGGCGGCTTGCCGGCCAGTTCCAGAGTGAAGGCGCCTTCCTGCACATACACAGTCACTGGGTAACGGTGGGTGTGATAGACGGTCTTGTCGCCGGGCCTGAATGATGCGGTCATCACCCGCACCGATTGTTTGTCATCCCTCGGCAGCCCCTCGACGACTTGCTGCAGCGCCACATGAGGTTTGGCGATGCCATGCGCCTCGTGGCTTTGAGCGATGGCTGCGGCAGGAGTGCCCAGCACGATTGCGGCGCCGAGGGCGAGGTGAGGGCGCATCTTCAATCTCCATTGCAAGGTCGCGGACGCGCAGCCTAGGAGCGGTCGTTCAGCCGCGGGAGCCGCAACATTGCGGGTGGCGGCCGCAGAAGTGCATAATCCCCACATGTTCGACTGGAACGACCTCAAATATTTCCTGGCGGTCGCGCGCCACGGCAGCACCATTGCCGCCGGCAAGGCGCTCGGTCTCAGCCAGTCGACCGTGCATCGTCGGCTCGACGAACTGGAGCGGCGACTGGGCCGCACACTGGTGACCCGCCAGCAGAGCGGCTACCGCCTGACTGAATTCGGCCAGGCGATGTTGCCGTATGCGGAGCGCGTCGAGGCCGCCATTATCGACTTCACGCGGCGCACCAGCGACGTCGAGCAGGACATGAAAGGTGTGATCCGCGTCACCTGCCCGGAGCCGATCGTTGCCCGGCTGACCCAATCCGGCCTGCTCGACGTCTTTCGCGCGCAGCATCCCTCGCTGCGGGTCGAGTTCGTGATGAGCGACCGCTATCTCGACCTCTCCAAGGGCGAGGTCGATGTCGCGTTTCGCTCCGGTGACACCGACGACCAACTCGTGGGGCGAAAGATCGCCGAGTCGATCTGGGCGGTCTACGCCAGCCGCGACTATGTCGAACGACACGGCAAGCCTGAGCGCATCGAGGACCTCGAGCGGCATCTGCTGGTCGGCCTGGACGATTCGCTGGCCAATCACCGCGCCGTCAAATGGCTGAAAGAGGTCGCGCCGGATGGCAGGATGTCGGCTCGCATCAACAGCGTGCTTGGCCTCGTCTCTGCGATCAAGTCGGGAGTGGGCATCGGACCGCTTCCGATCGCACTTGGCGACGCTGAGCCCGGCCTCGTCCGCGTGCTCGGCCCGATCGCGGAATTGACGCGGAGCTGGCGTATCCTGACGCATCCCGATCTCAGGCGCGTGCCGCGGATCGCTGCGTTCTTCGACTTCATCGTGCTCCAGCGCGAGGCGTTGAAGCCCATCCTGACGGGATGACCTTCACCGCTTCCGCTTCGCGGCCGCTCTCGCCGGCTTGGCGACGCGCGTCTTGCTTTTGGCACCGGGCCGCACCCGCAAGCCATCGACGAACACGTCGAGCATCCGCAGCACCGAGGACTGCCATCCGGGCTGGTCGTGCATGTAGCACATGCCGACGAGTGCCCTGAGCAGGTCCTCCGGGCCGAGATCGCCACGTATCTGGCCGGCCGCAACCGCGCGGTCGAGCAACGAGCCGATCGCCTTCGTCAGCCGGTCCATCGAGAATGCCGCGAGCTCCGACGAGCTCTGGAAGGTCAGCGCCAGCGCGGCCGACATGCCCTTCTTGGTGGCAACGAACTCGACGTTGGAGCGCAGCCAGCGACGCAACGCGTCCACCGGGTCCTTGGCATTCTTCAACTCCTCGGCAAGCTCGCTGAGCTGCTCGACTTCGCGCCGGTACACCGCCTCGAACAGATCCTCGCGGGCCGGAAAATGCCGGTACAGCGTGCCGATGCCGACGCCGGCGCGTTTGGCCACCGCCTCCAGGCTCGCCTCGGGACCGCCGGCGCTGAACACCGCCTTTGCCGCCTCGAGCACGCGCTCGCGATTGCGCATGGCGTCGGCGCGCGGTTTGCGGGTTCGGTTGGTGTGGTCGTCCATGCCGGCAATGTAGATCACGAATTGGTTAGATAGAACCCTCGCCGGACCCGGGCAGTGCTGCATCGCGTTGGTACGCTGGGGCTTTTGACGAATTCCAGATTCTTTCCGGTGCCTCTTGTTAAACGGAGGGTGCCTCCGTATTTTCCACCGCGTACCGGCCCGCATCATGCGGGTCGACGCGGATCGACGGTGGCCACGGCGGTGGCGCGCTGCACGATCACCCATGTCCAAATCTGATCGGAGCCATTTATGAACCACTCCATCAGCCTCACCGTGAACGGTGCGCGGCGCGATTTCGTCCTGGACGATCCGCGCGTCACGCTGCTCGATCTCCTGCGTGAGCGCCTCCATCTCACCGGCACCAAGAAGGGATGTGACCGCGGGCAGTGCGGCGCCTGCACCATCCTTGTCGACGGCAAGCGTATCAATTCCTGTCTCGCGCTCGCCATCAGCCATGACGGCGCCGATATCCTCACGATCGAAGGCGTTGCGCGCGGGGACCAGCTTCATCCCGTGCAGGCCGCCTTCATCGCTCATGACGGCTTCCAGTGTGGGTTCTGCACCCCCGGCCAGATCATGAGCGCGATCGGCATGATGCAGGAGGCGCAGGCCGGCAACGATCCCGAGCGCATCCGCGAATGCATGAGCGGCAATCTCTGCCGCTGCGGCGCGTATGCCGGCATCGTGGATGCCGTGCTCGACGCGCAAGGACAGATGGACGAATCCAGCCAGAGGCGCTCCGCATGAAGCCGTTCGATTATGTCAGGCCTGCCTCGGTCGCAGCGGCGGTTGCCGCTGCCGCTCAGCCCGGCGCTGTCTTTCTTGCCGCCGGCACCAATCTGCTCGATTTGATGAAGGGGGGCGTCAGCCGTCCGGACCGCCTCGTCGACGTCACGCATCTCGATGGGCTCGATCAGATCGAGACTCTCGGCGACGGTTCGTTGCGCATCGGAGCGCTGGTGAGCAATGCCGATCTCGCGCACGATGCTGAGTTCGCGAGATCTTATCCGGCCGTGGCCGAGGCCCTGCTGTCCGGCGCGTCGGCCCAGTTGCGCAATGCCGCGACCGTCGGCGGCAATCTCCTGCAGCGGACGCGCTGTGCGTATTTCTATGACACCGCCAGCCGTTGCAACAAGCGCGAGCCCGGCAGCGGCTGCGACGCCCGCGACGGCGAGAACCGCGGCCATGCCGTGCTCGGCTGGACCGAGAGCTGCATCGCCACGCATCCGTCGGACTTCTGCGTGCCGCTGGTCGCGCTCGATGCCATGGTCGAGATCGAGGGCAGGGGCGGCCGGCGCGAGGTCGCGCTCGACCAATTGCATCGCCTGCCCGGCGATACCCCCGAGCGTGATTCCGTACTCGAACCCGGAGACCTCATCGTCGCCGTGCGTCTGCCGCCCGCCGCGCGCGGCTTTGCCGCGCATGCGCGCTATCTCAAGGTCCGCGAGCGTACGTCTTACGCCTTCGCCGTGGTATCGGCCGCGGCTGCCCTGCGGATCGAGAGCGGCATGATTGTCGAAGCGCGACTTGCGCTTGGTGGTGTCGCCGCAAAGCCCTGGCGTGCCCGCGCCGCCGAGGACGTGCTCAAGAACGTCTCGCCCACTGCCGACGCTTTCCAGGAAGCTGCCTGGCGTGCGCTCACGGACGCAAAGCCGTCAGGCGACAACGCCTTCAAGATCGAGCTCGCGCGCCGCATCGTCGTGCGCGCGCTGACCCTCGCCGCCGCCGGCACGCCCGCGCGCATCCCCGCGCTGCCGGCCTCTCCCTTTGCCGCGACATCCGGAGCCGACCATGCCTGAGCTCAACCTCACCAGTACCCCCGCCCATCTGCGGCACGGCTCGAACATCGGCCAGCCGCTGACCCGCCGGGACGGCATCCTCAAGGTCACGGGACGGGCAACTTACGCCGCCGACAATCATCCGCCCGGCATGCTGTTTGCTGTGATGGCCGTGTCCAGCATCTCGCGCGGCCGCGTGGTCTCGCTCGATGTTGCCGCGGCCAAGCGCCATCCTGGCGTCGTCGATGTCATGACGCATGATCACAAGCCTCGGCTTGCGATCGATCCGGAGGTCAAGACCAATCCGTTCGTGTTCCGGATGGAGGTGCTGCAAAGCAATGAGGTCCGCTACGCCAACCAGCCGATCGCGGTCGTGATCGCCGAGACGCTGGAAGCGGCAACGGAAGGCGCGGTGCTGCTGGCGCCGCGTTACGAGGTGCAGTCTGCGCGCGTCGGGCTGGATGCCGGCGAAAGCTTCGTGCCGCCCGTCGTCGGTGTCGGCAACCCCGCGGAGCATCGCCACGGCGATATCGAGGCCGGCCTCGCCTCGGCCGAGAAGCAGATCGATGCCATCTACGAGACGCCCCCGCAATATCACAACGCCATGGAGCCGCATGCGATCGTTGCGTCGTGGGACGGAGACAATCTTTCCGTCGACATGCCGACCCAGGGCCTGATGCTGTCGCTCGCGCGCATCGCCGAATTGTTCGGCATTGCGCATGACAAGATTCACATCCGCAGCCCGTTCCTTGGCGGCGGATTTGGCTCCAAGGGCCTGATGGCCGGCCCGCAAGTCCTCGGAGTCATGGCCGCGAAGCTGGTCGGCAAGCCGGTCAAGCTGGTGCTGCGCCGTGAGCAGATGTACGGTCCGGTCGGCCATCGCGCGCCGACCCGCCAGCGGCTGCGCATCGGTGCGGATGGCGAGGGGCGCCTCACCGCGCTCGATCATCATGCGCGGACCGTATCGAGCACGTTCGACGATTTCTACGAGCCCGCCGCCGATGCCTCGCACACGCTCTACGCGGCGCCTGCGATCCGCACCTCGCATGACGCCGTGCGCGTCAACTCCGGCACGCCGCTGTTCATGCGTGCTCCAGGCGAAGCGACCGGATCGATCGCGCTCGAAAGCGCGATCGACGAGATGGCCTGGGCCTGTGGCATGGATCCGCTCGCCTTCCGCCTGAAGAACTATGCCGAGGTCGAGCCGATCACCGGCAAGCCGTTCTCTTCAAAAGCGCTGCGCGCCTGCTACGAGCAGGGCGCCGCGCGCTTCGGCTGGACCAAACGTCCGCTCCGGCCGCGGCAGATGCGCGACGATGCCGGCCTCCTGGTCGGCTGGGGCATGGGCACTGCGACCTTCCCGGCGCTGATGTTCCAGGCCGAAGCGCGCGCGGTGCTCCGCCGCGACGGCTCGGGCGCCATGGAGATCGGCGCGCATGACATGGGGCAGGGCGCCTGGACGGCGCTCGCCCAGATCGCCGCCGACGAACTCGGGCTCGATATCGATCGCGTCGAGTTCAAGGCGGGTTCGTCCGATCTGCCCGACGCCGGCATCGCGGGCGGCTCGGCGCACACGGCAACGGCGGGTGCTGCGATCCGCAGCGCCGGTGCGGCCGTGATCGCAAAGCTCGCCGATCTCGCAACCAGCGACGAGCGCTCGCCCCTGTTCGGCGCCGGCAATGCCGGCGTGATCGCGCGCGACGGCAGGCTGCTTCGCCGTGACGACGAAAGCCGAGGTGAGAGCTATTCCGATATCCTCGCGCGAGCAGGCGTCGCGGAGGTCGAGGCCCGTGGCACCGGGGCGCCGAACCCCGCGGCGATGGAGGAATATGCGATGCATGCCCACGGCGCGGTGTTTGCGGAGGTGAAGGTCGATCCCGTGCTCGGCCAGGTCCGCGTCACCCGCATGGCCGGCGCTTTCGCGGCCGGGCGGATCGTCAATCCGCGCATGGTGCAGAGCCAGCTGTTCGGGGGCATGATCTGGGGCCTCTCGTTTGCGCTGCACGAGGAGGCCATCACCGACCGGCGCACCGGCCGGATCATGAATGCCAATCTCGGCGAGTACCACATCCCGGTGAATGCCGACGTGCCGCCGCTCGACGTCATCACGGTCGAGGAACACGATCCGCACGTGAACGCGCTCGGCATCAAGGGCGTCGGAGAAATCGGCATCACCGGAAGTGCCGGGGCGGTTGCCAACGCCGTCTGGCACGCCACCGGCGTGCGCGTCCGTCGGTTTCCGATCCGGATCGAGGAATTGCTGACGCGGCGCTGAGACGGGGAGGCGACCTCCCCGCCGAACGTCAGTTCAACTTCCTGCGGAGAGCCTTGAGCGCTTCTCGCTGCAGCTCGATGTATTCGGCGATGGCCTTGCGCAGCTCCTGCGAGTGGAATTCGTCGCTGCCGCGCGGAACCTCTTCGCGTGCGGCTTCGGCATTTGCGAGTGTGGTCTTCATGGCGTGCCCCGTTACCAAGCGGCCCCGGAGTGCCTGGGAGTTCGGGACCATGACCTCGACACCTTTGCGCGAGGCTGCTCGGCTACGACTTGGATAATAGGAGGAACGCCGTCGGCAGGAATTGAGCTGGCTCAACCGCGGCCGAATTGCCGACGTCGTTCTCCCGCGTTCATGCTGATTGAACGGCTTTGACGCTGGAGTCGCCGCGCAGGGTCATCAAGCAGGGGTCATCAAAACGTCGGCGGCGTGCAGGCCGAGATCACCTCGCAGGGCTTGCCGCCCACGCATCGGAAGCGGTGCGGGCGGCGGCTCTCGAAATAATAGGCATCGCCGGGGTTCAGGATGCGGCGCTCGTCCTCGACGGTGACCTCGAGCTTCCCGGAGATCACGATGCCGCCCTCCTCGCCGTCATGGACGAGGTGAACGCGTCCGGTGTCGCTGCCGGGCTCGTACCGCTCCTTCAGGATCTGGAGGCTGCGGCCGAACAGATTGTCGCCGACCTGGCGATAGGAGATCGGCTTCTTGCCGACTTCGGTCAGCTCCTCGGCCCGGTAGAAGATCTTGCGCCTGGACTCCGGCTCCAGCGCGAAGAACTCGGCGAGCCCCATCGGGATGCCGTCGAGGATGCGCTTGAGCGCGCCGACCGAGGGGTTCATCTGGTTGGATTCGATCAGCGAGATGGTCGAATTGGTGACGCCGGCGCGCTTGGCGAGCTCGCGCTGCGACAGCTTGTGGCGCGCCCGGAGGAATCGCAGCCGTCCACCGATGTCGACGCTCATGCCCTTGGTCCTGTGTTGCAGGTGTTGCGGATCGCGCAAATATGGACCGGCAGCCCCAGCCAGATCAATGGCTTGCAGGTTACCAGAAAAGGACTTGTTGCGGTATTACAGTCGTGGCTCTGCTAGCACACCAGCAAAGGAGCGCGGCCGTGACCCTTCATCAGATTCCGAACACCATCAAGACCGATTCGTACTGGATGCCGTTCACGGCCAACCGGCAATTCAAGAAATCGCCGCGCCTGTTCTCCTCGGCCGAGGGCATGTACTACACCAGCGTCGACGGCCGTCAGGTGATCGACGGCTCCGCCGGGCTCTGGTGTGTCAATGCCGGCCATGGCCGCAAGCAGATCGCCGCCGCCGTCGAGCGGCAGCTGATGACGCTGGACTTCGCGCCGTCGTTCCAGATGGGCCATCCGCTAGCGTTCGATTTCGCCGAGCGTCTCGCCGAGATCGCGCCGAAGGGCCTCGACCGCGTTTTCTTCACCAACTCCGGCTCCGAGTCGGTCGATACCGCGCTGAAGATCGCGCTCGCCTATCATCGCGCCAACGGCCAGGCCAGCCGCACGCGCCTGATCGGCCGCGAGCGCGGCTATCACGGCGTCGGCTTCGGCGGCACGTCGGTCGGCGGCATGGTCGCCAACCGACGTGCCTTCACGACCCTGCTGCCGGGCGTCGATCATATCCGTCACACCCATGATCTCACCCGCAACGCCTTCGCCAAGGACCTGCCCGAGCACGGCGCCGAGCTCGCGGACGATCTCGAGCGTTTGGTCGCCCTGCACGGCGCCGAGACCATCGCCGCCGTCATCGTCGAGCCGGTGCCGGGTTCGACCGCGGTGCTGCCGCCGCCGAAAGGCTATCTGAAGCGCCTGCGCGAGATCTGCGACAAGCACGGCATCCTCTTGATCTTCGACGAGGTCATCACCGGCTTCGGCCGTCTCGGCACGCCGTTCGCCGCCAACTTCTTCGGCGTCACGCCGGACCTGATGACGACGGCCAAGGGCATCACCAATGGCACCGTGCCCTGCGGTGCGGTATTCGCGAGCCGCAAGGTGTACGACGGCATGATGACCGGCCCGGAGAACCAGATCGAGCTGTTCCACGGCTACACCTATTCGGCGCATCCGGTGGCGTGTGCCGCGGGCATCGCGACCCTCGACATCTACAAGGACGAAGGCCTGCTCACCCGCGGTGCTTCGCTCGCGGAATATTGGCGCGATGCGCTGCATTCGCTGAAGGGTCTGCCGAACGTCGTCGACATCCGAAATTGCGGCCTGATGGGCGCGGTCGAGCTGGCGCCACGCGACGGCGTGGTCGGCGCACGCGGCTACGACATGCTCGTCGAATGCTTCAACAGCGGCCTCTATCTTCGCACCGGTGGCGACTCCGTTGCGATGTCGCCGCCGCTCATCGTCGAGAAGAGCCACATCGACAAGATGGTCTCGATCCTCGGCGACGCCATCAAGAAGGTGGCCTGATAATTGCTCTTGCAGCGGCAAGCGTGATGCCGCGGGAGTTTGACGAAGCGTGAAAATTCTGATCCTCGGCAGCGGTGTCATCGGTGTCACCTCTGCCTACTACCTTGCGCGTGCCGGCCACGAGGTGACGGTCGTCGACCGTCAGCCCGAGCCGGCACTGGAGACCTCTTTCGCCAATGCCGGCGAGGTGTCGCCCGGCTATTCCTCGCCCTGGGCCGGGCCCGGCGTGCCGGTGAAGGCGGTCAAGTGGCTGTTGATGAAGCACGGTCCGCTGGTGATCCGGCCGAAGCTCGATCCTGTCATGTGGGTCTGGCTGCTCAAGATGCTGCGCAACTGCACCAGCGCGCGCTACGCGGTCAACAAGAGCCGGATGATTCCGATCGCGGAATACAGCCGCGATGCCTTGCGCGACCTGCGCCGCGACATCGGCATCCAGTATGACGAGCGCTCGCAGGGCACGCTGCAGCTGTTCCGCTACCAGGCCCAGCTCGACGGCACGGCCGAGGATATCGCCGTGCTCAAGCAATATGGCGTTCCCTTCGAGGTGCTGAGCCGCGAGGGCTGCATCGCGGTCGAGCCGGCGCTCGCTGGCGTAAAGGAAAAGTTCGTCGGCGGGCTTCGCCTGCCGCAGGACGAGACCGGCGACTGCCACATGTTCACGCAGTCGCTCGCAAGGCATGCGCAGGCGCTCGGCGTGCGCTTTCTGTTCAACACCGGCATCGATCGCATCGTCACCGAGGGTGCGCGTGTCAGCGGCGTCGCGACCAGTGCCGGCCTGTTGCAGGCGGACGCTTACGTGCTCGCGCTCGGCAGCTGGTCGTCACGGCTGGTCGCGCCGCTCGGCATCTCGCTGCCGGTCTATCCGGTGAAGGGCTATTCGATCACGGTGCCGATCAAGGACGCCTCCGGCGCGCCGGAATCGACCGTGATGGACGAGAGCTACAAGGTCGCGATCACGCGCCTTGGCGATCGCATCCGTGTCGGCGGCACCGCGGAAATCTCCGGCTACTCGGACAAGCTCTACGATGCCCGCCGCGCCACGCTCGATCATTCGCTGACCGACCTGTTCCCGCGCGGCGGCGATCTCGCCAAGGCGACGTTCTGGAGCGGCCTGCGTCCGATGACGCCGGACGGCCCGCCCGTGATCGGCCGGACGCACTACGCCAATCTGCACCTCAACACCGGCCACGGCACGCTCGGCTGGACCATGTCCTGCGGCTCGGGCCGCGTGCTCGCCGACATGCTGTCCGGCAGGAAGCCGGACATCGACGTGAGTGCGCTGTCGGTCGAGCGGTACAAGCACCGGTTCGGGTAAGGCTCTGTCCCCGCGTCATTGCGAGGAGCGAAGCAACGAAGCAATCCAGAATGCCTCCGCGGCAAGACTCTGGATTGCATCGCTGCGCTCGCAATGGCGGCGTAGACACGGCGCGGATTTCTTCCACCCGCCGCGGGCGTTGAAGGCAGCTACCCCGCCGCCGTCACGCAATTCACCCACAGCACCACCGCCTTCGCATCTTCAGCCGGGTTCGAAAACCGGTGCGGCCTTCGGCTGGCAAAGCGAAAACTGTCGCCGGTCTTCAGCGACCAGGTCTCGCTGTCCACCGTCAGCATCATCTCGCCTTCGAGCACGAGGCCGGCTTCCTCGCCATCATGCGTGTAGAGCTCATCGCCGGTGGAGCCGCCAGGTTCAAGATGCACCAGGAACAGGTTGAGCTTGTTGTCCGCACCGGCCGGGCTCAGCAACTGCTTTGATACGCCGGTGCGCCAGAGTTTCAGCTCGGGCCGCTGCAGTCCGCGCGTCACCACCTGATCGGAGGCCGCGTCAGCGCTCGGGCTGGCGCCGAACAGCGCGGCGATGCCGACGCCGAGCACGTCGGCGAGGGTCGCCAGCACGCGCAGCGACGGCGACGACAGCCCGCGCTCGATCTGGCTGAGAAACCCGATCGACAGGTCCGTGCGTGCGGCGACCGTCTCCAGCGAAAATCGCCTGACCCGCCTGAGATCCCGGATGCGGCGGCCGACCGTAACGTCCATCGCCGGCTCGGCCGGCCTGGCGATGGCCTTGGCTTTCACCTTCCTAGCCGGCTTTGCGGCGGCCAGTTTGCGCATTCTTTTGCCACCGCTCACGTCAAAGCGCTTCCTTCATGTGCATGAAAACCGCTTGCATCATCCCCGAAAGTGTGACCAAAATTTCATATTGGTGAAAATAGGCCGAAACGGCTCGGCCCGCAACGTCTGATCACGAGATGCGCGGGCGGCGCCGGCCAGACCCAAAGGGGGATGCGATGAAGCGTTATGTCCAGGCCGCGGTCGCGGCACTCGCGATTGCCGCAACGGTGCCGGCGTCGGCGCAACAGGTGCTCAAGGTCGGCTCGACGCCGACGGGCATTCCCTTCACCTTCCTCGACACCAAGACCAACACCATCCAGGGCATCATGGTCGATCTCATCACCGAAGTCGGCAAGGATGCCGGCTTCAACGTGCAGATCGAGCCGATGCAGTTTTCCGCGCTGATCCCGTCGCTGACCTCGAGCAAGATCGACATCATCGCGGCCGCGATGTTCATCACGCCGCCGCGCAAGGAGGTCGTCGACTTCTCGGATCCGATCTACACCTACGGCGAGGGCCTCGTGGTTCCCAAGAGCGATACTAAGGCCTACGCCACGCAGGAGGATTTGAAGGGCGAGACGGTCGGCGCGCAGGTCGGCACCGCCTTCGTCGACGCGCTCAAGAAGACCGGCCTGTTCGCCGACGTGAAGGCCTACGACACCATTCCCGACATCCTGCGCGACGTGAACACCGGCCGCCTCAAGGCCGGCTACGCCGACTATCCGATCCTCGCCTACAATCTGAAGCAGGGCGGCTTCCCGGAGGTACGCCTCGTGGACGGCTACAAGCCCGTCACGGTCGGATCGGTCGGCATCGGCGTGCGCAAGGGTGAGGCCGCGCTGCTCGGCAAGATCAACGCTTCGCTCACCAAGCTGAAGGCCAATGGCACCATTGACAAGATCCTGGGTAAATGGGGCCTGAAGGCCCAGGGCTAGCGGATTGCTGAAGGCTGCCCGATGAAAGGCTTTTGGCGCGACGCCGTCGAGTTCTTCCCGATTCTGCTGAACGGCGTCGCGCTGACGATTATCGTCACGATTGGCTCGCTGCTGCTTTCGACAGTGCTCGGCCTCGTCTGGGCAATGATGCGGGTTTCCGGTATCAAGGCGCTGTCGATGCTCAGCGCCAGCCTGATCAACGTGATCCGCGGCATCCCCATTATCGTGCTGCTGTTCTATCTCTACTTCGTGATGCCCGACCTCGGTGTCACGCTCTCGGCCCTGCAGGCCGCGATCCTCGGCCTCGGCATCGCCTATTCGGCTTATCAGGCCGAGAATTTCCGTGCCGGTATCGAGGCCATCGACAAGGGCCAGATCGAGGCGGCGCAATCCATCGGCATGGGCTGGTGGCTCACCATGCGCCGCGTGGTGCTGCCGCAGGCCGTACGCATCGTGCTGCCGCCTTACGGCAACGTCATGATCATGATGCTGAAGGATTCCTCGCAGGCCTCGACCATCACGGTCGCCGAGCTCGCGCTGCAGGGCAAGCTGATCGCATCCTCGACCTTCAAGAACACCAGCGTGTTCACGCTTGTTGCGCTGATGTATCTCACCATGAGCATTCCCCTGATTTTGCTGGTTCGTCATTTCGAGAAGCGGGCCGGCAAGCGATGATCGAGCTGAACGACGTCCACAAGAGCTTCGGCAGGGTCGAGGTGCTCAAGGGCATTACGGCTTCCGTCGAGAAGGGCGAGGTGGTCTGCATCATCGGCCCCTCGGGCTCGGGCAAGTCCACAATCCTGCGCTGCATCAATGGGCTCGAGAGCTACGACCGCGGTGAGATCAGCGTCGAGGGACTGAAGGTCGACCGGGATGCACCGTCGATCGTGAACATCCGCACCCAGGTCTCCATGGTGTTCCAGCGCTTCAACCTGTTCCCGCATCGCACGGCGCTGGAGAACGTGGTTGAAGGGCCTCTCTATGTGAAGAAAGAGTCGCGCGCGCAAGCGTTTGATCGCGGCCGTGCGCTGCTCGCCCAGGTCGGTCTTGCGGAAAAGGCCGATGCGCATCCGCCGCAACTCTCCGGCGGCCAGCAGCAGCGCGTCGCGATCGCGCGGGCGCTCGCCATGCAGCCCAAGGCGATCCTGTTCGACGAGCCGACCTCAGCGCTCGACCCTGAGCTGGTCGGCGACGTGCTCGGCGTCATGCGCAAGCTCGCCGACGACGGCATGACCATGGTCGTCGTCACTCACGAGATGGGCTTTGCCCGCGACGTCGCCGACCGCGTGCTGTTCATCGATGGCGGCGTCATCGTCGAGCAGGGGCCGGCCAGGGCGCTGCTCAATCAGCCGCAGCATCCCCGCACGCAGGACTTTCTACGCCGTGTGCTACATCCGCTCTGACCGGGTTTCTCCATGACGCGCCTGCCTCTGCCGCCCTCGCTCTATGCCGATACAGCCGTCGCTCCGGTTGCCACGCCGCCGCTCGATGTCGACAAGAATGTCTCCGTCGCGATCGTCGGCGGCGGCTATAGCGGCCTCTCCACCGCGTTGCATCTGGCCGAGCAGGGCGTCGACGCGCTGGTGCTGGAGGCGCAGGAGCCCGGCTGGGGCGCGTCGGGCAACAATGGCGGCCATACCAATCCCGGATTGAAGCACGATCCTGATCAGATCGAAGCCGACTTCGGCGCCGACCTCGGCCGCCGGATGATCGACTTCTCCTACGGCACCACCAACTTCACGCACGATCTGATCCGCCGCTATCAGATCCCGTGCGAGGCACGCCAGAACGGCACGCTGCGCGCGGCCTACAATGAAGCCAGCGCCGCCGCGATCGAAAAGACCGCGCAGCAGTGCATCCGCCGCGGCATGCCGGTGAGTTACCTGAACCGCGATCAGCTCCGCGACATGACGGGCACCGACCGCTATATCGGCGCCATGCTCGATACCCGCGGCGGCGATCTGCATCCCCTCAGCTACGCCCGCGGCCTTGCGCGCGCGGCGATCTCCGCCGGCGCGAAGGTGCATGGCGAAACGCCGGCATTGTCACTGCGCCGCGACGGCACGCGCTGGCGCATCGAGACGCCGCGCGCAGTGGTGCACGCCGACAAGGTGCTGCTCGCCACCAACGGCTTCACCGACGATCTCTGGCCCGCGCTCCGCCGCACCATCGTGCCGGTGTTCTCTTCGATTGCCGCCACCGCGCCGCTCTCCGACGCAGTCGCCCGTTCGATCATGCCGACGCGGCCGGTTCTCTATGAGAGCGGCCACATCACTGTCTATTACCGCATCGATCAGCAGAACCGTCTGCTGATGGGCGGGCGCGGCCCGATGCGCTGGATCAAGTCGCCCTACGACGTCGCGTACCTCATCCGCTATGCCGAGCGGCTATGGCCGCAGCTCAAGGGCTTTGCCTGGACGCACGGCTGGAATAGCCGGCTTGCCATCACCGCAGATCATTATCCGCATGTGCATGAGCCCGCGGAAAGCATCCTGATCTCGCTGGGCTGCAACGGCCGCGGCGTCGCGCTTTCGACCGCGATGGGCGCGCAACTCGCCCGCCGCCTGATCGGAGGCGCCAAGGCCGAGATCGACATGCCGATCACAGGCATCAAGCCGATCCCGATGCATGCGTTCTGGCCGGTCGGGGTGACGACCGCCGTGATCGCGGGTCGGGTGCGAGACAGGCTGGGCATATGAAGAAGGTGTCGCCCTCAGGGGCAACGCCTTCAGAAAATTGCAGACAGAGCGTCAGCAGCGGCCCTGCTTCCACAGACCGGGCGGGCAACCCACGCCGCGCCAGCCGACCTTGCGCCCATGGTGCCATCCGAACGACTTGCCATGGTGATGATGGCCCATCTTGTGACCATGTCCATGACCATGACCGCCGCCATGGCCGCCCTTGGCCAGCGCAGGGCTTGTCAATGTGAATCCGGCCGCAATGATGAGCGACGCGGCGAGCGCAAGTTTCTTCATGATGTCCTCCACTGGGGCGAGCGCACTTGTCCGTGCAGCGAACGGAGAGCCCTCAGGTAAGTTCCCGGCAAATGTGGAGGTGTCGTGACGCTCGCGCAGATGCGTAATGGCGCGTTTGCTCAACGCACACTCGCATTGTCCGGCACGTGTATTCAGCCTTCCTCCACCGCTTCGGCCCAGGGCTGGAAGATCTCGACTGCGCCGGAATTGACGTCGCCGTCGCGCATAACCACGCTTGGGCAGGCGAATTTCTGCGGCAAGATCTGCACCCGGCTCTCTTCATAGTCGAAGCGAGTGGCCAGAGCGTCGCGTACTTCTGCTGGCAGGCGGGCATCGCCGATCACGACCGCGCCCTCGCTGGCGTCGATGCGCGGCTGATGGATGGCGGCATCGAGGTCCATGCCGAAATCCATCGCAAAGGACACGAGTTGCATCACCGACGGCAGGATGCGGCGGCCGCCGGAGGCGCCGACGGCAAGGCGCTTGCTATCCTTCGTCTCGGCGATGACAGGCGTGTAGTTGCAGAGACAGCGCTTGCCCGGCGCGAGCGAATTGGTGGTGCCCGGCGTCGGGTCGAACCACATGATGCCGTTGTTCATGGCGATGCCGGTGTGCGGCGTCACATATCGCGAGCCGAACGACGAGAGCAGTGTCTGCGTCACCGCAGCGAGGTTGCCCTGGCGGTCGACCACGGAGAAATGCGTGGTGCAGGCGGGCGCCAGATATTCGGCGCCGAGCGAGCGCTTGCCGTCGGCATCGCCCATGTCCTTGAGCCGCTCGCCGAAGGCCGTTTGCAGGGCGAGTGCATATTCGACATAGGCGGCCGCGTCCGGTGCGCTTCCCGGCTGCAGATTCTGCTGCAAGAGGCGCAGTGCGTGCGCCATGGTGGGGCCAGCCGTGAGCTCCGGCGTCGCATACACCTTGCCGCCGCGATACGGGATCGCCAGCGGCTCGCGCAAATGCGCGCGGAAGGCGGCGAGGTCCTCCACCGACAGTGAACCGCCATCAGCCTTGATGTCGGAGGCGATGCTCCTGGCGAGGTCACCCTGGTAGAAGTCGCGCGGTCCGGCCTCGGCAAGATGAGACAGCGTTGCTTTCAGCGTGTCCTGCGGCAAGCGCGTCTCGGCCTTGATCCCCCATGGTGCAGTCGGTGGCAGCCCGTCCTTCAGGAACGCCGCGGCGCTCGCGGGATAGCGCCTGAGATCGGCGGCCGAGCCCGAGATCGTCACCGTCGTCCACCAATCGACCAGCAGACCTTCGCCGGCGAGCCGAGCTGCCGGCGCGACCAGATCCTTCCACGGCATTTTGGCGTAGCGGCGATGCGCCTCTTCCATACCGGCGACAACGCCGGGCACCGCGATCGAACCGGGCCCGTGGATGTTGCGATCGTCCTTCACCCGCGGCCACGGGAAGAGATCGGAGGCCGCGCCTTCGCCACTGAGCGGATAGTCGGCAGCGCGCAGGCTCTGCGGCGCGGACATGCCGTAGTCGATCACCTCATAGCGATTTTCCTTGGCGCGGTAGAGCACCATTGCACCGCCACCGCCGATGCCGCTGTTCCAGGGCTCCAGCACATTCAGCGCCATCGTGGTCGCCACGATCGCGTCCACGCAGTCGCCGCCCGCTGCCAGCACCTCTGCCCCCACTTCGGCCGCTCGCCGCGATTGTGAGGCGACGATGCCGCCTTTCGATGAGACGGCGGGCTTGCGGATGGTTTGGTTGAGGCTGAACTGATGAGGCATGATGTCGTCTTGATGTCTGTCGCGGCTTCGCTGTGTTGAAATCGAGGCTCCGCGATTGGCGGAGCGGGCGGACAATGGCACATTGCAGCCAATGAGAACATCAAAAGGGAGAAGCGACATGGCTGGTGTGATGCAGGCGCGGGATGGCGCGGTTGGAATCTTGACCCTCGACGAGCCGGCAAGCCTGAACGCGATGACCCCGGACCTGCTCGGCGCGCTCGCCGTCGCCGTCGCCGACATGACGAAAGATCCGGACGTTCGCGCCCTCATCCTGACCGGAGAGGGACGCGGCTTCTGCTCGGGCCAGAACCTGAAGGCATCGGAGGCGCTCGGGGAGGACATCGCGGCCGGCGTGATGCGCTTCTACTGGCCGGCGTTCAAGGCCTTGCGCGAGTGCCGCGTCCCCGTGGTTGTTGCCGTGAACGGCGTCGCGGCCGGCGGTGGCTTCAGTCTGGCGATGGCCGGTGACATCATCGTCGCGGCGCGGTCGGCGAGCTTCATCCAGGTGTTCAGCCGCATCGCCTTGGTGCCCGATCTCGGCTCGACCTGGCTGCTGCCGCGGCTGGTCGGCCGGCAGCGCGCGCTCGAGCTGATGCTGTTGAACGAGCCCCTGACGGCAGAGCGCGCCCAGGAGATCGGCCTGGTGCGGCAGGTCGTTGACGACGCGAAGCTGATGGAGGAGGCGCTTGGTTTGGCGCGCCGCCTGGCCGAGGGTCCGACACGCGCCTTGGTTGCGACGCGCGCGCTGATCGAGGACAGCGAGCATGCGACCTACGAGGCGCAGTTTCGCCGCGAGATCGAGCTTCAGGCCACGATCCGCAAGAGCGCGGATGCCATCGAAGGCCGCAATGCCTTCATCGAGAAGCGCAAGGCAAGGTTTACGGGCAAGTGAGGTGGAGCACTTGCTCCCAGTCTCGTTTCGCCCGGGCTTGACCCGGGCATCCACGTCTATCCGCACCTAAAAACGTGGATGGCCGGGACAAGCCCGGCCATGACGATGAAGATTGGTGAGGCTTCCAATAGCGCGCGCTCAGAGCGAGCGGTTCAGCCGGCTGGCCTGATACTTGGCGCGCCATTTCGGGCCAGGTCCGCGCATGTAGTGCAGCTCGGGGCGGTAGGGATTGCCTGCAACGCGGATCAGCGTCTGCCATTTGGTGGCGACGAAGCTCAGGGGCTGGCGCAGCAGGCTGACTGAAGCGATCAACATGGCATCACCTCAATGCGGCTTGCCGAGCATGGCGGTGAACGGAAGATCGAAGATCTCCTCGCCGTCGTGGTCGCTGACGTGAATCACCCAGTCGCGCCAGTCTTCGGCACCCGGCGTCTGGATCATCGAGGTCATGATCTGGGCGGCACGGTCCCGTGCTTCGGTCAGATTGGCGACAGCGGCGCCGTTATGGTCGATCAGCGTGCCCTCGGTGTTGGAGCAGTGAAAATAGACCTGGACCATATGCGCCTCCTGTAGGGAGCTACCGGGATGGCAAAGCGATACCACCCGAGGCCTTTGCGAAACATTCGGGTCAAACCCGGTAAGGGAATTTACGGATATTGGTCGGCACCAAGGTCGCGACGGGTTTCATCACAGGCGGGTGATGATGAACTGGACGGCGCCCAGGCGGCATGGAACAAATCTCGCCGGAATTCGGGGGCTGCCGTGAACCACCTCACGTTCTGGCGTGATTGCCGACGTCTGTACCTGTTTGCAGCTGTTGTGATTGGCGCGTTGTTCGGCCCTGATACGGCAGCCTCCTCCGAGCCGGTGAGGAAAAGCGGCTACGCCGTCGGCTCGGAGACCTGCGGCAGCGGGGATCTCGCTTTCCCGCGACTGCAGATCGACATGAAGGCCGGATACTGCGCCGGCCTCGTCGCCAGCGACGAGGATCGCCTGAAGTTTCCGCGCTCGATCGTCCAGGTGCCCGGCCGTGACCTGTTCGTTGTGGCCGACATGGGCGGCTGGGGCCGCAGCGACGGACGGCTGCTGCTGCTCGATCCGCATGCGCCCCAGGGGCAACGCTTCAAGGAGCTGCTGACCGAATTGGAATATCCGTTCGGTCTCGTCATCGGTCCGGACAGGAAGCTGTATGCCTCGACCGCCGAGACGATCTTCCGATTCGATCCGCTCGCCGACAGCCCGCGCAGCACGGTCGAGACCATCATCCGTCACATGCCCGGCCGCCGCATCACGCTGCCCGATGGCACCAGGATCGACGAGAGCGCCCACCCGCTCAAGCAGTTTGTGTTCGACAAGCACGGGCGGCTGTTCGTCAATGTCGGCTCGCACAGCGACGATTGCATGACGCGTGCGCGGGCCGCAAAGCCCTGCGCCGCGGCCGAAGGCGCCTCGGCGCTGGCCGCAATCTGGCTGTTCACTCCGCCCGCAGGCGGTGTCTTTCCGGCGCTGAGGCCCGACGATCCCGACCCGCAGCACATGGTCTACGCGCGCGGGCTGCGCAATTCGATGGCGCTGGCGTTGCATCCGAACTTCCCTGATGCGGGCTATGCCTTCCTGCAAGGCGAGAACGGCCAAGATCTGCCCGACATCTTCAAACCGAACGAGGAGATCAACGCGATCGAGCAGGGGAGGCACTATGGCTGGCCCTACTGCTACGATCTGTCGACTCCGAGTCCGGAGTTCAGGCGCGTGTTGCAATCGGGGCCGTACAAATCGCTCTGCACGGCGAATGCGCTCTACAAGGCGCCGCACTCGCTGATGCCGCCGCACGGCGCGCCGCTCGCGATGCTGTATTATCGTGGCACGAAGTTCCCGGAGTTGGAAGGCAAGTTGCTGGTCGGTCTGCACGGCTATCGTCCGACCGGCAGCCGCATCCTCATCTATGAAGTCGACGATCGCGGCTTCCCCAAGCCGAAGCCAGCACCGGTGCGCTATCACGTGAGCTGCGCGGCGGATCCGACCCGCAGCTTCCAGACCGACGGCGGCGAAGTCGCGGCCGCGCCGTTCGAGGAGCTGATTTCCGGTTGGCACCGCGTCAACGGTGCGCGGCCGCAAGGTGCGCCCGTGGGCATGACCGTTGCGGAGGACGGTGCGATCTGGCTGGTCGAGGACAAGAACCGGACCGTGATCCGCATCGATCGCGCCGCGGGCGACGTGCCGGTGCCGCTGCCCTGCGAGATCCGCAGCCAGGCGATGATCGATCAGCTCGCGGCCTTCGTGGCGAGAGATGCGCAGAATGGCGTCCGGCTGACGACGCTGCGCAAGGGCCTGGTCGAGAGGCATTGCGTGGGCTGCCACTCGGGTTTCGGCCTCAAGCCGGGTCAATCGGAGGCAGACAAGGACGTAGCCGTGCTCCGTTTCATGCTGTCGCAAGACGGTTGGATCTACCCGGGCGATCCCGATGCCGGCAAGCTGCGCACGCGGCTGCGCGGGCGCGGGGCCGAGAAGCTGATGCCGCCGGGCGGCGAAAGCTTGCCGAAGACCGAGCCGGGCTACACACAGCTGCTGGACACTGCGGACCTGCTTGTTGCGAAGATGGTCCCGGGCACGCGCATGCGGATCAAGCCCGGGCCGCCGCAGCGCAAGTTCTTCGGCCGGACCAACCGGGAATGCGGCGAAATACCGGCCGCCAAGGTCGTGGTCGTGACACAAAGGAGCGCTGTAGACAAACCCGGCTTCAGCCGATTCTTCCGGCCGGCCGATCCCTATCTGAACGGCGAGTGCACCGACGACGATGGCTATTACATCCGGCAGGACTTTCTGGTGCCTGTGCAGTAGCATTTTGCTCGCCGCGACCCTGCCGGCCGCTGCCGAGACCAAGCTGTTCGAGAGCGTACAGGTGACGCAAGCGGGCGAATATACGTTCGGCATCGAAGGGCCTGCTGCCGACCTCGACGGCAATCTCTTCGTGGTCAATTTCGGCAAGCCCGGCACCATCGGGCGATTGCCGCCCGGCGGCACGGCATCGCAGCTGTTCACGGTGCTTCCCGAAGGCAGCGTCGGCAACGCCATCCGCTTCGACCGGAACGGCAACATGTTCATCGCCGACTACAAGAAGCACAACGTCTTCACGATCCCGAAGGGCGCGACCGAGCCTGTCGCCTGGTTTCACTCCGACCAGATGAACCAGCCCAACGACATCACCATCGCGCGGGACGGGACGATCTATGCGAGCGATCCGAACTGGAAGGGCAGGGAGGGCCACATCTGGCGCATCGCGAAGGCCGCCGACGGTACCGTGCAGGGGCAGGTGATGTCGGCGCCGCGCGCGATGGGCACCACCAACGGGATCGATCTCAGCCCGGACGGCAAGACGCTCTATGTCGGCGAATCCAGCAGCGGCCAGATCTGGTCCTATGGAATCCGGGGCAACGAGCTCGTCGACGCCAAGCTCGTCAAATCGTTCCAGCCGGACACCATCGACGGCCTGCGCACCGACGCCACCGGACGCCTCTATGTGGCGCGCATTCTCAAGGGCGTGATCGCGCTGATGAAGCCGAACGGCATGGTCGAGCGCGAGATCGCGCTCAAGGCCAAGGAGCCGACCAACCTGGCCTTCGGGGGGAGCGACGGCAAGACCGTCTTCGTCACCCAGCGCCAAGGCGGCTTCATCGAGTCTTTCCGCACCGACCAGCCCGGCCGCGAGCACTGTCTCCAGCGTGGGCGTTGCTAGGGTACGATCTGCATCCGGCGCAGAGCCGCGCGACGGGTGCGGCATTCTTCTTGCTTGCATCTCGCGGCCGCGGAGATCAAGACTTTCGTGGCAGGTCAGAACCTGCGACCACGGAGTGTTTGAGTGAAAGCCGTCTATACCGAACTGCATCGCAGCCACGATCCGCAATTCTTCCTGGTTCGCGGCGTGGTCAAGCGCACCACCGAGCAGCCCGAGCGCGCCGATCGCCTGCTCAAGGGATTGAAGGACGGCAAGCATCAACTGATCGAGCCGACGACGTTCGGGCAGGGCCCGCGCGCGCGCATCCACAGTCCGGAATATCTGTCGTTCCTGAGCGAGGCCTGGGAGGCCTGGACTGCGCTCGGCGATTCCGGCCCGGAGATGATCGGCAACATCCATCCCGTGCGTCATGCCGCGACCTATCCCACCCACATCGTCGGCAAGCTCGGTTGGCATACGGCCGACACCGCAGCGCCGATCGGTCCGGGCACCTGGGCGGCCGCCTGCGCCGCGGCCGACGTTGCAGTCACCGCCGCGCAGATGGTGATGGACGGCGAGGATGCGACCTACGCGCTCTGCCGTCCGCCGGGCCATCACGCCTATCGCGACATGGCCGGCGGCTTCTGCTTCCTCAACAACAGCGCGATCGCGGCGGCGCATCTGCGCCAGAAGCACGAGCGCGTCGTCATTCTGGACGTCGATGTTCATCACGGCAACGGCACGCAAGGCATTTTTTACGCCCGGCCCGACGTTTATACGATCTCGATCCATGCCGACCCCGTCGCGTACTATCCCTACGTGTGGGGCTATGCGCATGAGCGCGGGGAAGGACCCGGCCTCGGCACCAATCTCAACATTCCCCTGGCCATCGGTACCGGCGATGACGGCTACATGCAGGCGCTGGACCTCGCGCGCAAGGCGATCGAGTCGTTTGCGCCGGGCGCACTCGTCGTCGCGCTCGGTCTCGACGCCTCCGAGCACGACCCGCTGAAGGGACTGGCCGTCACCACGCCCGGCTTCCGCCGCATCGGCCAGGCCATCGCGAAGATGGGCCTGCCGACCGTGCTCGTGCAGGAGGGCGGTTATCTCTCTGATATCCTTGGCGCCAACCTGACCTCGGTGCTGTCGGGATTCGAAGAGGCAAGGTGAGCTCTCGGTCGTTTCTCCCAGCCAAAGCGACGAGAGAGCAGCGCCCGCAAGTATCTAGAACATCCCGCTCGCGGCGAGCGCCCTGCAGACGTGCTGCATCTCGGTCTCGTCGGCGACCATGTCGAGCATGATCGTTGTCAGGCCCCCCGCCGCAAAAGTCTTCAGCTTGGCGCCGATCTCCTCGTAGCTGCCGACCAGATACGGGCAGTCCGCCTGGAAGTTCAGGAACGGCAGCAGCCAATAGCCATTGTCGGCAAGCTCGCCGCTCTGTCCCTCATAGAGCCGCCGCTTCCACACGGAGTCGCTGTTCTCCACGGTGAGCGCGAGCAGCTCGCGATCGTCGGGATTGTCGCGGAAGCGTGCTTTTGCAGCCTGCCGAGCCTCGTCGCGTCTCTCGCGTGCAAGAATTCCAAAGTTCAGGCCCGATACGTCCAGCCCGTGATCGAGATCGGGCGGCAGCATCTGCATCTTGATGCAGCCGGTCTCCTTCGCGACGCGCTGGGCCGCCTCGGATTGGCCGGCGATCAAGAATTCCGGCATCAGCTCCGCAGGCAGGCGCGGGCGAAGTTGCAGATTGCTGGCGCGGTAGAACCGTCCGTCGAAATTCAGCGGCCGCGGGCTTTCCAGCAACTGACGCATCAGCACGACGAATTCACCGAGTCGAACGTAACGATCGGCATGCGACTGGTCGTCGCCCAGTCCGTGCAAATCGCTGATCGCCGTCCCCGTGATCATGTTGAGGTAGACCTTACGGCCGTGCAGCTGAGCGAAGGACGAGACGAATTTGGCCGCCGTGAAGGGATGCATGTAGACGGGATTGACGGCGATCAGCGGCGAAGATCGCGTCGTCTCTGCCAGGATGTGCTGGGCCATCGCCCATGGCTCGACGAACACATCGTTGCCTTCGAACAGCAGGATGCCTTCGAACCCGTTGCGGTCGGCGAACTGCGCGACCCGCATCAGCTCGCCGACATAGGTGTTGGGATTGCGGTTGCGTGAAATCGCGGGAAAGATACGCAGCCGCCGCGGCGTCATTCAGCCGCTTCCCGGAGCGGCCAGGCATTGCGGCTGATCGGAAGGCCGCCGTTCGCACGGGAGCCGTCGGCGATCGCGAGGCGATGCGACGGCGATGGCGAACACAGCGAGAAGTGCCAGCCGTCCGGATCGTCGGCGATGTCGGGCTTGAAGCTGATCTCGATGGCCTCGCGCGAGACCTGCATCGCGAAGCCATCGAGCGGCAGGTTGAGTCCGAAACCCCGCGCCTTGAGATAGGCCTCCTTGAGCGTCCAAAAGTCGAAGAAGCGCTCGATGGCGGCGGGCTCCGGCAGTCCGCGCAGCGCTTCGACCTCTTCCGGCGCAAAGAAGCGCAGCGCGGTGGACAGCGGCGCGACGCGCCGCGACACGGTTTCCACGTCGACGCCGATGGCCTCATGCCGCGACACCACGCAGGCGACGCAGCCGTCGGCATGCGACAGGCTGAAATGCAGCGCGGTCGAGGTCACGGGCGCTGCGACAAACGGCCGCCCATAGCGGCCGGCGCCAAACGCCCAGTCGGAGGGCGCGACGTTGGTGGCGACCTGCGACAGCGCCAGACGCAACATGGCATGTGCGAAAATATACTGCCGTCGATGCCGCTCGAACTTGAAGCGATCGGCCCGGGCCCGCTCGTCGGCCGAGAGCAGGCGTCGGCACGCATCGATCGCGCCCGGCGCGTCAAAGGTCTCGATCAGCCCGACGAAGAGTTCGATTCTGTCGTCCGCCATCAATGGGCCCATAGTGTCAGGCGAGGCCAAATCCCCGGTTCCGAGGGAAGCATCAGCTGAGGAATCAACCAAGAGGACCCTCTCTAGCGGTTCACCCGGGCGAATTCTTGTCGATTTGCAGGCCGGTTTACAGGCGCAAGCTTGTGCGAGACCCCAACTCGACAAGCGAGAGGGATCTGCGAAGAGTCGCACGGAGTATCCGACCGACGAAGCCTACTTCTTCTTCTTGGATTTCTTCTTGGACCCGCTCAGAGCCTTGAGGCTCTGTTCGATTTCCTTCAGCTCCTTCTGGAGCTTCTGCTTCTCGAAATTGAGCAGGTCTTGCAGCGCCTTGCGGTCTTCCTCGTTGAGCGAGGTCTTCTTCGTAAATTTGATGAAACCCATAACACTCCCCCGATCGAAAATAAGTCCAAATCAAAACGCGAGAATAATCTCGCGCGGCGATGGCAAATAATCAAGCAGCAACTTGATCATTCGCAGCATTGATGCATGAATCCGTGCTCGTTGGCGATGTTGTCGATCAGGCTGCCTTGCTCGCGAGTAACCGGCTGAGCGGTGCGTCGGGCTGGGCGGCGGCTGCAGTCAGCAGCGCGACGAGATTCTCCATCCACTCGCCGACCATTCGGCCCTCGAGCAATTCGCGCTTGTAGTTGCATGTGCCGGTGACTCCGGTCGGACGCTCCTTGAGCATCAGCGACAGCCAGCTCTGGTCGATCGGCAGCACCGGCTGGCCTTCACGCGCGATGTCGCCGATCGACGCTGTCGCGAGATCCGGGAGATCGAGCGGCTGACGCAACGGATTCTGCAGCGTGAAATACACCTGGAGCAGCGAGGCGGGATCTAACCCCTCCTGCTCCAGATGGTCGGCCAGGACGTTGAACGGCAGCTCCTGCCGCGCATGCGCGTCGAGCACGCCTTGGCGCACCCGCGCCAAGGCCTGCGTGAACGACAGCTCCGGTGTGACCGTCGTGCGGATGAGCACGGTGTTCTCGAACGGCCCGACGATTCGGTCGGTGTCCGGCTGGGCACGATTGGCCATGGCGGTCGCGACCACGATATCGGTGCGGCCGGTCCGGGCCAGCAGCAGGGCCTTCAGACCGGTGAGCAGGCACATGAACAGCGTGCCATTATGCTGGGCTCCCAGCGCCGAGATCCGGCCGATCAGTTCGCGGTCGAGGCTGACTGGATGGTGACCGGTGGACGCGCCCGGGGTGGATTCGCCCTCGAAGACGGGGCCCGCTCCTCGCAGATTTTCCGTCCAATCGGCAGCCTGACGGCGCGCAGCATCGGTGCCGCACCACCAGCGCTGCCAGCGCGCGACCTCCGAAAAGGCCGGGGGCGGCTTCGGCAGCGGCACTGAGGAATATCCGGCCAGCGCCGCATAGCGGCTCGACAAGTCCTCGAACAGCACGCCGATCGACCAGCCATCGACGATGGCATGATGAAGCGTCAGAAGCAGCACATGGTCCTCGTCGTGCAGCCGCAACAACCGGGCGCGCAGTAGCGGCGCGCGCGCGGCGTCGATCGGGGTATAGGTCTCCTGCTTGATCAGGAGATCGATCTTCCTGAGTTCGAGCGCCTTGCGTCGCTTGTTGGTGTGCGGATGGCCGTCACCGATCGTCTCCACGGTCATGACATGGCCGAGGGTGCGAGGCGCGACGATGCGGCTTTCGGGCTCATCGCCGTTCCAGGCGAACGCGGTCCGCAGCGATTCGTGCCGGCGTACGACATCATCGATCGCCTTTGCGAGCGCGGCCGAATCGAGCGGGCCCTGCAGACGGAAGGCGAAGGGCAGGTTGAAGAGCGGCAGCCCCGGCAGATTTCGCTCGATCCGCAGCATTTGGTCCTGCGCGATGGAAGGCGCAGGAAGTCCGCCTGCAGCCGATCGCGGCAGGGTTGCGGCAGGCTCGTGCGGCTTCGCCGCCGCGGCTTCGTCGACCTGCCGGGCGAGCTGTTCGATGGTCGATGCCTCGAAGATGGTCTTGAGCGGCAGCGATACGCCGAGCGCGCGGGCAATGCGCGCCATCGCCTGTCCCGCCAGCAGCGAATGGCCGCCGAGGTCGAAGAAATTGTCGGTCACACCGACCCGCTCGACCTTCAGCAGGTCGATCCAGATGTCAGAGAGCACCTTTTCCGTGAACCGCCGGGCCGGTACGGCAGCATCAGCTGCGGATGGCTCGTGGGGAGGCGCCAGCAGCGCGGAGCGGTCGATCTTGCCGTGGGCATTGAGCGGCATCCGGTCGAGGAACAGAAACGCGGACGGGATGGCATGGTCCGACAGCCTGCCTTTCAGGAATCCGCGCAGCTCGCTGGCGCTGCTCCGGCTGTGGGGCTCTGCGACGATATGGGCGATCAGCTTGATGTCGCCGCTCGCCTCGCGGCGCGGCTCGACGATGCCGGTACGCACGTTTGGATGTTCGGCAAGCGCACTCTCGATCTCCTTGAGCTCGATACGATAGCCGCGGATCTTGACCTGATGGTCGGCCCGGCCGAGGCATTCGATCGTGCCGTCGGAGCGGCGTCTGGCCAGATCGCCGGTCCGGTAGAGCCGGCCCGCCTGGCGTGAGAATGGATCGGGCAGAAAGCGTTGCCGCGTCTGCGCGGGGTCGTTGACATAGCCGCGACCGACGCCGGCACCGCCGATGCAGAGCTCGCCGGTCACTCCGACGGGCTGCGGCTGAAGGTTTGCGTCGAGCACGTAGAGCTGGGTGTTCGGCAGCGGCGCGCCGACCGGAACGGTGCCGATCGCGATCGCCGGCGCCTTGGTCAGGCGATGCAGGGAGACGTCGTCCGAGCATTCCGACGCGCCATAGGCGTTGATAAGCGGCACTTCAGGACAGCGGGCGAACCAGGCACGGCAGAGCTCGACGGGCAGCGGCTCTCCGGTCGAGATCAGCAGCCGCAACTTTGAGAAGGCGCGCAGCACAGGCGCCTCGTCCATGCGATCCAGAATGACGCGCAGCAGCGAAGGCACGATCTCGAGCACCGTGATGTCCTCGCGCGCGATCTCCCGTGCCAGCAGGATCGGGTCTCGCACGATCGCATTGGCGCAGACATGCACGCGCGCGCCGACCATCGGTCCGGCAAGGAACTGCCAGACCGAGATGACGAAGCTCTGCGGAGCGGTCTGCGCGATCACGTCCCTGGCGGAAAGGTCGAGTTCGGAGATGAGCGAAGCCAGGTGGTTCGACAGGCCGCGCTGCTCGATCATGACGCCCTTCGGCGCGCCGGACGAGCCGGATGTATAGACGAGATAGGCGAGGCTCGAGGCGTCGCGCTGCGCGGCGCGAGCCGGCCTGGTCGCCGCCGGGGCAATCACGTCTTCGAGCTCGGCCACTTCAATGCGCTCGACCAGCGGCGCGAGCAGGGCGTCGGCCAAGGTGGACTGAGGCCGTCCGGTCAGCAGGATGCGGGCGCAGCTCGATCCGAGGATGGTCGTAAGCCGGGCCGCCGGCTGGTCGGGATCGAGATTGACGAAGGCCGCGCCGACGCGCTGCACTGCCATCATCGCGGCGAGCAGGTCGGCCCCGCGCTCCGCAAGCAGGGCGACCACGCTCTCGGCGCCGATCCCCTCGCGGCTGAGCCAGCGTGCGGCCGCCTGGCTGCGACGCGCCAGCTCGCGATAACTCAGCGACGTGCTTCCGTCCGACACCGCAATGGCGTCCGGTGTCTTCTTCATCTGCCGGTCGAAGCGTTCGATGAAATTGCCGCGCGCGGTGAAATTGGCCGGCAGGCCCCGACCTTGTGCCAGCAGCTGCTGGCGTTCCGTCCCGGTGAGAAGCGGCAGGCGCGAGATGCGCTGCTCCGGATCGGCGATGACGGCCTTGAGCAGCGTCTTGAACTGGCCGGCCATGCCTTCGATGGTCGCAGCGTCGAAGAGATCGGTGGCGTATTCGAAGAAGCCGGTGAAGCGACCATCGGCCTCGACCAGTTCCAGAGTGATGTCGAAGCGCGCCACCTTGGGATCGACTTCCAGCCGCCGCATCGAAAGGCCGGGAAAGCGGGCCGCCTCGATCGAGGCGTTCTGGAGGATGAACATGATCCGGAACAACGGATTGCCGTCGCTGCGGCGCGCGATCTGCAGTGCGCGCAGCACCTCCTCGATCGGGAGGTCCTGGTTGCGGTAGGCGTCCAAGGTCACCTGCCGCACCCGCCGCAACATCTCGCTGAAGCCGGGATCGCCACCGAAATGATTGCGCAGGATCAGCGTGTTGGCGAACAGCCCAATCAGGCTCTCGCTCTCGATCTGGTTGCGATTGGCGATCAGCGATCCCGTAGCGACGTCCTCATGCCCGGTGTGGCGGAACAGCAGGCACTGGAAGGCCGCGAGCAGCGTCATGAACGGTGTGACGCCGTGGTCCTGGCTCAGCGCGCGCAGCTCGCCCGACAGGTTCTTGGAGAGTTCGAGATAGTGCCGCGCCCCGTGACCGCTCCAGACTTCCGGCCTCGGCCTGTCGGTTCGCAGCGGCAGCGTGGTGACACCGTCGAGCTGTGTCCGCCAATAATCGAGCTGCTCCCTGGCCGCCGGCGCCTGCGCCCAGCCCTGCTGCCAGAGTGCGAAGTCGCGATACTGGAAGGCGGGCGCAGGCAGTGCGGCCCGGTCCTTCTTGCGCGAAGCGGCATAATGGACGGCGAGCTCCTCCCAGAACAGGCGCTGCGACCAGCCGTCCGTGACGAGATGATGGATGTTGACGACCAGAGCGTGGTTGGTTCTGTCGAACGACAGCAATGTCAGCTTCAGCAGCGGCTCGCGAGCGAGGTCGAACGGATACTGCGCCAGCTTGAGCGCCTCGTGCCTGATAACAGCGGCCCGCTTCTGCGCGGGGCAGGGCCTGAGCTTGATGCGCTCGAACCGCGGAGGCGACGACAGCACGAGCTGGGCCGGCTCGCCCTGGCGTTCGATGAAGACGGTTCGCAGCGCCTCGTGGCGCTTGCAGATGGCGGTGAGGCTTGCGGACAAAGCGGCGACGTCGACCGGGCCCTTCAGGAGCGCGACTTCGACGACGTTGTAATTGCAGCGTGTCGAATCGAGCCGCGAAAGGAGGTACATCCGCTGCTGCTGGAACGACAGCGGTGCGTCTGCATCTGCGGCTCGTTGCCAGGCCGGCAGCGCTGTCTCGCGCCGGTTTGCGGCGGTGTCGATCCGGGCCGCAAGCGCAGCGACGGTTGGGCAATCGAAGATGTCCTCGAAAGAGAAATCGACGTTGTACCGTTCGCGCAGCCGCGAGCGCATCTGTGTCACCGCGAGCGAGTCCGCACCGAGCGCGAACACGTCCTGGTCGGCGCCGACCTGCGGCAGCTCCAGCAGGCCAGCCCAGATCTCGGCGAGCTCGGTCTCCATCGCATTGCGCGGCAGCCGTATCTCGTCGCGGCTGTGTGCTGTTGCGATCAGCTCGGCCAGCGCGTTGCGCTTCACCTTGCCGCTGGCGCCTTTCGGCAGCGCTGCCACGCTGCGGATCAAGCTCGGTACCTTGTAGGGCGCAAGCCGCTTTCGGGCGAACCGGCGCAATTGGTCGGAAGTCACCTCGGCATTCGGCCGCAGCACAACGACGGCGGCGACGTTCTCGCCGAGCTTTTCGTGCGGGACGGCGAACACGCCGGCCTCCAGCACCGCCGGATGGCTGAGCAGGACCTCTTCGACCTCCAGCGGCGAGACCTTCTGGCCGCCGCGGTTGATGATGTCCTTGATGCGGCCGACGATGAAGAGATAGCCGTCCTCATCGAGATAGCCGAGATCACCGGTCCGAAACCAGCCCTTGCGGAACGCCGCCTGCGTCGCCGCATCGTCATTGTAGTAGCCGCGGCTCATGTTCGGCCCGCGCAACATGATCTCGCCATGGGCGCCGCTTGCGAGCGTGCGGCCGGCCTGGTCCATGATCGCGATCTCGGGGCCCGCGGCGCGGCCGACCGATCCGGCCTTGCGCAGCTCGAACGGATTGGCTGCGACCTGCGAGGCCGCTTCCGTCATCCCGTAGGTCTCGAGCACGGGAACGCCGAACGTCGCCTCCAATCCTCGAAGAAGCGCAGGCGCGAGCGAGGCCGAGGCCGAGCGGATCACGCGCAGCGACGACGAACGGGCGCGGTCCGGGTCTGCTTCCGCCGCCGTCAGCAGGGCGCGATGAATGGCCGGCACCGCCGTGTACCAGGTCGGTTGCAGCTCCCGCATCCAGCCGAAGAAGGACGAGGCGTCGAACCCGTCGGTGCAGATCACGCTGGAGCCGGCCGCCAGCGCCGTGAGAAGACCCGAGATCAGGCCATGGGCATGAAACAGCGGGAGGACGTTGAGCAGCCGATCGTGCGACGTGAGCGACAGCACGTGGCCCGCGTTGTAAGCGGACAGGCAGACATTGTGGTGCGTCAGCGGCACCATTTTCGGCCGCGCCGCCGTGCCTGACGTCAACAGGATGAAGGCGTCGTCGTCGCCGCGCGGGGCGCCGCTGGGATTCGCCGCTCCGATCGCCGGGCCGACGAACGCACAACCGCCGAGATCGCCGACCGGCCCCGGCACGAAATCGATCACCGCGATATCGAGGGCCCTGGCGGCGTCGCGGCTCGCCGAGTTGATGTCGGCTCGGGTCAGGAGCGCCGCCAACTTCAATTCGCTGAAATAGCGTTGGAGCTCGTCCGACGTCAGTTCGGGATTGACGGGGACGCAGGCGCAACCTGAGGCGACCGCGATCAGCGCCAGCGCACTGTCGGCGCCGCGTGGCAGCGCAACCGCGACGCGGTCTGCCGGGGCGATGCCCAGGTCGCGCAAGGTGCCGACCAGTTGCCGGATCGATACGCCCAGTGCGCCATAGCTGAGGGCCGGCCGTCCAGGGGCAAGGAGTGCGGGCGCACCAGGTGTCTTGCGCGCGTAGAATTCGAGAAGGCCGCCGATATGCGCGAATATCCTGGTTTCGGCCGTCGTGCCGGCTGATCTCTCATCTGCTCCGGATGCAATGTCCGACAACGCCATTCCCTTTTGATGCGATTGAGCTATTCTTCCAAGAAGTTAGGGAATGCGTCCAGTCCGAGGTGAAGTTTGGGCCCCAATATCTGTGGTTGAGGGGCTCTAAGCCCTTCGACGGAGTGATGGTCGGGCAGAATCACCATGCTGGAGAATGAGCCGGGCACGGGAGAAGGCGAGCTGAAACGCTGGCTCGAAGGTATCGGCCTCGGCCGCTACAGCGATCTGTTCGCGCAGCATCGTCTCGATCTCGACGTCATGGGGGACCTGACCGAACCCGATCTGATCGAGCTCGGATTGCCGCTCGGCGATCGCAAGCGGCTCCAGCGGGCGATGGCGGCGTTGTTTCAGGCGGAAACGGCGGAATCGCCCACCGCAGCGGTGCGTCCACAAGCGCGGGCGGAGGTCGGTGCTGAACGGCGCCAACTCACCACCATGTTCTGCGACATGGTGGATTCGACGTTGCTTTCCACGCAGTTCGATCCGGAAGACGTCCGCGACATGATTGCCGGCTTCCGCGAAACCTGTGTCCGCGTGGTCAAGCACTACGAGGGCTTTGCCGCGCGTTTCGTCGGCGACGGTATCCTGGTCTATTTCGGCTATCCATCCGCCCATGAGGACGATGCGGAGCGTGCGGTGCGCGCCGGGCTGGAAATCGTGAGGGCGCTGTCGAGCGCGCGCGCGGTCGAGCCGCGTGGTGCGCCGAGCCATTCGCCGGCCGTGCGCATCGGAATCGCGACCGGCCTCGTCGTGGTCGGCGATCTCGTCGGGCAGGGCACCGAGGAGCGCGACTCCGCGGTGGGAGAAACCGTCAACCTCGCCGCGCGCCTGCAAGCCCTGGCTCCGCCCAATGGCGTCGTGATCTCCGCTTCGACGCAGTCGCTGCTGAAGGGGAAGTTCGACTACCGCAATCTGGGCGTCCACGACTTGAAGGGCATCTCCGAGAAGACGCAGGTCTGGCACGTGGTGCGCGCCTCGCGGGTGGAGACGCGCTTTGCCGCGGCCATGGGCACGCGGCTGACGCCCCTCGTCAACCGCGAGGAGGAGATCGCGCTGTTGATGGGACGCTGGCAGCAGGCCAAGGACGGCGACGGCCAGGTCGTGGTCAAGTTCGGCGAGCCCGGCATCGGCAAGTCGCGTATCATCCAGGAGATCTTCGAGCGGATATCGGGCGACCGCCATGGGCAGGTTTCGCTCCAGTGCTCGCCTTACTACACCTCCACCGCGTTCCATCCGTTCGTCGAGCAGCTCAAGTTCTCGCTCGGCCTCGATCGCGATGATACGTCAGCGCTGTCGCTGGCGAGCCTCGAAAAAGCGATCGCTGCCGCTCATGGCGATATCGAGCAAGTCACGCCGCTGTTTGCCGCTCTGCTGTCGATACCAACGGGGGACCGCTATCCGCCGCTCGAACTGTCGCCGCAGCAGCAGAAGGATGCGACCGTTGTGGCGCTGGTCAACCACTTCCTCGGCCTTGCACGCGACATGCCGCTGGTGATCGCGTTCGAGGATTTGCACTGGATCGATCCGACGTCCCGCGAGGTGATCGACCTGCTGGTCGAGCGGGTACAGAACCGCCCGATCCTGGTCGTCATCACCGCGCGCGTCGAATTCCAGCCAAGCTGGAACGCCCATTCGCACATCACCACCCTGGTCCTGAACCGTCTGAGCCGGCAGCTTCGCACGACTCTGGTCGAACGTGTCGCCGGTCGAGAGCTGCCCAAGGAGGTCGTGGAGGAGATCATCGTCAAGACGGACGGCGTGCCGCTGTTCCTGGAAGAACTGACGAAGACCGTCCTTGAATCCAACCTCCTGACCGAGCGCCACGGGCGCTATGTGTTGTCGGGGCCCTGGCGGCAACTCGCAATCCCGGCAACCCTGACCGACTCGCTGATGGCGCGGCTCGACCGGATGGGACCGTTCAAGCGGATTGCGCAGATCGGTGCCACGATCGGCCGCGAGTTCTCCTACGAGACGCTGCACGCCGTCGCCAATACACCGGCCGAGCAGATCGAGGCGGCACTCAATCATCTGGAGCAGGCGGGTTTGATCATCCGCCGCGGCCATCCGCCGGACGCGCTCTACTCCTTCAAGCACGTGATGATCCAGAACGCCGCGCATGACAGCCTGCTACACAGCGAGCGGCGCAAGCTGCATTCCAGGATCGCCCAGGTGCTCGTCGAGATGTACCCGGAGAAGACCGATCGCGAACCGGAGCTGCTCGCCCATCACCTCACCGAATCCGGCCAGAGCGAGGGCGCTGCGAGCTTCTGGCTCAAGGCCGGCAAGCAGGCCGCCAAGAGCGGCGCCAATCTGGAGGCGATCGGCCATCTGCACCGCGGCCTCGCGGTCGTGCAAGCCAATGCGCGCATGCAGGGCGCAGACGAGATGGAGCTCGAGCTGCGCATTGCGCTCGGCAATGCGCTGATTGCCGCCAAGGGCTACGCGGTGCAGGAAGTCGAGGAGAACTATACCCGCGCGCTGGAGCTCGGCTATCAGCTCGACGACGACGAAAAGGCCTTCGCTGCGACCCGCGGCCTCTGGGTCTGTCATTTCATCCGCGCAGATCTGACCCGCGCGCACGAACTCAGCGTCGAGCTGTTGAGGTTCGCCAAGCGCGCGCGACTGAACGAGCGGGCGCAGCCGGCGCAGCAGACCGGATACCTGATCGAAGCGCACCGCTCGATCGCGATGACCATGCTCTATCGTGGGCGCTTTGCCGCATCCCAGCATCATTTGCACCGGTGCATCAACCTCTACAGCCCGGATCTGCATTCCGATCTGATGGAGCGACACGGCACCGATCCCGGAGTGGTCTCGCTGTCCTATCTCGGCTATCTCCTGTGGTTCCTTGGTCGCCCCGACGCAGCACGCCAGCATAGCGAGCAGGCGATCGCGAATGCGGAGAAGATCCGGCATCCCTTCACCCTCGCTTTCGCTCTCGTGTTCGGTGCCTATCTCTGTCAGCATCTGCGCGACGTCGAGGGCACGCGCGACCATGCCAACCGCGCGATGATCATCGCCACCGAGCACAATTTCCTGCATTGGAAGCAGCAGGCGGCGATCCTGCGCGGCTGGGCGCTGGCTCAGCTCGGCGACGCCGACGAAGGGCTCCGCCAGATGCGCCTCGGCCTCGACGAGTACGAGGCGATGGATTCCTGGCTGGCCGGCTGCTGGTTCCGCTGCCTGCTCGCGGAAGCCTATGCCAAGGTTGGGTTGCGCGAGGCCGCCCTGCGCGCCCTCGATGGTGCGCTCGCGACGGCAAGGCGCACGGGCGATCATTCCTACCTCGCCGAGGTCCATCGCCTGCAGGGCGAGATCACGCTGTCGGACGGTGATCCGGTCTCGGTGCAGGAGGCCGAAGGTCTGTTCGAGTTATCCCTGGAGATCGCACGCAAGCAGGGTGCGCTGTCCTGGGAGCTCCGCACCGCCGTCAGCCTTGCGCGCCTGTCGCTTGAAACCGGCAAGCGCGAGCACGCAAGACTCCTGCTGGTGCCGATCGTGGCCAAATTCAGCGAGGGCCTTTACACGGCGGACCTGAAGCAGGCGATGCAGCTCGTCAACGAGCTTGGCGCGGATGCGCCCGCTCGCGAGCAGGCCGATCTGTGACATGCGGGATATTGCCGCCGCACGTGCGCGCTATGTGGGATTGATTGCCAGGCGCGAGCTGATTTCCTCAAAGCGCCTGCTCGATGCGCTTGCTGCCGTTCCGCGTGAGGATTTTCTGCCGCGCGGACCCTGGCGCATCAAGGACGAGGCGGCGCGCAGCTACCGGCTGACGCCCGATGCAGATCCGGTCCATCTCTACGACAATGTGCTGGTCGCGATCGACGCGCGTCGCAAGCTCGACACGGGGTTGCCGAGCCTGTGGGCGCATTTGATCGACATACTCGACGTCAAGCAGGGAGAGCGTGTCGTGCAGATCGGCTGCGGCCTCGGCTATTTCTCCGCGGTGCTGTCGAGGATGGTCGGCCCAAAGGGCCACGTGCATGCGATCGAATGCGATGAGCGGCTCGCGGCCCGAGCGGGGAACTATTTGCGCGGCTATGGCAACGTCACGGTCGTCCATGGCGACGGATGCAAGGATGTCGTCGAACCCGCCGACGTGATCATTGTGCATGCCGGTTTCTCGCACCCGCATCCGCTCTGGCTGCGGTCGCTGCGTCCGCGCGGCCGTCTTCTGGTGCCGCTGACCCAGCGGGATCGCGAAGGCGCCGCGATCAAGATCACGCGGAAGGCCAAACGTTTCGAGGCCGAGGCGATCCAGCAGATTCGCATCTTCCCCGGCCAGGGGCGCGGTGTGACTGCCCTCGACGACCGGGTCGCCGATTGGTGGCAGCGGGCATCGGCCCCGGCACCGCTGCGCTTTCGCGGTCTCGCGCAAGGGCTGCCGTCGGATGGTTAATTCTTCGTTTCATTTTACCTTGATTGCGATAGCAAGTTTCCAACGCTCCCCATTGCCGCTATGAGTGCGGCCTGATGGCAATTCTTGAGCGCGCTCCATGCATTCCGTTGCACTGCTGACTGCCAGCTATGCCAAGGATATCGAACGTTTCTCGCTCCTCAGCGAGAGCATCGACACCTGGCTCTCGGGATTCACGCGGCATTATGTGCTTGTGAACGACGAGGACGTGCCGCTGTTCGCACCGTTCGTCTCCGACAGGCGCGTTATCGTTCCGGCCTCGCGCTATCTGCCGAAATGGCTGCTCGCGCTGCCGCCGGCGCTGCAATTCGGCAACCGGCGCATCTGGCTGTCGCTGCTGTCTTCACCGGTGCACGGCTGGCATATCCAGCAGATCCTGAAGATCGCCGGCGTCCTGAATGCACCTGAGCAGCGCGTCTGCATTCTCGACTCGGACAATCTTTTCTTCCGCGAATTCGACGTCCGCCAATATGCAGGCGCCGAGAAGACGCCGCTGTTCGTCGCGCCCAAGGCGATCGGGGCGGATCATCCGCTGCATGGCCTCTGGCTCCGCACGGTCGATCAGCTTCTCGGTATCGAGCAGCGCTCGTTCCCGGCCGACGATTATGTCGGCAACGCGCTGGTCTGGGACAAGGACACGGTGCGTGCGATGGTCGGCGCCATCAAGTCGGCCACGGGCTTGAGCTGGGCTCTGGCATTGTGCCGGAAGAAGAAATTCTCCGAATATCTGCTTTACGGGAATTTCGTCGCGAATTCGCCGGACCATCTGGCGAGACATCGGGTCACCGAAGACAGCATTGCAGTCTCGCACTGGGATGACACGCCCCTTGACCGCCCGGCCATCGAAGCGATGATGCATGCGGCCTCCCCCGAGCAGGTTGCACTCTGCATCCAGTCCTATTCGTCAACCTCGGTCGAGGACATCCGCGACGTGTTCCGTCTCTCATCGCGCGATCGTCGCAGTCCGGGCCTGGCTCCCGATCACGTCGGAGATGCGCCCGCGTTCGAAACGCCGAAGATGCGATAGCCTTCAAGCCTCGTTCGTGAACTTGCTGATGACGTCCATGAACGGCTTAGGCTTGAACTCGCCGTCGAGCGGCAAGGGGCGGTTCGGCTGCTTGTCCTTGCGGGCAAACGTGCCGTTGATCCAGCTGTAGCGGTCCGAGAGTCCCCAGGTCAGGATCGAGCGGACCGGGCCGCTGACCGAGATTGCGGTGAGAAGGTCGTCGACGCGCTTGGCGACGATGGCGTCGCGCTCCGCCGGACTACCCGCCAGCTTCTGGTCGTCGACGTCGAGTTCGGTGACGAGCACATCGAGTCCCCAGGAACGCAGCTCGGTAACGAATTCGGCGAGCCCGTGCGTGTCGATCTCGAGCTCGGCGTGCAGATGCGATTGCAGCCCGACCGCGTGGAGCGGAACGCCCCGGTCGAGCAAATCCATGATGAGGTTGCGATAGGCCGCGCGCTTGGCGATGAACGAGTCTTTCGCCGATTCGATGTCGTATTCGTTGATCGCGAGCTTGACGAAGGGGTCCGCCGCAGCCGCCGTGCGGAACGCCAGCGGAATCCAGCTCTGACCCAGATGCTGCGTCCAGAACGTGTCGCGCCGGTCCTTCGGACTGCGAGGATTGTCCGGGATCGGCTCGTTCACGACATCCCACGATGTCAGCTTGTCCTTGTAGTAGGACACGACGGTGCCGATGTGGTCGCGATAGGCGCGCTCGACGCCCTTGGTGTCCTTGATCTGCTTGGTCCAGTCCGGAATGTCATGATACCAGGCGAGCGCGTGGCCGCGCATCGAGAGATCGTTGTCTCGCGCGAAATCCAGGATCGCGTCGGCGCGCTCGAAAGCGAACGTGTGCGCATCCGGCCGCAGCATCGGCCATTTCAGCTCGAGCACCGGCACAATCTGCGTGCAATAGGTGCTGATGGCCTCGCCGAGCCGCGGATCCGCTTGCAGATCCCACAACGTGGCCGCAGCGCCAAAGCCGGGACGACGCTGGGCGCGTTTCGACGCCGGCACTGCGGACGCCGATGCGCCCGCCGCGAGGGCTGCGGCGCTGCCGAGGAGAAATTCGCGTCGATCGAGCCTGACCACGTTGGGCGTTCCTTTTGCAACCAACGCGCCTTCGTACCAAGCGGCGCCGTGCACCGCCCGGGTTTCATGTTGTTGGGTTAACTCGGAACCTTCGGCGCGTGTGTGTTACGGCCGCGCCGAACGCGGGAGATCGCCCGGAACATGGTTTCTTTTCGATGACCGGTCCGCCGGTTCGGCACAGGGCAAATTTAACGCTAACGCGCGAAAGCGGCCGCAAGGCCTCATTCGCCGCCCGATCTGCAGACTAATGTGACATTCTTGAGAGATGCTGCGGCGCCGTTTCGTTCGCCGCCAGGATCCGATCGGATCGACCACACTCGCAAGACCGCCGCCGGTCCCTTGATCGCATGCTGAATCGTCATTTCTCGATCTACCTGGTCGCCTACATCCTGCCCGCGGCGGTGGGCTTCTTCGCCGTCACGGCCTATACGCGGCTGCTGAGCCCGGCGGAGTACGGCGTCTATGTGGTCGGCATCAGCCTTGCGGGCATTCTGGGCGCGATCTTCTTCGCCTGGATCAAGCTGTCGGTGTCGCGCTATCAGGCGATGTCGGCGGACGTCGATTTTCGCGGCACGGCGATCGTGGCGTTCGCCCTGACGGCCGCAGTGCTCTGCGCCACCACTCCGCTGGTCTTCCTGTTCCGCAGCGACGTCAGCGTCGGGCTGCTGCTCGCCAGCATGTTCGTGGCGATCATGGCCAACGCGGTCGACGTCGGCCAGGAGTTCGAGCGCGCCAAGTTGCGCCCCTACCGGTTCGCGGCGATCTCGATCGTGCGCAGCGTCTCCAGCGTCGGCTTCGGTCTTCTCGGCATCTGGCTCGGCTGGGGTGGATTGGGGCTGCTCGCCGCGTTCGGTCTGGGATCGCTCGCCGGCATCATCATGAATCTCGTCGGCGACCGCACCAGGATCGCACGCTTCCAGCGCAGCCAGTTCATGCAGCTGGCGCGCTACGGCCTGCCGCTGACGCTGGCCGGATTGTCCGTTGCGGTCTATTCGGCCAGCGACCGGCTCATCGTCGCCTATCTGCTCGGCAAGGATGCCGCCGGCATCTTCGGCGTTGCCGCCGATCTGCCGCGCCAGTTCATGGTCATGATCGCCTCCAGCGTTGCCGCGGCGACCGTGCCGCTGGTGTTCCGGTCATTGTCCGAGAACAACAGCGAGACGACGCGGGAGCGGCTGACCGAAAGCCTCGAGCTTCTGCTCGTCGTCGTCGCACCCGTTGCGGTGTGGCTTGCGCTTGCGGCGGACCAGGTCGCCGGCACGCTCGTCGGCGTCGACTTCCGCGCCGGCGTCTCGGCGCTGCTGCCGATCCTGGTGCTGGCCCGCCTCTTCGGTATCGCCAATCAGTTCTACGTGCAGATCAGCTTCCAGCTTGCCGAGCGGCCCTTCATGCTGGCGGCGCAATCCTTCCTCACGCTGCTGATCAGCGTCGTCCTGATGTTCGCGTTGATCGCCGGCTATGGCCTTCACGGCGCGGCGCTGGCGACGCTGGCGACCGAGGCGATCGGATTGCTCGTTGCGGTCGTCTTGATGCATCGGGCCCACCCGGTCCCGTTCGAGCTCAATCGCCTCGCCGGCGTTGCCGTCTCCGCGGCCGCGATGGCCGCCGCGATCCTGATGGCCCGATCGCAAGCGGGCGGCACCGGCCTCGTGCCGCTCGTCATGGTCAGTCTCGCCGGCGGCCTCGCCTATGCCGCCGCGGCCTGGCTGCTGAATGTTGCGAACGTGCGAACGCTGTCGCTGCGTTTCCTGCGAACATTGAACCGCAAGGCGCTCGGCGTCTAGCGAGGGACCATCCGCCCCGCTCGGCCGGGACGGCTGCACCAAAAGGTGATCCGGACATTCTGCCGCAGCGATCGAGCCCAGCTTCGGGCCGGCCTCGGCCGAAGCCCGCCTTCCGCCTGTGCCAACCCTCGTATATGAGAGATTTGTCGCTCGAACGTACCGAATCCCGCCACAGACGGAACGTAAGGCGGCTGCGATTTCTTAAGCAATGATTCCAATCTGCACGTGAGCGACAACAGCAGGCTGGCAGCTCGACCGAGGATGGCATGAAAAATCAACTGGCGACGGCGCAATTCACCAAGGCGATGCGACGTCTCCGGCCTGCCGGAATGGTTGCGCTCGCGACGCTTGCCACATTCGTGGGCGCGGCCCCCGCGACCGCGGCCAAGCAGCAGCGCCAGGCCGCCGAGGCGGTCGCGCCCCGCCAGGCCGGSGAGCCGATCATGGCGATCGTCTCGATCAAGAGCCAGCAGATCACTTTCTACGATGCCGAGGGTTGGATCGTGCGCGCGCCGGTGTCGACCGGCACCACGGGACGCGAGACCCCGGCTGGCGTCTTTGCCATCCTCGAGAAGAACCGGGAGCATCGCTCGAGCATGTATGACGATGCCTGGATGCCGCACATGCAGCGCATCACCTGGAACGGCATCGCGTTGCATGGCGGACCGCTGCCCGGCTATGCCGCCTCGCACGGCTGCGTGCGGATGCCGTTCGGCTTTGCCGAGAACGTGTTCGACAGGACCTATATCGGGATGCGCGTGATTGTCTCGCCGCACGACACGGTCCCGACCGATATCTCGCATCCCTCGCTGTTCGTGCCCAAGCCGGAGGCCATCGCGGCCGTGCCCGGCCGGGCCGACAAGCTCTCCGCCGAGGCGGAGGAGGCCACCAGGGCGGCCGACGAGGCCAAGAAAGCTGCGTCCGCCGCCGCGAAGGAGGCTACCGCGCTGCCGGCCACGCTGCGCAAGCTGGGGCAGCAGAAGACCCGCGCAGACGCCGAGCTCGCCTTCGCCGACAAGACGCTCGCCAATGCCAAGACGGATCAGGCCCGCGCCAGGGCCGAGGAGCGGAAGCAGAAGGCCGAGGCCAAGGCTGCCGACGCGGCAACGCAGCTCGAGGCCGCCATGGCCGCGGCGCAGCCGAAGCGCGATGCGGTCGCCGCCACGAAGGAAGCCGCGAAGGCGGCGGCAGCCAGGAAAGCCGACGCCGTCAAGGCGGCGACCGACGCAAAGCTCGCCGGCGAGCCGGTCTCGGTTTACATCAGCCGCGCGACGCAGAAGCTCTACGTGCGGCGGAACACGCACAAGCCGGCGCCCGACGGCGGCGGCGAGGTGTTCGATGCCAGCATCGAGGTCCCCGTCACCATCCGCAATCCCGAGCAGCCGATCGGAACGCATATCTTCACGGCGATGGCGAAGACCGATACGGGCCTGCGCTGGAGCGTGGTGACGATCGAGAATGGCGATGAGGCCAGGAGCGCGCTCGACCGGGTCACCATCCCGCAGGACGTGTGGGATCGGATCGGACCGACCGCGCTGCCGCGCTCGTCGATCGTCATCTCCGATGAGCCGCTGAGCAACGAGACCAATTACCGGACCGAGTTCGTCGCGGTGCTCAGCAACGAACCGCAGGGCGGCTTCATCACGCGCAAGCCGACCGCGCCGGCCATGGTCGCCAGCGATGACGGATGGGACAACGGCTTCGGCTTCTTCTACCCGCGTGATCCCTACGTCCAGCAAGGCAATCCGCGCCGCCGCAGCCAGTATCAGTATTATCAGCCGGCGCAGCCGTTCCAGCGCGGCTTCTGGTAAGGGACGCCGCGCGCTTCGCCCTTGCGCTGCGATCCCTACTGTCGAGGCTCCAGTTGCAAGATTCGGCCAAGCCGGCGATCGATCCTACGAACGGCCGCCGACTTCGCGGACCGGCCGGGTGCCGTCCCAGTTCATCGCGGCCAGCCGGACCTTCTCGAAGAACGGGCCCTTGGCGCCGCTGATGTCCGAGATCTCGATCACCGTGCCCGGATGGGCCTGCGTGTCGAAATAGGCAAAGCGTCCCCTGTCGCCGCCGATCTGGCCCTCATGGCCGATCCTGTAGCCGAGCCCAAGCGCCGTGTCGTACAGCGCCTGGTAGTCATGGCTCCAGTACGACATGTGCTGGAGCCCCTCCTGGCCGGCGTCGAGAAACTCCTTGTACAGCGAAGGTGCATCGTTGCGCTGCTGGATCAGCTCGATCTGAAGATCGCCGGAATTGGCTAGCGCAATGCTCATCTCCACGGCGGAATCCTGGCCGCGATGGCGGAACCAATCGGTCTTCACCCGGTCCATGTAGTACCAGGGACCTACGCCCATCACCTCGATCCAGTGCTTCATGGCGGCGTGGATGTCCCGCACCACATACCCGTTCTGGCGCACCGCGCCGAAGATGCGGCTCATGCCCGCGCTCCCCTTCTCAACCTGCTCACTTCACCTCGATGCCCGCGCCCTTGGCGACTTGCTTCCAGGCCGCGATGTCGCGTGCGTTGATGTCGCGTTGCTCCTCGCCGGGGACGAATTGGGGCGTGATGCCGAGCGCCAGGAGCTTCTGCTTCACCACCTCGTCGCCGAGCGCCTCCTTCAAGGCCGCTGACAATTTCTGTGCGATCGGAGGCGCGATGCCCGCCGGGGCATACATCGCCCAGGACAGATTGCGGTCGAATGGCACGCCCTGTTCCTTGTAACTGGCGACGTCAGGCAGGCTCGGCGAACGTTCGCCGCAGGCTGCCAGCGCCTTGATCGAGCCGTCCTTCACCAGCGGCGTCGCAGTTGCCATGTCGAGCGTTGCAAGCGAGATGTGGCCGCCGAGCAGGTCGCCGGCGAGCTTTGCGATACCGTTGAACGGCACGTGGTCCATCTTGATGCCGGTCTGCTGCATCAGGATCTCCGCGCAGAATTGCCCGGTCGAACCCACGCCCCAGCTGCCGTACTGGATCGGCTCGCCCTTCTTGGCCAGCGCGACCAGGCCCTTGACGTCGTTGGCGGCGAAATTCCTGGTCGCGACCAGCATGATCGAGGAGGTGCCGACGCGGCCGATTGTGGTGAAATCCTTGATGGGATCGTAGGGCAGCTTCGGATAGATCGCGGGCGCCAGCACATGGGTGGTCATGCCGCCGAGGGTGATGGTGTAGCCATCATTCGCAGCGGTCGCGACCATCTTCGTGCCGAGCGTTCCGGCAGCGCCGGTGTGGTTCTCGACATAGATGCTCTGCCCCAGCGCCTTGCCCATGCTGTCCGCAAGCAGCCGGCCGACCACGTCACCGCCGCCGCCGGCCGCATAGGGCAACAGCATCCGGATCTTGCGGGTGGGGTAGGACGCGGGGTCCTCGGCGCGGGCCGGCGCCGCCATGATCAACGACGCGAACAGTGAGAGCGTGACGGTGCTGAGCTTCATGATCGGGTTCCCCTCAAGCAAGAAAGAGCGTTGGTTGGAATTGAATGCGAGCCAAGAACTCGACCACCTGTCCGCGCCGGAGAGAGGTGATCTTCGGTGCCGACTGAATTGATCTCACGACGGCTAATCCTCGAAACGAAAGCGATAGGCATCGCCGTGCCGGACCACGCGCCCGGCGGTCGGTGCCGGAAAATGGCCGGTCAGCAGATAGCTCGGCGTGTCCGCAAGCTCCTCCAGCAGGGCCATCCGGGTTGCGAGCGCCGCGGCCGGATCGACGTCGGCGGCATTGGACAGCCAGGGCGCGGCGCACTGGATCGGATGATGGATGACGTCGCCCGACATCACCGCGTGTTCGTGGCCACCATTGAGGTGGATCTGCATGTTGCCCGCCGTATGTCCCGGCGCCGGCGCGAAACGCACGGCCGCATCGCGATCGCTGAACACGCAATGATCGGTCGCGACGAACTCGGCAAGCCCGGCCGCCACCACCGGCAGCACGGAATCCTCGAACGAGCCGTGGTTCACCGGTGTCGCCGGCGCGGCATTGTGGGCGGCCTCGAAGTGCCGGTACTCGTCCCGTCCCATCAGATAGCGCGCGTTGGGAAAGGTCGGCACCCATCGACCGTCGCAGAGCCGCGTGTTCCAGCCGACGTGGTCAACATGCAGATGCGTGCACATCACGAAGTCGACCTCTTCAGGGGCAACGCCGAGCGCCCGCATGTTTTCGAGATAGGGTCGGTCGAGACCGTTCCATGCCGGCACGCGCGGCCGGTGCTTGTGGTTGCCGCAGCAGGTGTCGACGATCGCGGTCCAGCTCGGCGTGCGCACCAGATAGGAGTGATGGCTCAGGATGAAGCGGCCGGTCTCCGGCTCGATATAGCGGTGATCGAGCCAGCTGCGGTTCTCCGCGATCACGGCGTCGGTGACGTTCGCGAATAGCCAGCTCTTGTCGAAGGCAAGCGAAGGGATCTCGCTGACGAGATCGATCCGCATGCTGCCGATCCTCACCTGCCGCATCGGCTCAATTCTTCAGGAGACCGCCGAACGGCACCCAGCGAGTTCCGTCGAAGCGGATGAGCTGAAGGCTCGTCATCGGCGTAAAGCGCTCGGGCGAATTGCTCACCGCGGTGCCGTTGATAAGCATCGGCAGCCGCACGTCCTTCATGGAGGTCGCCTGCTTCATGACATTGGCGCGGGTGAGATCGTTGCCTGATGCCTTCAGCACGGTCACCAGCGTCTGCGCGATTGTGTAGCCATAGACGTTGAGCCAGTCGCTCTTGTTGCCGTCCGGCATGTACTTGTCCATGAAGGCGAGCCATTCCTTGTAGCCGGCATCGTCCTTCAGCGCGGGGTCGGTCGCGTCCTTCAGGTACTGGCTTGAGATGACGCCGGTCGAGTTGTCCTTGCCGGCCGGCTCAAGCACGCCGCTGATCGAGGCCGAGACGTTGGAGATGATGGTGACCGGCTTCCAGCCGATTTCGCCGATCTTGCGGATCGCCTGTGCCGCGAATTTCGGCGTCGCCGCGACGAGGACGACATCCGCGCCCGCGGTCTTCAACTGCAGGATCTGGGTGTCGACGGTCGGCGCCGAGGTCTCGTAAGCCGCCCGCGCGACGATCGCTTCGCCGCCGTCGAGCCCTTCCTCCAGCGCCTTCAGATAGTCCTTGCCGAGATCGTCGTTCTGGTAGAGCACGCCGACCTTCGCGTTGGCGTGGCTCGCCTTGATGTACTTGGCGTAGGCGATCGCTTCGTCGCGATAGGTCGGCTGCCAGCCGACGGTCCACGGGAAATTCTTCGGGTCGTCCCACTTCGCCGCGCCCGATCCGAGGAAGAGCTGCGGCACCTTTCGCTCATTGAGATATTTGTGCACGGCGCTGTTGGTCGGCGTGCCGACACCGCCGAAGATCAGGAGCACCTCTTCGCTCTCGACCAGCCGCCGGGTCTGCTCCACCGTCTTGGGCGGGCTGTAGGCGTCATCTGCGATGATCATCTGGATGCGCCGCCCGTTGACACCGCCTTCGTCGTTCACCTTCCGGAAATAGGCCTCGGCCGATTTCGCGATCTGCGCGAAGGCCGAGACCGGCCCGCTCAACGGCGCGGTGGTGCCGATCTTGATGGTCTTGTCGTCGGCGCCGGGATCGTGTTTTGCGCTTTGGGCGGACGCGGTGCCGGCTGCGAGCAGCGGCACAAGGATGCAGGCCGAGGCCAGGCGAAGACGGGCAAGGCGCGCCATGAAAGATCTCCCCGAAATTGCTCCCCGCTTCTCGATGGAGCGGAGTTGAAACGCGATGACAGCGCCCGCACTGGACTTGCGGGCCACGATCATTTCCCAGCAGGATGACGAGACGAACGATCGTTCGTACGGTTGACTATCGAACGATCGTTCGTTAGTCAAGCGGCATGGCTGTCCCTACCTCCAGCGCGGCGGACGCGGCTGCGCCCACGACCCGCGAGCGCATCCTCTCCGAAGCGCTCGACCTGTTCGCGCAGAGCGGCTATGGCGGCGCCTCGATGCGCGAGCTGGCGCGCCGGGTCGGCATCCGCGAGAGCAGCCTCTACAACCATTTTGCCGGCAAGGCCGCGATCCTGGAGGCGATCGTGGCCGAGCACGGTCCGGCCAGCTCGGCGAGCCGGCTGGAGGAGCCGCGCTACAAGCAGCTCGCACGTCAACCCGCCGCGTTCTGCCGGCAGTTCGCGCTCGACCTCGTCGAGCAATGGTCCGATCCGCGCGAGCACCAGTTCCAGAAGGTCATCACCGCCGAGCGCAACCGCGTCCCCGGCATCCGGGCCAAGTTCGCCGATCAATTCTACGCGCGCGAGCAGAGCCTGATGACGGACTATTTTCGCGGCTTTGCGCTCGCCGGTCTGATCTCGACGACTGACCCGCGCGAGACCGCACGCCTGTTCGCGGCCGGGCTCATCTACATCCGTCTCGAACATTACGTGATGGGTGCGGCGCCTTCGCCGCGAGCAAAGGTGATCGAGGCGATCGACCGCTATCTCGCCTTCTTCCTGTCGCTGATCGCGGCAGGCAACGACGCCGACAACAAGAAACGAAAGCCCAAGGGAGAGAACCGTGGCAAGGCTGCCCCTGATTGATCCGGAGACGACGAGCGGCGACATCCGCGCTTCGTTCGACCGCATGCCGGTCAAGCTCAACATCTTCCGCATGATGGCTCATGCCGAGGCCAACATGATCCCGGCGATGCGGCTCGGCAATTCGATCCTGCACAAGCAGAAGCTCTCGGCCGTCAACCGCGAGCTCTTGATCCTCCAGGCCGCCCAGCTGGAGGGCGGCGCCTATGAATGGCGCCAGCACGTTCCGATCGCGCTCGGCGTCGGCTGTACGCAGGCGCAGATCGATGCGGTCGAGCGCGGCGACTACGGTGCGGCCGCGCTGAGCGGAGCCGAGCGTGCGCTGCTCGAGTTCGGCCGCGAGGTCGTCGAGAACGTCCGCGTGCCCGAGGCCACTTTCGCTGCCGTGCGAACGCATTTCAGCGATCAGGAGATCGTCGAATCCATTGTCGCACTCGGCTTCTACATGATGATGGCGCGCCTCACCGAGGCGACCGAAACCGATCTCGATCCCGCCGCCGGCATGAAGGTCTATGACGGCGGCAAGAGGCCGGGCGGCTGAGATGGCGGAAACCGAGAGCAGGCCGGAACGCTACATCCGCCCGCCCAGCGCGGAATCATCAGGCGAGGCGCCGGGCAGGGGACGCCTCAAAGGGCGCCGCATCCTCATCGTCGGCGGCGGCCAGCGCGTCTTCGACGCCGCCACCGATCCGATCGGCAACGGCCGCGCCATGAGCATTTTATGCGCACGCGAAGGTGCGAAGGTCGCGGTCGCCGATCTCAATCGCCCCTCTGCCGAGCAGACCGTCAGTTGCATCACCGACGAAGGCGGCGAGGGCTTCGCCATCGCCGCGGACGTCACGTCCGAAGCGGACGTTCAGCGCATGATCGAGGAAGCCCGTCGCATGATGGGCGGACTCGACGGCATGGTGCTGAACATAGGTACCTTCGGCAAGGTCGGGCTCGATGCCGTCAGTCCCGAGGAGTGGAACAGGATCTACGACGTCAATGTCCGCGGCCCCATGCTGTGCTGCCGCGCGGCGCTGCCCAAATTCAACGACGGCGGGGCCGTCGTCTTCATCTCCTCGATCGCCGCGCTGAAGGCCGGCTCCCAGATGGCGGTGTACGATTCCTCCAAGGCCGCGCTCGGCGGCCTGATGCGCAACATCGCCCATCTCGGCGCGCGCCGCGGCATCCGCGCCAATCTCGTCTATCCCGGCCTCGTCGACACTCCGAACGGCCGCGAAGCCGGTGCCGGCCGCCCCAACCGCGGCAAGGGTCATATCCCGTTCGGCCGCCAGGCAACCGCCTGGGAGATCGCCTATGCCGTGCTGTTCTTTCTCTCGGACGAAAGCGTCTACGTCACCGCGCAGGCCCTCGCCGTGGATAGCGGGCTGAGCGGGATGTAAGGCCTGCAGCCCGGATGGAGCGAAAGCGTAATCCGGGGCCGCTACCTCATCGCGCGAGCTGCCCCGGATTGCGCGGAGCCTGTCATCGGGCGGCGCTTCGCGCCGGCCCGTTGGCTCCATCCGGGCTACGGACGCGACAAATGAGATGGTCGAGCGAGACGTTCCCGGGTCCGTAAGCCATGATGCCGAGTGCCATGGCCGCCCAGGTGAGGTGAATCGGCCAGCCGTCGGGCACCGTGAGCTCGACGATCACGGTCATGAACAGAAGCCCGAGCGCCGCAAACCGTGTGCCCAATCCCAGCACCAGCAGGATCGGGAACATGATCTCACCTGAGCCCGACAGGAATGCCATCATCGTCGGTGCCGGAAAGTGATAGGGCCCGCCCGGCAAGTGCAGCATGAATTCGTCGCTGAACAGCGTCACCGCCGTCTCGTTGAGCCTAAGGAAGCCGTCCCATTTCAGTATGCCCGAGCGCCAGAACGGCACGGCCAGCGCAATGCGCAGCACGAGCTGGACCAGCGACGGCTTTGCGAGCGCCTGTATCAGACGATTTGACTTGGCGATGAGTGCTCCAGGCGACGGCAGGCTGCCGCCGGTGCTCATGGGTTGGTCTGTGATCACGATCGGTCTCCGTCGGCGAGCGAGGTGAAGGCGCCGGCTTCGATCAGCCCGGCGATGTTCGCGGCAATGTCGAAGTCGCTTGCAGCTTCCAGCGCCGCCGCCGCGGCCTCGCCGAGCGGGCGTCCCGATATCAGGCGGCTCGCGAACACGGCTCCGCCGGGCGGAAGGCGGCGCACGGTGACGTCGAATTCAGGCCGCGTGATCAGGGCATCTTCCGGCTTGGAGGCATCGATGCGCGTGACCGTTGTGTTGTCGCGGTTGGCCGCAAAGATCGTCACGGCCGCATAGCCCGAGCGCAGGCATCGCGCCGCCGGATGCGGAATGAACACCAGACCGGCCAAACGATCGGGCGCCACCGCCGAGAGCCGGGCCGGCGACAACGGCACGGCATCGGCGGCGTGATAGGCATCGAGCCAGGCCCGCTCGATGCGTGCGACGTCGGCGAGCCAGGGCATGGCCTGCGCATGCTCATATTGCGCGATGAAGTCCGGGAAATCGCGACCATACTCGAACAGCAGCGGCGATGCAGGCGGATTGCTGCGCACGTGGAAGCGGGCCATGGCGCGGAAGAAGTCGGTGCCCGTGATGCGTTGCACCGCCGGATAAATTGCGGCCAGCGCATCGATCAGGCTGACCGTGACGTTGTTGCGGTAGACGTCGTAGCGTCGGCCGGCAGCCTTGCCGTTCGGGCCGGTCACGAGCGAGGGCGTGCTGCGTACCGGATCGAGCAGCGCCGGCGCGAATGCAGCGGCGAAGGACAGGTTGGCCTCAGGCGGCATGGCGCTCTCCTGCTGGCACGGCAGACTGACGCCGGTCGAGGATCGCCTGGGCCGCCGTGGCTTCCGCCTCCAGGATCGGCCAATCGGGAATCCTGCTGTCCCACTCGATCAGCGTCGGCACGGCACCGCGGCGACCGATCACGATCTCATAGAGCTTCCAGACTGCGTCGGCGACCGGGCCGTCATGGCTGTCGATCAACAGCAGATCACCTTCGTCGTCGGCTTGCTCGGCATGCCCGGCGAGATGAATTTCCCCGACGCGCGACAGCGGGAAGTCCGCGAGATAGTTGAGCGCCGAGAATCCGTGGTTGGTTGCGGAGACGAATACGTTGTTGATGTCGAGCAGCAGGCCGCAACCGGTGCGCTCTGCCACCGCGCGAATGAATTCGGTCTCGCTCATCGAGGATTCGCGAAATGCGACATAGGTCGACGGGTTCTCCAGCAGCAGCGGCCGCCGGATCGCTTCCTGTACCTGATCGATGTGGTCGCAGACGCAGGCCAGCGTCGCTTCGGTGTAGGGCAGGGGAAGAAGATCGTTGAAGAAGCTGGTCTCGTGCGTGGACCATGCAAGATGCTCGGACACCAGCGCTGGCTGATAGCGTGCGACCAGGCCTCGGAAGCGCGCCAGATGCGCCTTGTCGAGCGGCCGCGGTCCGCCGATAGACATGCAGACGCCATGCAGCGAGAGTGGATGCTCGCGGCGGATCGCTTCCAGCGCGCGATGCGGCGGGCCGCCGGCGCCCATGTAGTTCTCGGCGTGGACTTCGAAAAAGCCGCGCCGAGGTCCTGCTTCGAGAATCGCCGGGAGATGCTCGGGCTTGAAGCTCGTCCCGGCGACGCCGCCGATCGGCAGTGCAAAGCGGAGCGGCATCGCTGTTGGCGAGGTGGGCCTGATCGCCGTGCTCATCGTGCTGCTCCCTTCGCAGTTCGGGCCGACCTCGCGCCGGTCGTCACACCGGCTTCAACGAACCCTTCTTGCCGTTCGGCAGCTCGATGCTGGTGCAGGTGCCGCCTTGCACGAATTTCCAGGCATTACCCTGGTAATCGACGGTCGAGGTGCCCTGGCAAGTCGTCCCTGGTCCGGCCGCGCAATCGTTCTGGCCCTTCAGCGCGACGCCGAAGCATTTTTCCTTCTTGGCGGCGACGGCGGCTTCGGCCTCGGCCTTGCTCAGCGGACCGGCGGCGGCAAGGGTCGCGAGCGCGGTCGACACCGCTCCGGCGAGGACGAGGGAGGTAACGGCGTGTTTGGCAGACATCGAATTCTCCTGTTTCGAGATGGCATCGCCCTTCAGGCGATTGGCGCTTCGTCTCCTTCGATCGCGTGCAGCCGGCGTTACGGACGAGGTTGCTCACGAATTCGTGAAGACCCGTTGGATCGGGCGCACGGGCGGTGCGCTTGGAGGGATTAGCGGGCAGGCGCCGGCGCAAAGCCAATGCCGAGCTTCTATCGAGACATTAGCCGCCGGGCATTGGTGCCGGGCCCATGATTCCGCCAGAGAGGTAACGAACGCGCACCGGCGACGTAGGCACTGTCAGTGCTTCCGGGGTGGACGCGTAAGGCGAAGGCAGCGATGAAGGTCGATCCCGAACGACGGCTTCATGCGATCGCAGGGGTGACGGTCAGCATCCGCCTCGCCGTGTCTGCGCTGGTCCTGACGGCGATTCTGCTGACAGCCGCCCTCTCCAGCCTGTTGTGGTGGCGTACGGCGGAGGCGACCAGCCGGCAGCTTGCCTCCACCATCAACGAGCAGATCGTGGCGGCGGTGCGCAAGGAGGTCGCGGCCATCGTCGACGAGGCGCGCGCCGCGCACACCGCGATCCGCACATTGTTCCTGCAGAACGTGCTCGACACCCGCGAGGCCGACAAGCGCGAATTCGTCTTCCTCTCGCAATTGCAGTCGCAGGCGACGATCTCCTGGGTCGCGTTCGGCTGGCCCGACGGCTCCTTCTTCGCCGCGCACAAGCTCGGCGATCGCCGCCTGGAGATGATGGAAATCTCGCTGACGGATCATCCGGGTCAGCGCCGCATCGACGAATATGACGTCGTGCCCGGCGACATCGAGTTCGCCAATCGCCGCTTCGAGCCGACCTCGTTCCATGTTGCCGACCAGGCCTGGTTCAAATCCGGGCTCAGCGCGGACGATCCGCAATGGTTCAGGGTGTCGGAGCATGCGTCCGGAGAACGGCCGTCGATCGCCTTTGCCGGGCCGATCGACGTCTACCAGGAGCGGCAAGGCGTGCTTGCCGTCATCATCGAGTATACGCGCCTTGCGCGCTTCCTGTCGCAGCTGGAGGTCGGGCGCACCGGCACGGCCTTCATCGTCGACGGCAGCGGCGAGCTCGTCGCCGCGCCGGACAAGGACGCTGACGAACTCCATCCGGCACGTGGCGATACGAGATTGCTGCCGCTCGCGCGCCTTGCGCTCGGCAAGGCCGGTGAAGCGGGGCGCAAGGAAGCCTGGCGCAGTCGCCTCACGTCAGGCGGCGCGGCCTACGAGGTGGCGCTGACGCCGCTGCCGTTTCCCGGCTGGTCGCTTGCAACCGTGATCCCGGAGGCCGAGTTTCTCGGGCCGGTCGAGACGACGTTGCAGCGCCTGATCCTTGGCCTCGCCATCGGTGCCGTGCTCGCAGCGCTTGGCTCGGCGATGCTGGCGCGCTCCGTCATCGCCGCGCCGCTGTCGCGCGTCGTCGGCGAGCTTCGCCACGTCGAGGCATTCGCGCTGGAGCAGGTGCGCCGTCATCCCTCGCGGCTCAAGGAGATCGCGAGCCTGTCGAGTGCGATCGCCGAGATGGCGGCCGGCCTCTCCGCCTTCCGCAAATTCATTCCGGCCGATCTCGTCCGCGGCCTGCTGCGCCAGGGCGTCGAGGCGAGGCCCGGCGGCAGCGTGCAGGAGCTCAGCGTGATGTTCATCGACATCGCCGGCTTCACCGGCCTGTCCGAGCGGCTGGGCGATCGCGTGGTGCCGCTCTTGTCGCGCTATCTCGACCTGACCTCGGAGATCATCGTCGCCAATGGCGGGACCATCGACAAGTTCATCGGCGATGCCGTGATGGCGTTCTGGGGCGCGCCGCAGCCGCAAGCCGATCACGCTGCGCGCTGCTGCCGCGCTGCGCTCGCCTGCCGCAGGGCGATCGAACAATCGGGCCTCGTCGACGATCTCGGCCAGCCGCTCCAGATCCGCATCGGCATCAATTCGGGCCGCATGCTGGTCGGCAATATCGGTTCGGAGCTGCGGTTGAACTACACCGTGATCGGCGATGCCGTGAACGTCGCCAGCCGGCTCGAAGGCGCCAACAAATCCTATGGCACGCAGATCCTGATCGGCGAAGCGACGGAACGTCTGGTGCGCGGTGCCGTCATCACGCGCGAGGTCGACAGCATCGCTGTCTACGGACGCGAGGAGGGTCTCTCGGCCTACGAATTGATTGGGATGGTGAACGAGACAGCGGCGGACCCCGGCTGGATCGCGAATTACGAGCGCGGCCTCGCCGCCTATCGTGCGCGGCGGTTCGCCGACGCGCTCGCCGACTTCGAGATGGTGTTGAAGCAGCGCGGCCGCGATCGTCCGGCCGAACTGATGCGTGACCGATGCCGGCAGTTCGCCGCGACGTCGCCTGATAGCGCCTGGCGACCCGTGGCGGCATTGACGTCGAAATAGCGACATAAACCCGACTCGAGCTTCAGCGGCTGAAGTGAAAACCGGTGGCAAAGCCGGTCTGTCCCGCGCATGATGTGGACATGAAAACCACACTGCTCAAATCCGAACACTACACCCGCTCGCCCTGGAAGAACGGCGGCGGCACCTTCACCGACATCGCGGACGCCCACCGGGCCGATGCGCGGCAGAAGGACTGGGATAGCCTGGTCTGGCGTTTTGCCTCGACCCCGATCGTGGCGCCCGGCCCGTTCTCCTACATGCCCGGCATCGACCGCTTGCAGATGGTGGTGGGCGGGCGCGGGCTGGTGCTGAAATCGCCTACGCAGGAATTCGACGAGCGTGAACCTTTTACGACGGTGCGCTTCACTGGCGAGCTCGAGATCGTCACCGAGCTCGAGGCCGGTCCGGTCGAGGTCGTGAACCTGATGGCGCGGCGGGGGGCGGCCGAGATCGAGCTCGAGGCGCTTAGGGAACCCGGCGAGCGGCCGCTCGCCGCGGGAACGCATCTCGTCTACGCCGCGCGCGGCGATTGCCTTGTTCGTCTTGGCCGTGAGGATCTTGCGATCCCGAGCCAGGGCACGCTGAAGGTCGAAACGGGGGAGCCATCGCAGCTCGTCCTCGCATCCGGCCTGGCTGTGCTGGGATCGATCCGCATCGTCGGTTGATCCGCAGAAGTGCGCAGCGATTTTCCGGAAGGTTCAAGCTCAAACAACGACCGCAAGCCACTGCGTACAAACCGGGCAATTGGGCAGGTTGACGCGGCAATGGCGAGCACGATAACTGCCCCGATGCAGACCGCCGCTCGAGGGCAGGACATGAACGCGCTTCCGAATAACGCCGCCACACCTGCCGATGGCGTCGTCGACTGGCTCACCAACGGCACACGCGACGAGCGCTTCATCGACGACATCTTCGCGCAGATGTGCATTCGCCTCCAGCAGGCCGGCATTCCGTTGAAGCGCGCGACGCTGCACGTGTTGATCAATCACCCGCAATGGCTGGGGGCCCGCATGATGTGGTCCGACGGGATGCGCAATGCGGAGATCGCGCTGGTCGATTATGAAGTTCGCGAGCGGTCCGAGTATATCGGCAGCGCCGCCAGCGAAATCCAGGATGGCGCCGAAGAGGTGCGCGAGCGGCTCGAGCAGGATCCCACGCTGGGCCGCAAGCACACCCTCTATGACGAGATGCGGGCCAAGGGCCTGACCGACTATGTCGCCTGGCCGCTACTCCACACGCTCGGCAAGCGCCATCTCGTCACTTTCGCGACCGATCGGCCCGGCGGCTTCGACGGTGCGCACATTGCGGGCCTGAAGAAGCTGTTGCCGGTGCTGGCGCTGGTCAGCGAGATCCGTATCAAGAACCGCCTGGCGCGGACGCTGCTGGAGACCTATGTCGGCTCCCACGCCGGCGAGCTGATTCTGGCCGGCGCCACCAGGCGCGGCACCGGCACCACGGTGCGCGCGGCGATCATGATCTGCGACCTCAGGGATTTCACCAAGATCTCCGACAACTGGCCGCGCGACGACGTCATCGATCTGCTCAACGATTATTTCGACGCGATGTCCGAGCCGATCGCGCGCCATGGCGGCGAGATCCTCAAGTTCATCGGCGACGGCCTGCTCGCCATCTTCCCGCTGAGCCAGCCCAACGCCTGCGCGAACCTGCTGCATGCCGTGACCGAAGCCCGGCAGGCCATGGCCGCGCTGAACGAGCGGAACAACGGGACCGGCCGCGCGCCGCTGAATTACGGCATCGGCGTCCACGTCGGCGACGTCATGTACGGCAATATCGGATCATCGAGCCGGCTGGACTTCACCGTGATCGGCCCGGCCGTCAACATGGCCTCCCGCCTCGAGGCGCTGACCAAGACCATCGGCAGGAAGGTGCTTCTCTCGCGCGCTTTCGCCGACCTGGTGGAGAACGAGTTCGCGCTGGAGCATGTCGGCGAGCACGAGGTGCGCGGCTTCAGCAAACCGATCGAGCTGTTTGCCTATCCGGAGTGAGCGCGAACGGCCGCAAAACGCCGCGGCTATTTGCGCTGGGTGCCGGGGGCGTTCGGCTCGGCCTGCCGACCGCCCTGGTCTTGCCTGGAAGGATCGTTGTCGCCCGGGCGCATGGTCGATGACTTTGCCGGTGCGCTCGCGCCGCCGCTGTTGTTGTCCGCGGATGTGTTGAGGCCGGAAGCTCCCGCGCCTGTCGTCCCGCCGGTCCCGCTCGAATTGATGCTCGACCCGGTCCTGGATGCGCCGGTACCGCCCTGGGCGAATGCGGCGAGAGGCGAGGCGAGCGCCGCGACAAGCGCTGCGAGAACGAGTGCTTTCATGTCGGCTCCTGCGGGTTGGGGTCAGGCGGCCCCGGCCGGTCCGGGGGAGGGCTTGCCGGGGCCGCCATGTGCCGGAATTGCAGAACCCCGGCGTGGCCCAATGCGCGGGAACCCAAGGCGTTCCTATCAAGCCGTACCTATCAGCGTTCCTATTTCCCGTTCGGAGCGCGCGTGCCCTCAGGCCGACCAGCGATCCTGCTCTTCCTGGTGGGCGTGCTCGTTGAGCCGGTCGGCGATCTCGTCCGCAATCTGCTCCGATTCCGCCACTGCAACCGGCTCGCCCTTGTGCGTCCTCAGCTTGTCCTTGTCGGCCTGGATCGGGAAATCGTCGGGCTTCAGTTCGTTATCCCTGCTCATGGCGCGCCTCGCGGAGTCTCCGCAGGCAAAACGCACGTGGAGGCCGATCGTTGCTTCAAGGATGAAGCCTCGATCGACCGAGCCGGTCAGGCCCCGCCGATGGCCCGGGTGACGGTCCCGCTCCCCCTGCAGGTCTCGCACGGAGCGCCGTCGATCCGCCCCTTGCCGTTACAGTCCGGGCAGACATCCTCACCGGTGCCCGTCGTTCCCGACGGGGCTTCATCGCCGGGATTGAGTGCCGGCTGCGCTCCGGTGCTCGCGACTTGCGTGTCGGACGCCTTCGTCTTGGTCATCTGCACCTCCTCGAAAAGACCGCAACGCGCCTTGTCGCAGGAAGTGCCAATCGGAGTTCGCAGCGCAGTCGAGGGAACCGCGCTGCTTGTATCCCCTACCTCTCCACCGGGCCCGTCCAGTCCTTGAAGCCGCCGAGGTTGTAGACGTTCTCGTAGCCCATATCCTTCAGGAGCTTGCCGGCCAGCGCCGACCTGCCGCCGGATGCGCAATAGAGGATGACGGTCTTGCTTCTGTCGAACGCCTTGTCGTGATAGGGCGACTCCGGGTCGGCGCGAAACTCGAGCATCCCGCGCGAGACGTTGACGGCGCCGGCGATCTTGCCGCTGGCGGCGACTTCCGGCGCGTCGCGAACGTCCACCACCAGCGTGTTGCCCTTGTTGATCATCTCGGCCGCCTGCTCCGAGGCGATCTTCGGGACCTCCGCGTTCGCAGCTTCCAGCATTTGCTTGACACTCGTTGCCATGGTTTCTCCGGGTTTTCTTCTGCCGCCCCGCAAGAGGATAGCACATCGAATTGGAAGTCGCTCCCGGATGAGCTTGCCTTGCTGAAGCGAGGGGGGCGGAGGCCCGGTTGCCAACGCAGGAATGTGCGACTAGCCTTTGCGAAAGCGACGCCCAAACGGTCCGCATCTTCATGCCGAAATTCCTTCGCATCGGAGTCCATCAATCCAACGTCTCCGGATACACGTCGAAGGCGTGGTGCGTCAGGTGCGTCGGCTCGGCGGTCTTCCTGAAGTGGGGCGCCGTGGAGGTGCAGGGCACCGGGGCCGCGCGCAAGGTGTATTGGGCGCGATCACCGCAGGAGAAGACGATCCGCTGCCGCACCGCGCAGCGCGCGCAGGATTACACCAAGGCCGCGATCGCACGGCGTCGCAATCATCGCTACGAGCCGCTGACCGGACCCATCGCGAACCGGCGCCCGTCCGCCGCGCGCAACCCGGAGCTCAAGCAGGCGCTCGCCACCATCCTCATCGTCGACATCGTCGGCTCCACCGCGAAGGCCGCCAAGCTCGGCGATGCGCGCTGGACCAGGGTGATGGGCCATTACTACGCCGCGGTCCGCAAGGAACTGAAGACGTGCGGCGGCAGGGAAGTCGTGACCACCGGCGACGGCGTGCTGGCGACATTCCGGAAGCCCGCCGCCGGCATCGCCTGCGCGAACGCGGTCCAGAAGGCGGTGCGCACGCTCGGCCTCGAGATCCGGGTCGGCCTGCATGCCGGCGAATACACCATCAGCGGCGGCGAAATGGTCGGCCTCGCCTTCCACATCTGCACCCGCGTCGCGGCGAAAGCGCGCGGAGGAGAGGTGTTGGTGTCGAGCGCGGTGAGGGAGCTGATGACGGCGCAGGCGGCGGCGAGCCTGAGGGATCACGGCATGCACCGGCTCAAGGGCGTGCCGGAGCGGTGGCGGCTGTGGCGGGTGGAGGGGTGAGGGCGATCGGACTCTCACCCGATCAAACGCCACCGGCCGCTCAAGCTTCCGCCTTCATGTTGGCGAAACGGTCGCGCAGATAGGCGGCAAACGAGCGCCTTCCCTCGTCCTGGCTCCAGCTGTCGATCGCAAGGCGAAAGGCTCCGATGGAGACCATCGCGACCATGCGGAGTGCGGTCTGCCGCTTCGGCTGCGGCCACAGCGTGCAGAGCGCGTCGAAGACCGCCTGCTCCTGCTGCGCGTATTTGGTGGCCTCGCGGGCGCGAAGCGTCTCGTTGGCGCGGATGAAGCGGTCGATCTCCATCATTTGCCTGCGGGCCTGAACGTCCTCGTAGGACGCCGTGAGCTTGACCAGCGCGTTCTTCACCGCTTCCAGCGGCGTCTGCTTGGTTGATTGCTCCAGAACCGCCCGCCCTATGGCGTCGGCGAGACCGCCCTGCCAGGCCAGGATGATGTCTTCCTTCGACTTGAAATAATAGAAGAAGGTCCGGCGCGAAATTCCGGCTGCTTCGGCGATGGCATCGAGCGTCGTCGCCTCATAGCCGTTGCGAAGGAAGAGCCTCAGCCCGGTGTCTGCGATCCGTCGCAACGTTTCGCGGCGCTTTTGTTCCCGCAGTCCTTCTCTTTTTGGTGATGCGTCGTCTCCGTCCCGTTCCGACACACAACGGCCTCATTCAAAATTACACTTAGTGCGATAAAATTCCGCATCAAGTGCGAAATTACTGCATGTGGGGCCGGCCGGCAAGGCTCGACCGGGTCAACGCGTCCAAGACCAAGCGAACCGGAGCAAGATGACTGCAGACAGGGACGGCCCGGCGAACGACCGGGATGCCGATGCCTCGTGTTGCGATTCCCGTGGTGCAGAGCCAGGCTTGCTGCAACCGGCCGCCGGAATGGACCAGCGCGTGCGCAGCTCCGGCCATATCGAGCTTCTGCGCCGCCGGCCCGCCGGCTACGCCGTCGTCACCAACCGCCCAGGCGCGATGCACCGGCCTCGCCGTGCAATCGGCAGACCTCACAGAGGCCTGCAGATCACCACCCCGACGGTACGCGACGCGCGCGCCTTCCATTCCGGCGGGCACCGCCGGGACGGCGTCGTGCGCGCCTCGCCCGGGGAGCGCGACGAGCGTCGATTTGCCGCGCGCAGCCTTGCCCGCGCGGCGAAGGCGATGCGGTCGCCGTATCTCGGCAACATCGGCATCCTCCTCCTGCTCTGCGCCATCTCGTTCCATCCCTGCTTCGATCTGGCGAAGATCGTCTCGAACAGCTTCCTGTGTCTCGGTGCGAAGGCCGCGTTCGCCGCGACCGTCAATCTCGTCGTGAACGAGTGGACGCCGACGATCCAGGCCTTTCTGGCCGGCCGCCTCTTGCGCTGGATCGGCCTCAGCCTGCTGCTCGCGCTGCTTCCGGCGCTGACCGTCATCCGCGCCGGGATGCTGGCGAAGCTGCGCTCGTTCGCCGCGCTCGGGCTTGTTCGGCTGCGCGGCGTCCTGAAAGCCTCGCTGCAGCCGAACAAGCGCAATGTGCTACCAGGCCGCGATGCAGGCGCCGTTCACGAGAAGGTCAACACGCCCACGCGGCACGAAGCTTGAAAATTACACTCAGTGTAATTTAATGCGCCGGACGTCACGTTGTGCCGTGGGAGGTGGCCCGATGCCCGGTTGGAATGCGAGCGATATTCCGTCACAGCGGGGGCGCTGCGCCGTCGTCACAGGCACGGGTGGCCTCGGTTACGAGGATGCGCTTGCGCTCGCATGCGCGGGCGCCGAGGTGATCATCGCCGGCCGCAATGCAGCCAAGGGAGCCGACGCCGTCGCGCGCATCCGCTCGCACGAGCCGAATGCGAACGTCCGGTTCGAATGGCTCGATCTTGCGGATATTCATTCGGTTCGAGCCTTCGGCGCCCGATTGCGCGCCGAACGGGACAGTCTCGACCTGCTCGTCAACAACGCCGCGGTGATGACGCCCCGGACCCGGCAGCTGACGGCCGACGGCTTCGAGCTGCAGTTCGGCACCAACCATCTCGGCCATTTCGCGCTAACGGCCGAGCTTCTCCCATTGCTGCGGAAAGGCGTTCAGCCCCGTGTCGTCACCGTCTCCAGCGTGGCCGCGCGCAGCGGAGCGATCGCGTTCGACAATTTGCAGGCCGAGCGTCGCTACGAGCCGATGCCGATCTACAGCCAGTCCAAGCTTGCGAACCTGATGTTTGCGTTCGAGTTGCAGCGGCGCAGCCGGGCCTTCGGCTGGGGCATCACCAGCGTTGCGGCCCATCCCGGCGTGTCGCGCACCGACCTCATCCCGAATGGGGCCGGCCGGATGAGCCTCCCCGGCCTGGCGCGGACGGCCCTCTGGTTCCTGTTTCAGCCGGCGGCGCAAGGTGCGCTGCCGACGTTGTTCGCGGCGACATCGCCGGACATTGTCCCCGGTGGCTATTACGGCCCGGACAAGTTCGGGGAAACGCGCGGCTCGCCCTCCGTGGCGCGCGTGCCGCCGCAGGCCGATGACGACGCGGTGGCGTCTCGCCTGTGGGATGTCTCGGCAAGATTGACCGGCGCCAGCTTCGCGACGGAGTCACATCGCGCCCGGACGAAGACAGATCCGTGCACTTGACGCCCGAATACCGGAAATCCACGCGATTCATGCCGCTTTTCGGCCCAAACCGGTCCCGTCGGGCCCGCCGCGGCCGGTCGACGGATGGCTGCCGTTTTCTCCACAAGCCATGTCGGAACCCAGGACGGCCGTTCGTCTTGAATCCGTGCCTCGAACCGGAGTTCTGCGTAAATGGCCCCGCGCGCCAATTGGAAAGGCTTCCTGAGACTGTCCCTCGTCACCTGTCCCGTGGCGCTCTATCCGGCCACATCCGAAAGCGAGAAGATCTCGTTCAACCAGCTCAACCGGCAGACCGGCCACCGCATCAAATACGTGAAGGTGGATGCGGACACCGGCGACGAGGTGCCGAACGAGGACATCGTCAAGGGCTACGAGCTGGAGAAGGGCCAGTACATCGAGGTGTCCAGGGAAGAGCTCGAGGAGATCGCGCTGGAGTCCACGCGCACCATCGAGATCGACGAGTTCGTCGACAAGTCCGACATCGACGCGCGCTATCTGATCCGCCCCTATTACATCCGGCCCGACGGCAAGGTCGGCCACGACGCCTTCGCGGTGATCCGCGAGACCATCCGCGAGATGGACAAGGTCGCGATCGGGCGCGTGGTGCTGACCAGCCGCGAGCACATCATCGCGCTGGAGCCGATGGACAAGGGCCTCGTCGGCACCCTCCTGCGCTACCCCTACGAGGTCCGCAGCGAGCAGGACTATTTCGACGAGATCCAGGACGTGAAGGTCACCAAGGACATGCTCGATCTCGCCCGGCACATCGTCAACCAGAAGGCCGGACGCTTCACACCCGAGAAGTTCGAGGACCATTACGAGACCGCGCTGATCGAGCTGATCAACGAGAAGCGCGCCGGCAAGGTGATCCGGCCGAAGGAGCGGCCGCAGGGCGAGAACGTCGTCGACCTCATGGAGGCGCTGCGCCGCAGCGTCGGCAAGGAGGCCGGGAAGGAAGCCGGCAAGCAGGCCGGGCAGGAGGCCGCGCCCGCGAAGGCGGGCAAGCCGGCGAAGAAGCCGAGGAAGGCGGCGGCAGGCCAGAAGGAGATGCTGATGCCGATCGCGGGCAGGAAGGCGGCCGCCGCCAGGGACTCGTCCGCGAAGAAGCCGGCCGCAGGGGCGCGGCGGAAGTCGGCATGAAGCATCCGGTGACGCCGGATGGACGCTACTTCGTTGACCGCGGTCGCCTGTGGAAGCCCCAAAGGCCCTCGTCGGGACACTCCGGACAGGCATCGCCGATCGAATCGAGCACGTCGTTGATCTCCGCGACCGCCTGATCCGGAGAGACGCCGTCTGGCGGCTCCCGGCGCGCAAGCGCGAGCGCGCGATGGCGCGCGTGCGGGTCGGCACGATCCCTGGCCCAGCCATGCTCCTCGCATTCGCAGATCGCGCCGGCCTCCTGCAGCAATTGGATGGCCCAGCCCCTCAAGGTGCGGATCGCCGGCCGTCTCTCCCTGGTCATCAGCATGCGAGATCACTCCTGCGGGACGAATCCGTAGCGTCGCCGGATCGTTCCGGGCGGTTAGCACGGAGCAGGGATTCCGAAACGGCAGGGCTGGGCCTTGTCCACGTGTTCCGCATGAGGGGAGCGCGCGGTGTGGCGCAGGGTCTTCATGCGCCGCAAGGCACTCGGCGGCCAGGCAGGCTTCGTCTTTGGGAACCAGGCATCGCGCGGCGACTTATGTCGCCATCGGTTCGGAGGACTCGCCATGGCCATTGATGCGTTCGCCGGCTCCACGCCGGTGTTTCTCCCCGAGCAGTTCTTCGTCGGCCGCCTTGAGGGATGGGCGGTGGTCGAGAGCCTCATTGGCGGGCTCCTGAAGCGCGCGACGATCGCGGCTCATGGCGAGCTGGACGCGGACACCGATACTGTCGTCCTGACCGAAACCTACACCTTCGATGTCGGCCACAGCGACACGCTGCGCTGGACGATTCACAAAACGGGCGAAGGTCGGTACACCGGCCATGAAAATCGCCTGGAAGGTGAAGCCGCCGGCGAGCAGGCCGGTTGTGCATTCCACTGGAAGTACACCCGCGACACGCCCCAGGGCGATGGCAAGTCGTTCATGCTGAACTTCGACGACTGGTTCTACGCGATCGATGATCGCGCGTGCATCGTGCGCGGCAGCGCCGGGCGCGCGGGCATCCCGTTCGCGACGGCGCATGTGACCTATCGGAGGCTCTAGGTCTGGGCGGCACGGCCTCAGGCGTGACCGGCTCAGCCTTCGAACCGCCAGTTCGCCGGCACCCAGCGATAGCCGACATCCGTCTTCCTGATGTTGCCGATGCCCGGAAACGGGAAATGAAACCCGAGCACCGGAATGCGGTCCGCCGCGGCGCGGTCGAACAAGCGCCTGCGCGACTGCAAGGCGGCGTCGGGATCGAGATCGGGGCCGGGCCGCCAAGCGTTGTCGATGTTGAGCAGGGGGCTATAGGCGGCATCGGACGTGATCAGCAATGATTGCGCGCCGGAATGCACCAGGATCGCCGACATGCCCGGCGTGTGGCCGCCGGCGGCGATCGTCGTCAGGCCCGGCAACACTTCGCTGCCCGGCCGGTACAGCACGGCTGACCTGGCGACCGGCGCCACGCTGCGCTTGATGTTGGCGATGAAGGCGCGCCGGAAGTCTTCCGGCATGGGCAGCCGCGACAGGTCCGGCTCGCCCCGGATGAAGAACGCAAAATCGTCCTCGGGAATATAGACCGTCGCCTTCGGAAAGGCGCTCGATCCGTCGGAGCGGCTGAGATTGCCGACGTGGTCGGGATGGGTATGCGTGATCACGATGGCGTCGATGTGTTCGGGCTGCACGCCGATCGCCTCAAGATTGCGGAACAGATGTCCGCCATCGGGGCCGAGTGTTTGCGCGGCACCCGCCTCGATCAGGATTCTCCTGCCGCCCTTTTCCAGCAGAAGCGTGTTCAGGTTGAGCCTGAAGCTGTCGGTCGGCAGGAACGCATCGCTCAAGGTCCTGCCGAGCTCCTCCGCCTGCGCGGTCGAGGCGTAGATGCGCGGATTGCCGCTCAGCGTGCCGTCGCTGACGACGGTTGCCTTGATATCGCCGATCCGGAAACTGTAATGGCCGGAATTGGTCCTGGGCGCAGGCGCTTGCGCGAGCGCTGCCGGCATGCCCAGCAGCGGCGTCATCGCTCCGGCCGTGCTGCCGGCGAGCAGGAGGCGGCGGCTCATGTTCAGTTGCAGTGGCATGACGGCTTCTCCGGCCTGGCGGCGATGGACGGCTGTGTACGCCCACCTGGCGTCATCCACAAATGTCATGATAGAATTTGCATTATGCGCTCAATGGATTTAGCCAAAGTCGACCTCAATCTGCTTGTGGTGCTGCATGCGCTGCTCGAGGCCGGCAGCGTCACGCGCGCCGCCGAGCGTCTCGGCAGCAGCCAGCCGGCGGTCAGCCGTGCGTTGGCAAGGCTGCGGCGCCTGTTCGGCGACCGGCTGATGGTGAAGGCGGCAAGCGGCATGGTGCCGACGCTCCGCGCCGAGGCGATGCGCGAGCCGCTGGCGAACCTGCTCGGCGGCGTCGAGGCATTTCTCCACAAGCCGAAGTTCGATCCTTCCGCCACCGACCGCGTCTTTCGCATCGCGACGACCGATTATGGCGCGCTCGCCATCCTGCCCAATGTCGCCGCCCGCTTTGCGCGCGAGGCGCCCGGTGCGGCGATCGAGGTCGTCGGCTTCTCGCGCGATGTGTTTCGCATGCTCGCCGACGGTCAGGTCGATTTCGTGCTGTATGCCGATAACCCGGTCTCCGGATCCTTTCGGGCGCGCGAGCTATTCCGCGAAAGCTTCGTGACGCTGGTCAGGCAAGGGCATCCTTTGCTCAAGGAGATGCGCGGGGCTAGGGACGTGCTGCCGATCAAGCTGTTCACGGCCTGGCCGCACATCGTCGTCAGCATTTTCGGCGGGCAGGGCGGGCCGATCGACACCGCCTTGGCCGAGCGTGGCTACAAGCGGCACGTCGCGCTGCGCGTTCCCTATTTCGCAACCGCCGCGGTGATCACGGCAGCGTCGGATTACCTGGTGACCATGCCCTCGCGGGCCGCCCGGCAGCTCGCGCCGCGGCTCGGCCTCGTGATGCTGAAGCCGCCGGCGCAGGTGACGCCCTACGGCTATCGCCTGCTCTGGCACGAACGAAGCCACGACGATCCCGGCGCGGTCTGGCTGCGCCGGCTGGTGGTCGATGGCGTCAAGTCGAGGGGCGCTGTGGCCCAACGCGTAAATGTCAGACCTGGCTTCTGTCGCAGTAACTGTACAACTATCATCGGCATCGCGGGATAGCTTCGATGGATCGATTGACCGACGTGTTGGGCGGAGCGACGGCGCATATCGGCGCGGAGTATTTTCACCTGCCGATCCATGGTGGCGGCCCTGTCTATCGTGAGCGCGTTTATTGCTACGAGCTTTATCACCAGATGCGTTTGCGATGGCCAAATGAAGGTCCATTTCGCCTGAATGGTGAAGTCGATAAGGCCGCGCATCCTATCCTGTCGGAGCGCGGTGCGAGCCACGCAAAGCCTGATCTTTTGGTTCATGGGCCCGGCGATATGGGCCTTAATCACGCGATCATCGAAGTCAAATCGCTCCGCGCGAGCGTCAACGGCATAGAGAAGGATCTCAACACACTCTCTTTGTTTCGGCGAGCCGTGGGCTATGAGCGGGCGATCTATCTTATATATGGAGGCGAGCGCCTCGACCGCATTTTCGCATGGATCGACCGGTTGGCAGGCCGAATTCCGGCCTTGCCCGTCGTCGAGGTCTGGGCGCACCAAGAGCCGGGCCGACCGGCTGAGAATCTCTTCACCATTGGTCGGCCGTGACCAATTGGCTTCGCCGATCCGCAAGCCCGCGGCTCTCTCGCTGTGCAGAGGCGCAAAAACATGTGGACCGGATGGGTGTATGGTCGCGGGAACCGCTCAATATCGGCACAAGTTGCAGCCAGACGTTTCCACGAGACCTATCTGGATCATGTTTGAGATCACGCGCGACGACATTGCGGCCCTGAACGATGAGGATTTGCGAGCGCTGATTGGCCGTCTTTGCGAGGCCGAATTGCGCCGCAAGGACTTGCCGGTCTCTGCCGTCACGTGGGGCGGCGACCAGACCGCCAAGGATGGTGGGCTCGATGTGCGGGTTGCACTCGCGCCCGGTACCCATATCCAAGGCTTCGTCCCAAGGGCGGCCACGGGCTTTCAGGTGAAGAAGCCGGATATGCCGGCCGCCGAAATCATAAAGGAGATGAAGCCCAAGGGAGTGCTTCGGCCTGTCATCGAGGAACTGGCCGCCGCCTGCGGAGCCTACGTCATCGTTAGCTCGAACGGCTCGACCTCTGATTCCGCCCTAAAAAGCCGCGGCAAAGCTATGGCCGACGCCATGCAGGGCTGCTCGGATGCTGCCAAGCTTCATCTCGAGTTCTACGACCGCAGCCGCGTTGCAAGCTGGGTTCGGGACCATGCCGGGCTGATCCCTTGGGTTCGGTCGCGGATCGGCAGGGCGTTCCGTGGATGGCAATCCTACGGCGGATGGTCCCCGCTACCGGCGGGTGCCGACAATACGTACCTTCTTGATGACAAGGCCCGCATCAAGACCACCGGCCAAAAGGACGACGATGCTGACGGGGTGACCGTCGTCGACGGTATCGACCGCATGCGGGACGCGCTCCGCAATCCGGGGCAGGTCGTCCGGTTGGTCGGTTTGTCCGGCGTTGGCAAAACGAGGTTGGTAGAAGCGCTTTTCGACCCAATGATCGGGACGAAGGCTCTCGACCCGTCACTCGCGATTTATGCCGATACGGCTCATGAACCTGACCCGCAGCCACGCGGTCTTGCCTCCGACCTTCTTGCGCAAAGGACGCGCGCAATTCTGGTCGTCGACAATTGCCCCTTTGACACCCATCGGCAGCTCGCTGAGGTGGCGCGCATCGCTGGTTCGACGATAAGCGTTATCACAATCGAATACGATTTCCGCGACGATCAGCCCGAAGGCACTGATGTTTTCTCGCTGGAAACGTCCTCGCTCCCTCTCATCGAAAAGCTCGTGCGAGCCCGATTTCGGGACATATCCCAAATCGACGCCCGCACGATCGCTGAATTCTCAGACGGGAATGCCAGGATCGCCCTCGCCCTCGCAGGAACCCTGAAGAAAACCGAGACCATTTCGGGTCTGACCAACACCGAGCTGTTCACGCGCTTATTTCAGCAGCGTCACAGCCACGATGCCAATCTTCTCCAGATCGCTGAAGCCTGCTCCTTGGTTTACTCGTTTCAGGGAGAGGCCTTGGAAGGTGAGAACGCAGAGCTCCCCATACTGGGCCGGTTGATTGGAAGGTCCGCTCAAGACGTATTTGCAGCGGCCGCTGAGCTAAAGCGACGCGATCTTCTCCAGCAGCGACGGGAATGGCGAGCCGTTCTGCCGCATGCCATAGCAAACCGGCTCGCGAAACTGGCGCTTGAGAACATTCCCTATCCTCTCATTAGGGCCGAAATCGTTGAAGGTCCCTCCGAACGGCTGCTTCGCTCGTTTTCGCGGCGCCTTGGCTATCTCAATGACAGCAAGCAGGCGCAGGACATCGTGCGAGGCTGGCTTTCCAAGACCGGGCTCCTCGCCGATGTCTTGGAGCTGAACGAACTCGGACGCGCGATGTTTGAAAACGTCGCGCCTGTGGCACCAGAAGCTACGCTCTCGGCGCTTGAGAATGTATTTGGGAATGCCGATCGGCTCACTCTCTTGAGAGGAGGGCACCTCATTCGCTTGTTGCATTCCCTTGCCTATGACACACCTCTGTTCGAGCGGGCGGTTCGCCTGCTTATCGCGTTTGCGAGCGTTCTTGAGGAAGGTAGCTTCGATGGCGAGGCCGCGAGGGCCACGACGCCCCTCTTTTATCCCGCGTTTTCCGGCACGCACGCCCCCCTTGCCGTGCGCTTGCCTGTCGTAAAGCGATTGTTGAAGTCAGAGAAGCCGGTCGAGCAGTATCTAGGTATCCAGGCGCTTGAAGCACTGATGACGACACACAACTTCGCGCCCTATGGCCAGTTCGAGTTTGGCGCGCGGTCACGCAACTATGGCTATCACCCGAAAAGTGGCGCGGAAGCCGGTAGGTGGTTTGAGGATGTCCTGAGCTTCGTAGAGCCGTTTGCGCTTGGCGACAGCCCAATCACGGCCCGCGTGCGCAAGTCGATCGCTCATAAATTCCGCTGGCTCTGGACTCATGGCGGTCGGCACGATGCCCTGGAGCGGATCGCCAAAAGTATCGCTGGAGGCGGCTTCTGGCGCGACGGCTGGGTCGCTACGCGTCAGACCCACCACTACGACGGCAAGAGCCTGACGAAAGAAGCCGCCGAGCGGCTTACGCGCTTAGAGGAATTTCTTCGGCCGAAGGACTTGGTCAACCGTGTGCGGGCGATTGTCCTGGGCGATCGCAGTGGGCGCCTCACGCTGGACGACCTCGGTATCGACGATCAATCGGCGGTAAAGGCGTCCGAACGCATGAGGCGATCCAACATCGCGGCCGAAAAATTAGGCCGGGACGTTGCCATGGATGATGCGGCGTTTTCTGCGCTGCTTCCTGAACTCGTCAGTGCTCCAGGAAATCTTAGCGAATTTGGTCGGGGTCTCGCGCTGGAGGCCCTCGAGCCCCGCCTTCTGTGGCGCCGGTTAGTCGACGAGGTTAGTCGGACCGATAATGCCAACGTTCAGGTACTTCTCGGCATTCTGAGTGGCCTCGAAGTCCGAGAGAGTGCCCAAGCCAACGCTTTGCTCGACGAAGCTGTTGATGACCCGATCTTGGCTCCATGGTTGCCGACGCTGCAGACGGGTGTAACCATTGACGACAAAGGAGTCGCTCGGCTGCGGCGAGCTTTGGATCTCGGCAAGGCGCCGATCGGCCAATATTTCAGTCTCGTGTATGGCGGCGTTTGCGAGCCGATCCCGGGACCTGCGTTTCGAGACCTCGTCCTTGCCATCGGTGCCAAGCCCGACGGTAATCGCATTGCGCTCGAAATTCTCGCCATGCGTCTTCATTCCAACGCGACCGCAAAGCGTACGCCTTTGCCGGAGAGTGCTGAGGCGGGGCGCCAATTGCTCGTCGATCATCGCTTTACCCGCCGAGGAAATGCCGCCGATTCCGACGACTACCGGTTGGGCCTTGTGGCGGCAGCTTCGCTCGCCGGGGCGGAGGGGGCATCAATTACACGCAAGTTACTGCGCGACCTAAAAGAGGCCGTTGCAAGGTATGACGTCTCGGCTGGCGAGCAGGACGACCTGCTTCTCAGTATCTTCAAGAAGCAACCTGTCGCTGCGCTTGATGAACTCGCGTCCGGTGAGGAGAAGGACCGGCAACGCAGTACCGAGCTCATCCAGGACATGCTGCGTAATCGGCAAAGCCCTTCAAGCGTTGTTCCTGACGACGTGTTACTTAGCTGGTGCGAAGCCGATCCTGCCCGGCGCTATCCATTTGCTGCCGGCGTGGCGCTGCTCTACTCGCGTCCGAACGATCAGTCGTCGGATGAATGGAAGCCTATTGCCAAGCTGCTGCTCGAACGGGCTCCGGATCCGGTTGCCGTCTTCGAAGCCATGGGCCAGCGAATCTGGCCGACGAGCTTCGATGGTTCACCCGCCTCGAAGTTCGAATCTCGGATGCAACTCCTCGACATCCTCGAGCTTGGTGAGAACGCCGCTCTCCGCGTGGCTGTCGGCAAGTTCCGGGGAGAACTGGCTGACGAAGCCGCGAGATGGCGGCAGCGCGATTTGGAAGAGGATTCGGCGCGCAGTGGGCGCTTTGAGTGATAGGTCGGGCAGGGGAGCGATAGGACGGGCCTAATAAGTTTCTGATCACATTGGTGGGCCCGGCAGCCGCCATATGAAGCTGCTTTTCTTGAGGGGTTTCTTGGTCTTATCAAAATGTTGATTCAACGGGTACCAACAAAGATACCAACAAAGTTGCCAAGGGGAAGAAGATCGGTCCGCCGGCCCTACGTGCAGTCGCCAGCGGCGCTCTGGTCGTCCATCGCGTCCGATCGAACTACGAAGGTAGCTCGATCGCTATCAGTCGGGAAAGTACTTTTTGAAGTTGGTCCGGCACGAGCAGCTTGATTGTCGGTGCCACGGCGGGCTGCAGGTCAATCTTGCATTTAGGCGCTAATATCTAGCGAGGCCCGTGATCGCCCTGGCTCTCATCCGATTCGCTCAGGTGCCGAAGCCGCGCCATAAACGCGGCAAGGTCGGCAGCGTAAAACAACGTCTTTTTGCCGAACTTGACGCGTTTGAGATCACCTCGTTTGACCGCTGCGTACAGCGCAGTGCGGCCGATACTGAGCAACTCAAGTGTCTCGTCGACCGCGTACGCTACTTTCGTAAAACCGAGGGCCGAGGGGTCGATCGGATCAACTCCGGTACTCTTATCGTTGTCCACACTCGACACTGCCTTGTTCGTCGAAACGTGGTCATGGGATCTGCGAGGATGAGCCATGGTACGCATTGTGTCACGCGTCTTGGCGTAGGTGAACAGCCCAAGTCTGCGCTGTGCCACGCTATGGCGTCCGCTCAGCGGGCGGTGAGGCTGTCTGTTTGGCCACAAGCTCGGTCAGCCGGTCGGACAGGGCGCGGTGCCAACCGCGTTGCTCGATGACGAGCGCGATCTCCGCGATGGCCTTTCCTGGCTTCGGCAAGCTCGTGGCGGGTGGATTCCAATGAGCTTCGGCGCTGGCGGTTGAGTCGATTGGTTTCCTGCGAATAGGCGCGCATGACCTCGGCGTCGATCTCCGGCGTCATCATGCGCTCGCGCAGCCCGGTCAGCACGCGGCTTTCCAGCGCCTTGCGGTCCACGGCGCAGGCGTCGTCGCAGCCGTTGCCAAGCACATGGTTGGTGCAGGGCATAGCAGTCCGGATTGGGAGCGCTATCCGCCTTGTCTGCTTGGAGAGCCCAAACCGGGGCGGCGTCAGGCCGTCAAGGCCGAAGCCGCGAAGCGGGGGGCGACAGCGCCAGCCTTTACGGCCTCAGGCCGGTCCGGTTCACTGCTGTCAGCAGCAAAAGGACATGCCGCCGGATGGTCTGGCCGAAGGCAGGCAACCACTGACCTCAGCGGACTTCATCGAACTCGCCTGTCGGACGCCATCCGACAGGATCTGCGATCCAGCGGTTGATGTCGGATTCATGCCAGCCGGTCCCGTTGGTGCTGATTTTGAGCTGAGCCGGGAACGTGCCTTCGGCGATCTTGCGGTAGATGGTGGACCGGGACAGCCCGGTCCGGGAAAGGACAGTTTTCAGACGGATGATACGGTCCGGTTCGCGCATGGCCGCGCGGCCTCCTGCTGGCTGTTTCTGACGGCTGCTGAGACCAGACAGGCTGGCGTTCGAAGACGCGCAAGAGGGGTTTTTCGACTCGTTGGAGCGTGGCGGAGAGACGGCGGAAAATAGGATGGGTCAAATTCCGATGCCTCGGCCGCGGCCAAGGTCGATGCCGTGGGTAAAGGCCAACTCCTGGCCGAGCCGGCGGCCTGATTCGAACGCGATGCCGAGGTCTTTCTTGCGGTTGGCGAGGATGGATTCCATTTGCGGATCGCGTTCGAGGCTTTTGGCCATGTCGCCCATCGTCGAGCGCGTCGCGTTGTAGCCGGACATGTCGCCAGCCTGATATTGACGCTGGCTGGTGTGGTCGAGCTTCTGCCAGCGTTCCACGAAACGGTCGGCGCGGCGGCTCGGATCGGTCCGCAGCTCGGTTTCGAGCTGGAGCGCGCGGATGGCGCGGTTGACCTGGCCGCCAGCCGCCTCGCGGGCGAGTTCCGGATTCTTCTTGTAGGCGGCTTCGGCGTCGTGCGAGCCATAGGGCCGCACCCCCTCGAAGACCTTGCGGGCCTCCTGCAATTCCTTCACCTGTGTCGGGCTGGCCTTGCCGCCCCGCTCATGGATATCGAAGATCGCATCCACGGCTTGGGCATGGCGGAGCAGCGCCTTGGTGCGGGCCTTGCGCAGCGCCGCTTCCAGGTCTTCCACCGACTTCTTTTCCGACGCTTCCAGTTCCAGCCTCCGCGTGCCGTCCGGGCCAGGGACGGCGTGGGGAGACGGCCGCAGGCCGTCGAACATGTTGCGCACTTTCTCCGGCACGATCTTCTTGACAATTTCGGCAACGCGCTCGCCGAAGGTGATGCCGCGCCGCTCGGCATAGCTCTGGACCGGATCGCGCTGCTCGTAATCCAAAGCCATGTCCTTCGACCGGTCGCGCGACAGGGTGCGGGTGAGCCGGTCCCGATTGGCAAAATCGTCGCGGCCATAATGCAGCTCCACGCCGTCGCGGTGTCGTGACAGGGCGACATAGCTGCTATGGGCATCCATGCCCGGTGTCGCCAGCACATGGATGCGGTCCACCGTCATGCCCTGCGCCTTGTGGATGGTCGCCGCATAGCCATGGTCGATGCGGTTGAAATCTTTGAGATCAAAGTGCACGGATCGGCCATCGTCGGTCTGAACGGTGATGGACTGCGCGCTCACCTGTTCGATGGTGCCGAGGGTGCCGTTCTTCACGCCGAGGCCACGTTCGTTTTGCAGGAACATGACGCGATCCCCGCTGGCGAAGCCGCGGTCGCCGCGCTCGACGGTCAAACGCACCTCATTGCCGAGATCACCGGCGGCACGCATCCGCGTCCGCGCAGCCTCGTTGAGCGCGCGCACCTCGTCATTGGTATGGGTGAGGATGATGCAGGCACGGTCCGGCGATGCCTGCCGGTCGCGGTCCCAGCGGTCGATCAGATCGTCGCGCGCCTGCTCGCGTGTTTGGGCCTCATGCACCATGCCGTGAGAGCGATAGGCCTCCAGCGCATGGCCGGTTTTGCCGTTGGCGAGATCACGGGTGGCGTCCTGCTGCCAGTCCTGGCGCTGACGGCGCACCTCGCCGATCTCGGCACCGCCATGGCGTTCATGGATCGAGCGGAAGGCCGCTCCCGCTTCTATTGCTTGCAGCTGTTGCGGATCGCCGACCAGCACGACCTTGGCGCCGGCGTCGGCAGCATGGGACAGTACGCGTTCCAACTGCCGTGTGCCGACCATGCCCGCCTCGTCGATGACAAGCACGTCGCGGATCGTGAGCAGGTCGCGGCCCTGTCCCCAGCCATGTTCCATGCTCGCAATGGTGCGTGACGAGATTCCCGATCCGCCTTCGAGGTTTTCCGCCGCAATGCCAGACAGTGTTACGCCCCGGACCTCGTAGCCCGCTGCTTCCCATGCCTCCCGCGCCACGCCCAGCATCGCGCTCTTTCCCGTTCCGGCATGGCCGACCACGACGCCCAAATCGCGCCCATCCGTGACATGCGACAGCGCATCAGCTTGCTCGCTCGAAAGGACAAGGCCGCGCGCTTCCGCACGCGCCAAAGCCGCTTCGCGATCCGTGTCACGCAACTCATGGCGCTCCCGTTCCGCCATGAGTTCGGCGGCGCGGTGCAGGCGCTGTTCAGCCTCGATCATCTCGCGGGTGGTGAACCGATCCTCGCCGCGAGCGTCATTGCCGAGTTCGACAAGATCTGGAGCGCTACGCATCGCGCCCATGACCTCATTGAACTGGTCGAGACCGTCGCTGTGACGGTGGGCGAACTTCGCTATGTCTCGCTGCGTGAAGGTCGATTGCTGTCGCGTGATCGCGTCCAGCCCGAGGGAAGGATCGGCGATGATCCGCGCGCCATTGCCGCGCGCGATCTCGCGGTGCATCTCGGCGCGGTCGGCCTCGTTTCCTTCGCGCTCGATCCGTTGCGCGGGTGCGCCGATCTGGCTTTGCGGCTCCAGCGCGATCCCCTGCGCCTCGAAGCTGCGATGGTCGATCCGCGCGTCGATGTCGAGTTCCGCCAGCCGCTCATTGGCAAGCCCCGCCCAGCGTTCGCGCCAACGCTCGATCATCTCCGTGCGGTTCCAGTCCCGGACCTTGGGACCAAAGCCATTCTCGTCCATCGCGCGCATGGTCAGCATGACGTGGGCATGGGGTTTGGCCAGACCGTCTTCGCCGATGTCCCAATGCACATTGAGATCGGCAATCATGCCCAAACTTACAAACTCCGCCTGCGCGAAGTCGCGGGCCAGTTCGATGCCTTGAGCTTGCGTCATCTCGCGCGGGATGGCGAATTCGACCTCACGGGCAAGCTGGGCGTCCTTGCGAACCTCGAACGCCTCGACATCGTTCCAGAGCCGTTCACGGTCGCTCCACGCTTCCGGCGCATGTTCAGGCAGCATCACCTCGGAATGAGCGACGCCGCGCTTGCCGGAAAAATCGTGGCTGCGGTCAAGCCGCTCGTCGCGCAGCCGCGAGCCCGAGCGGTAGGCGGCCGACGCCACCGCGCTGGAGCCAGACTTGCGGCCAATGACCTTGACGTGAAGATGATAGATCGCCATCGCGACCGAATCATCTACACGGAGAAGCGCACGTCGGAACGACGTATAAGCGCGCCCTCCTTCGAAAAATTCTCGGGCGGGATTACACCGTCTCAAGCCGTCCCGGTAACCTTACAGCATTACACCGGGCGCTCGACTATCATCACTCCATCAACATTGCTGGAGAACGTGATGCGCAAGCCACGGGATTTCGATGGGGAACTGAAAGCACTTCAGGACAAGGCACGCGACCTCAAGAGCCGCAAGGTGCAGCAGCTCGGCGAAGTGGTCATCGCCACCGGAGCAGATAGCCTCGGCGCCGACGAACTGGCAGGCGCACTGATCATGCTGGCAGAGACGAAGGACACTGCAAGAAAGGAGGCATGGGCAAAACGTGGGGCCGCGTTCTTTCAGGGCCGGGCGCGGCGAACTGCACCGGCAGCTGAGCGCAACACTGGCGGCGCTCCGGCGAAACTGGGCGGCGCGCAACCGTCGCCAGGCAGCAAGGGCTCGGCATGATATGCGCACATGGCAAGTCGAGCGCCGCAAGCGCACGCGGCATCTGATCGAACTCGGCGGGCTCGTCGTGAAAGCTGGACTCATCGACCTGACCGGCGATGATCGCGCTACCATCCTTGGCGCGCTGCTTTGGATGGCAGACAAGCTCAAAAGCGATCAAGGCGCACAGGCGCGCGAGCTATGGGGCGCAAAGGGGAAGCAGGCGTTCGAGGCGGATCCGGCAACACAGAAGGGGACAGATCGAACTGTTTCAGGAGTTCGTCGTTGATGCATGACGATGGGATGTCAGCCGAACGACTGCGTGCCGGGGTAATGTTCGATCATGCAAACGTCGCCGCAGGTTCTCCGACGCAAACTGAACCAAGACGAACCAAAATCGTCCGATCAGAAGGCGTCAAATTGCTTCAAAATGATCTCTTCACACCTGTACATCAGGTCGATGCTTGGCCCGCCATCGCAATTCGCTGGCCGGTGTCGTGAGTGGCGAGTTCCTCTCAGCACATTCCAGAGGTCAGGATCGGCCTCTCCAGCAAACCGAGATTTCAGCCCGAGCGCGAATGCGCCGTAAATCAACGGTTCGAATGCGATAGTACGCAGATGGTGATTGAGCTGGTTGAGAAGACGGAAGGAGGCTCAAGAAGTCCTAAGGGCTATTGTGGCGCGTTCGTCGTGTGTGGCTTTCGCAGTCCGGCATTCTTGCTCCACCGGGCTTCTACAGCGTCATTCTCAATTCCGCGGCTTCACTCCTGAAGCGAGTGATCGACAATTCCATCAATTCCTGGGTTCGCGGATCATTGTTGACGCTGTGGGAATACAAGATCGAGGCCCCGCGGGGCACCCGCAGCATTTTGCAATCGATGCTCGTTGCGCGATCGGCTCCGACGATGGTCTCGATACGTTGAGGACTGACGCCGATCTTCTCGCACATCCATTCGTGGACGGAAGCTCCAGTAAAGCCCTCCATGAGCCACTGCGCATTAAACCCAAACAGCAATTGCCGGATCCAGCAAACGGGCTCGTCGTCCATATACCGAACGGTGGTGACCTCGCCGGTCGGGTCCCTTTGCAGGACGCGGCGACAGATCTGGAGCGAGGTGCGGGACGGGAGATCCGCGGCCGAAATCAATTCCGTTCTGGGGGTAACGCCTGCCGCCAGTGCCGACGCGGTGAAACTCGTATTGAAGGTGATACGATGGTTGAGCCGCTTCTTCGTCACGACACTCCGGGCGCCCCAGGTCGTTGAAATTATGCCCGCCTTGTTCAGCGCTTCGATCGCGCGCCGGATCGTATTCCGGTGCACATTGAACTCGTGCGCCAACGCGCGCTCCGACGGCAGCCGGTCACCCGATTTATAGGCGGCGCGGATACGTCCCTGAAGCTGCCGTGCAATGTGAAGATAGACCCCGCGCTCTTCGTGGTCCGACCGTCGCCGGGCTTGCTGCTGTTCGCTCATGATGACATCGCATCGAAGATGGTTGCTGTCGGGAATAATGCGGCTCGGTTGCGCTAACGTAGACCACTGCGCGGAGAAGATAATTTGTAATGCTTATGTCGCGAAACTGCAGCGGGTTTCGTGTCTGCTGCAGGAGTCTTTCTGCATTCATGACAATCAACACAGCCATACAACTGGTCTAAGCCACTTGTCTAATCGAACAGTCGATCCAGGCAGTATTTTTGCGCAATGGAGCGAATGTCGCACCACCGACACATACTATACACGCCCCTGTCACCGCAGAGAGCTATCAGAACAACGCGGGTTGCCAGCTAGCTTGAGTGGACAAGTGAGCGCTGGAGGGGATTTCGAACGGGGCGGCGTCGCTGATCGCGCCGCCCGTCACCAGGAAAGAGCAGAGCATGTTGACGGGTCGTCACGTCGCCGAATATCACACCAAAGGTTTTACCGTCGCCGAGGGGCTCTTTGCCGAACAGGAGATCGGCGAGTTGCGGCGTGTCACTGACGAGTTGATTGTCGAAGCCTCAGCGCTAACAAGTCCGACGCCGACCTTCGAGCTCGAGCCATCCCACACTCCGGAACAACCCGCCGTTCGTCGAATCGAGATGCCACACAGGCACTTCGACTTCTTCAGCGAGTTCGTACGACATCCCGCCCTTATCGATAGTCTCCAGAAGCTGATCGGCCCGGACGTACGAGTAAACAATTCCAAGATCAACCTGAAGCCGGGCCGGATCGGTTCGCCCGTCGAGTGGCACCAGGATTGGTGCTTTTATCCGCACACCAACGACACGTTCCTTACGGTGGGCGTGTTCCTGGACGATATCACCAGTGTTAATGGGCCTCTGCTGTGCCTGCCAGGCTCGCACCAAGGCAAGATCTACGATCACCACAACCCTGATACCGGGTACTTCTGCAGCGCGGTCGATCTGGATGCCGATCCTGTGAACGCCACCGGCGCCGAAGAGTGCGTTGGTCCGGCAGGGACCGTGTCGTTCCACCATGTCCGTACAATGCACGCCTCCGGACCAAACATGTCCGCCCAGCCCCGCCGGTTGCTTTTGATTGGATATGCTGCGGCTGACGCGTGGCCGCTGTTGGGCGTGAGGAACTGGGACCAGTATGAAGCGGACATGGTTTGCGGACAATCGACCCGCAACCCGAGGATGGTCGCACTGCCGTGCCCCGTGCCCTTTCCGATGCCGCCCGAAGCGCAAGAACGGTTCAGCCTGTTCGACAACCAGAAGCGGGCGCGGCGCTTGCTCTACGATCGTCCCGCCGAGGTGAATTGAGCGCGCAATCCTTGGGTACAACCGCGCGCGTTTGATTCTTGCGACGTGCGGGTCAGGGCCGATGTCGCCGTCAGTTGCGAAGCCGGATTTGCGCCGCAGGTCGGGCTTACGGCGAATTTTGCGGAAGCAAGTGGAGCGATCTGGGTGTGTCCGCCCCGTTTCTGGAAACGGGGCTTGGATGAAAGAAACTCGGTCCGTGCGGTGCTGGTCGCCGGCGGAGCGCTGTACGTCGAGTTCGCGAGCGAAGGCATCAATCTACAGACCCTTAAGTTAGTCCTTATTCGATCTAGCAATGTGTGGAGACGTTATGAGCATTAACAGACGCAAGTTCCTGGCGACCACTGCGGCAGCGGCTGCGGCCACTTCAGTTTTTCGGCCAGCCATCGCGCAGACCAAGAAGCTTCGGTTCGCGGTTGGGCCGCTTCTGCCCAACCCCGAGGACACGAAAAAGGCGTTCGGACCGGTATTTGCCCACATTGCAAAAGAACTCGGTGCAGATTTCGAGCTGGCGGCGACCACCGATTGGGCCGGGATGGCAGTTGCCATGGGCGGCGGTCAGCTCGATCTGGCGTGGATGGGGCCGTGGGGCTACATCATTGCCAACAATGCGACCGGTTGTCGGGCGGTCGCCACCGCCAAATATGATGAAAAGCCGACTTATCAGGCCATCATCATTGCGCGGCCCGATCTCAAGGTGACGAAATTCCCCGACGATACGAGGGACAAGTCGATTTCCTTTGCCGACGTCGGCTCCACTTCCGGCTGGTTGATCCCGACCTTCTACGCAAAGGAAGTCTGGAAAATCGATCCCAAGGCCTTCTGGAAGTACAGTGACGGGGCCACACACGCGGCCAACGAGATCGCCGTCTCGTCTGGCCAAGTGGACATGGCTACCGACTTCGACCGCAACCGCAATGCAATGATCGCGTCCGGCCGGGTCAAGGAGGACTCAAACAAGATCATCTGGACATCAGACCCGCTGCCCAACGATGCCATCGCGGTACCCGCCAACGCTTCCGCCGAGATGTCGAGCAAAGTGCAGGCCATCCTGACCGCGATCACGGTCGAACAGGCAAAGTTGCTGCTGCCGAACCGGTACACCGGCTTCGTCGCGGCGACCCATGCCTCCTACAGGTCGATCGAAAATGCCGGTATCTCCGTCGGCAAGATCAAGGCAAAGGTGTGAGATGAACGCTACGGGAGCGGGACGTCTCCTCGACGGTGCGATCACTCGTTACGGCGGGATGAAAACCGCTGCAGAAGCGCTGGCGAAGCTCGAAGCCGCGCAACGCACATTCAGCGTTGCGCGAGTCAAAGGCTGGCTGCTCGTTGCGGCCATTGTTGCGTTCTATCTCGTGGCCGCCGATCTCGCACAACTCGACCTCGGCAAGCTCGGCATGGGTCTCCCTAAACTTTGGGACTGGCTGTCGCGGGCCTGGCCGCCGAGGTTCGACGAGCTCCCGCTGTTCCTTTGGCGAACGGCGGAGACGGTCGCGATGGCAGCGATCGGCACAACGCTGGCCACACTGATCGGACTGCCGTTTGCAATCCTTGCGAGCCGCAATATCACGCCTTTACCGTGGCTGTATTTCCCGACGAGATGGTTTCTGAATGCGCTGCGCGGGATCGATTCCTTTGTGTTTGCGCTGTTGTTCGTGGCGGCGGTCGGGCTCGGGCCGTTCGCAGGTGTGCTCGGCATAATGCTTCATACGGCCGGCACGGCCGCCAAGTTCTTCGCCGATCAGATCGAAAGCACCGACCTCGGTCCTCACGATGCGATCCGCGCAACCGGTGCGGGACGGCTTACTGCACTCACATATGGGCTCCTGCCGGATATTCTGCCGCTTCTGCTCTCAACCTCGCTGTTCTGGCTGGAGTTCAATGTCCGCGCCTCCACGGTGTTGGGCGTTGTCGGCGCCGGCGGCATCGGTCAGGAGCTGAAGAACAGCATGGACCTTCTCGACTTCTCCCGGCTCTTCACAATCATAGCGGTCATCCTCATTGTCGTGACGGCGCTGGACTGGCTGTCGGGGTGGCTGCGCAAGAGGCTCGTATGACCAATGGGTGACCCCGTGAACAGGATATCTGCCGATGGGCTCGCCTTTTGCCCGCAACCGGACATTGTCGGCAAGCCGCCGGTACTTTCCGTCGAGAGCTTCTCGAAGAGCTTCGGTGCGCGATCGGCGGTAGAGAATGTAAGCTTCACGTTGATGGAGCATGAGTTCGTTGCGGTTCTGGGGCCGAGCGGCGCCGGTAAAACCACGCTGTTTCGCTGTATCACCGGTTCGGCCAAATCGGACACGGGGCGCATTCGCTTCGGCGGCACCGAGATCGAGCGGCTGACGCCCCGCGATCTACGGCAAATCGCGGTCGTCTTCCAGCAATTCAATCTGGTGCGGCGGCTCACGGCTCTCGACAACGTACTTGCCGGGCGGCTCGGCCATTTACCGACCTGGCGGGGTGTATTCCGCCGTTTCGAACGCGCGGACAAGCTCAAGGCGTTCGAATGCCTGGAGCGTGTCGGCATGCTCGATCACGCACTCCAGCGCGCCGACACGCTTTCGGGCGGACAGCAGCAGCGGGTCGCGATCGCGCGCGCGCTTGCCCAGGAGCCACGGTTGATCGTCGCCGACGAGCCGGTTGCAAGTCTCGACCCCAGTTCGGCTGCCGGGGTCATGCAACTTCTCAAGGACATCGCCCGCGACGAAGGCGTTGCCGTGATTTGCAGCCTGCATCAGGTCGGCTATGCGCGAACCTTCACCGATCGCGTCATCGGTCTTGCGCGCGGCTGCGTTGTCATCGATGCGCCGACGCGGAGCTTGAACGAGGCTGCTTATGACGCGCTCTACGGTTCCGCGTACGCATCCGACGAGCGCCGTCTTGTCTGATGCGGTATATTTCGCGAAGCGTGTGACCTTAAGTCTAGCTTTAAGGTCATCAGGCGATGCGGGTCGAGGTTTTAGGCGGGTTGGAGCGGCGGCGGCGCTGGTCGCAAGATGACAAGGCGCGGATCGTCGAGGAAACCCTGGTACCGGGCGCCAAGGTGACAGATGTTGCGCGCCGCAACGGTGTCGCGGCCAGCGTCGTGTTCACCTGGCGCCGCCAGGCCCGTACGGTCGTGAATGACGGGCCATGTTTTGCGCCGGTGCAGATCGCCGCAGCGGTGGCACCGAGCGCGGAAGAAGCGAAGCCGCTATCCAAAGATGACCGACGGTTGCAGCCCATGCCGACCGCGCGGAGTGGCTTGATCGAGATCGATCTTGGCAACCGGCGACGCATCCGGGTGGATGCACAGGTTGATCCCGAGGCGCTGGCGCGGGTGCTCGACGTGCTTGAGCGCCGATGATTGCCATACCGGGTAATGTGCGGGTGTGGCTTGCGACCGGCCATACCGATATGCGGCGCGGATTCCCGAGCCTGGCACGTCTGGTTCAGGAGAGCTTGAAGCGGGATCCGCACGTTGGTGATCTCTATGTTTTTAGGGGCCGTCGGGGCGACCTGATCAAGATCATTTGGCATGACGGCCAGGGCGCGTGTCTCTTCACGAAGCGGTTGGAGCGCGGCCGCTTTCTGTGGCCATCGGTGGCGGACGGCGTTGTCACGATCAGCGTTGCGCAACTATCCTATCTCTTGTCCGGAATTGATTGGCGGATGCCGCAGGCAACCTGGCGGCCGCAGGCTTCCGGATAAGCTGTGGCTTTTTGACTCACGAAGGAAATCCGGCGGGATTTTTAGCGGCGAATATGATTGATTTGTCGGTGTGACGATGTCCTCCGATCCGCTTCCCGCCGATCTTGCCGCTGCGCATGCGATGATCCTTGCGCAGCGCGAGCAGCTGACGCTGGCCAAGAGCGAAGTGACCGTCGGCCGCCTGGAAATCGAGCGGCTGAAGCTGATGCTGGCCAAGGCACGGCGCGAGCAGTTCGGGCAATCTTCTGAACGCGGCAGGCTGCTGGTCGAGCAGCTTGAGCTGGCCATCGAGGATCTTGAAGAGACCCAGGCCGAGCAGGAAACCAGGGCCGAGATCGCGGCACCTGAAGCCGCCAAACAGAAGCGCGCACAAAATCCGCGGCCGCCGCGACGTCCCCTGCCAGATAATCTGCCGGTCGAACGTATCGTCGAACCCGCGCCTTGCGCCTGCGGTAAGTGCGGCAGCGAGCGGCTGCACAAGCTTGGCGAGGTTGTATCGAAGACCCTTGAATGCGAGCCGCGGCGCTGGAAGATCATCGAGCACGTCCGCGAAAAGTTCTCCTGCCGGGACTGCGAGGCGATTACCGAGGCGCCGGCACCGTCCCATCCGATCCCGCGTGGCTTCGCCGGGCCGAGCCTGCTGGCGATGGTGCTGGTCAACAAGTTCCTGCTGCATCAGCCGCTGAACCGGCAGAGCCAGACCTATGCCCGGGAAGGGATCGAGATCGATGTCTCGACCCTGGCGGATCGGATCGGGGCCTGCGTGGTGGCGCTCGCCCCAATTATTGAGGCTATCCGGACTCATGTCATGAGCGCGGAACGCATCCATGCCGATGACACGACGGTGCCCGTGCTGGCGAAACTGAAGACTGTCACCGGCCGGATCTGGACCTACGTTCGCGACGACCGGCCGTTTGGCGGTCGGGATCCACCGGCGGCGGTGTTCCATTACTCGCGCAGTCGTGCCGGGGAGCATCCGCAAGGCCATCTTGCCGGCTATGTGGGCCTCATGCAGGCCGATGCCTTTGATGGATACAACCAGCTCTACATGGCTCAAAGGAAGCCGGCTCCGATCGTTGAAGCGGCTTGCTGGAGCCACGGCCGGAGGAAGTTTGTCGACCTGGTAAAACAGGGAGAGGCGCCGGTCGCCAGCGAGGCGGTGCGTCGTATCGACATGCTGTTCGAGATCGAGCGCAGCATTAATGGCAAAACCCCGGAACAGCGGCTTCTCGTACGCCGTGAACGATCGCGGCCGCTCGTTGCCGAGCTTGAAATCTGGATGCGCCAGCAGCAAGCGTTACTCTCCACCAAGAACGACACCGCCAAAGCGATCAACTACCTCTTCAACGGCTGGGCAGCGTTCACCCGCTTCCTCGACGACGGTCGCGTCTGTCTTACGAACAACGCCGCCGAACGAGCGTTGCGGGGTGTGGCGGTCGGAAGAAGGAATTGGACCTTTGCCGGTTCAGACGTTGGCGGCCATCGGGCTGCCGCCGTCTATACCTTGATCGAAACTTGCAAGATGAACGACGTCGATCCGCAAGCCTGGCTCGCGGACGTGCTGGCCAGGCTTCCAGATCACCCCGCGAACAAAGTCAACGAATTGCTTCCCTGGAATTGGAAGGCGAACCAACGGTCAAAGGCCGCCGTTGCTGCCTGAGCGCTTCGCGGTAGTCATCGTGCCTGGGGTGCTGGCCGGATGCGTACGGTTCCGCGGACCCGCGATCGAACACTGCGACGACCGGGCACTCCGGGATGCCGGACCGCTACTCGACCGTGGAAAAAGAACGCAGCGCGGTCCTTGGTTTGGGTGATCGGGATCCCGTCTTGGTTTCCGATGGCGTTTGAGCCCGTCCGTCGGTTAGCCCCGTCGCGCAGGTGAGGATCGAAAGCGCCTGCGAGCACCAATTTTGGAGCTTGCCTCAATCGGCGCATCTTGCACCCGACCCATTCACAGCGCGGCAAGAAAATGCAACTGGTCTAAGCCAATCGCGTTCACCTTGAGCGGACTATCTCAGCCGACCATGGTTGCCGAACCCCTACGCGGACTCGGATACAGCCTCTCTCTCTCCTCCATACCAAGGAGCCAGCGCTTTGACGCAGATGTCGAACACCCTATTCACGATCAAGCTTCCCATGCCGAGAGCAATCAGGCCGACAAACATCAAGTCCACCCGGAACACTTGCTGGGAGATTTGCACGAGGTAACCAAGCCCATACACGGCACCCGCTAGTTCTGCCGCCACAAGCGTCGAAATTGCAGCCGACAAGCTCACCTTAAGACCCGTGATGATGTAAGGGAGTGCGGCCGGCAAGTGCACGAAGAAAAACATCTGCCATCGCTTTGCTCCAAGGCAAAATGCTGCCCGCACCAGAAGCGGACTAACCTCCCTCACGCCTGCTTCCGTGTTGACCCACACTGGAAAGAAGACGCTCCAGGCTACGAGAGCAATTTTGGAGGTTTCACCGATTCCAAACCAAAACACGCCGAAAGGTACGAGGGCAAGCGGCGGAATGGAGCGAAACATTTGCAGAAGTGGGTCTACATAGGCCGCCAAGCGGGGAAGCCGTGCCGTCAGAAGGCCGATAACGATTGCCGGCAGGGCGCCAACCACGAATCCGCCCGCCGCCCTTCTGGCACTTATGGCCGCATGTTTGGCGAGCTCACCACTTTGCAGAAGTTCAAGGCTGCTCTTGAATATGTCTGTCGGAGGCGGAAGCAGCACAGGGTCGACCATTTTGGTCACGCTTAGAAATTGCCATGCGGCCAGGAAAGTTGCGATGCCGATCAACCCCTTGGCCAGATTGACGCCGTTCATGCTTCCCCGGTGTTGCCTGGTCATTCGATCTGCCTCGCGCCCAACGCAGTTCCAAGCCTATTATACAATTCATTGAATTCCGGCCCTGTGCGCGATCGCGGATAGTCGCTCGTCACCGGCAAATCTTCGATGATTTGGCCGCCCTGGCCGAGCACGATGATACGTGTCGCCAATGATATCGCCTCTGCAATGTTGTGCGTAACGAATACAATGGTCATTCGGGCTTGCCTATAGATCGCAAGCAATTGTTCCTGCAAATGGGCCCGCGTCATCGCATCCAATGCGGCAAACGGTTCATCCATTAACAGGGCGCGCGGATTTGCGGCCAGCGCTCGTGCAATGGCGGCGCGCTGCTTCATTCCTCCTGAAAGCTGGAACGGATAGTTGCCAGCAGCCTGACCCAGTCCAACCAACTCTAGGTACCGATCAGACGTGGCACGACGTTCTGACCTGCTTACCCCTCGCATGCGGAGCCCAAACTCGACATTCCCGCGTGTCGTTAGCCATGGAAACAGGGAGTACTCCTGAAACACCATCCCGCGCTGGGGATCTGGCCCTCGCACTCTCTGCCCTTCGACAACGATGTCGCCGGAGGTCGGCCGGAGAAAACCCGCGATGAGGCACAACAAGGTTGTCTTTCCGCATCCGCTCTGTCCGAGAACGCAGACGAATTCGCCGTTTTTGATTGTTAGACTGAGATTGAAAATGATCGATTTTGCGCCGACAGAAGCGGCGTACCCAAACGTCACCCCCCGACAATCGATCGCGGAGCGTCCGCCCGTTCGCTGTGAACTCCTTGCGTTCAGTTCAGCGAAGGGAATAGCCGGCGCCGCCGTTGCTATCATACTCGTTTCACGATGCTATCCGTCACGACCTGGTCGAATGACGGCATTTTTGCTCCAGGCTTCACGAGATTATTCGCGAATGCCCATTCAGCTTCCTTGACCAGATCAACGGTCATCGATGCGCGGTTTATGCCGACGCCGAAATGCAAGTCTTTCCAGAGCTCGGGAACAGACGAGCGCTCCAGCTTGAGCTTTGCTGATATGATGTCCATTGCCTGTTCGGGCGCGCTCTTCACGACCGCATGAGCGGCCACGAGTGTTCTCACGGCCCTAATCAGCATCTCCGGGTTACTGTCGATGGTCGATTGCATCGCGACGACGCATCCATAGGCACTGTACAGCCCCTCGCTTCGCAAACGCTTGAACGGCCCCTGCTTGAGCGCCGCGGTGATGAGTGGCTCGCTCCAAACGAAAGCGTCAATAGCGCCGCCGACGAGACTTGGGACGAAATTGGCAACCGGTAGATTCACCGCGGCAACGTCAGCTGCGGTCAAGCCTTTGCTCCTGAGCAAACTTGCAAGGTAGTAGTGAGCATTGGTTCCTTGGGAGTAGCCAATGCGCTTTGCCTTGAGTTCGTCCAGGCTCTGTATGTTTGGGCCGACGACCAGATCGAACGGCTCATACTTAATGACAGACGCGATTACCCTTACGGGAATCTCATTGATGGCAGCGAACATGACCGGTGTTTCCGCGCACGTTGCAATTTTGACTTGGCCGCTGACAAGTGCATCCAAAGCAATGCGCCCCGAGGGAAACATCGTCGAGGTCGCCTTTAGACCTTGCTTGCTCCACAGACCGAGGTCATCGGCGACATAAAAATGCGTGTAGTCGGGGACTGTGCCCTCGCCGATCTGTATCTCGATCGATTCCTGCGCGAGCGAGCGCGTGGCACCAATGGCGCCAAGTCCGCCCAGCGCGCTAATTCCCGTTAATAGCTGCCGACGGGTCGTGCCGAAAGAGAGAGGCGTCATGGAGTTCCCTTTTTTGCTCAAGACGGTGCTACGCGGGCATAAACTCGTGCTCTGACCGGATCATCATGAGCGCGGCGGTGGACGCTCCATACGAGGCGATCTCGCCCCTTACAAATTCGGCGAACGATGCCGGAGATTCGCCGTTTACAATCAGACCGAGACTGTGTGCGAATTCCAGAAAGTCAGGCTCGTGCAAACCCTCCAGCTGGTCTCCCCGGAGAGCTGGGCGGCGATCTCGGTGGCGATGTCGAACGGCCATATCGATCTCGGTTGGCTCGGTCCGTGGGGCTACGTGCTCGCCAATCATCACTCCGGCGTTGAGGTGATCGCCACCGCCAAGTACCGCGGCAAGCCGATCTACCATGCCATCATTGAAGGCCGCCCCGACCTCCCGATCAAGAACTTCCCGCAAGACGCCAAGGGGCTGAAGCTGTCTCTGAGCGATCAGGGCAACACGTCAGGCTGGCTCATTCCCTACGCGTTTTTGCTCAAGGAAGGCGTCGACCCGTCCAGCTACTTCCAATTGCGTGAGGGAGCGACCTTCGGCAACAACGTGATGATGATACAACAGGGCCTGATCGATCTCGGCTCCGACATGGATCGCGGCCGCTACGGCATGATCGAAGCCGGCGAGATGGATCCGAAGAAGGTGCAGGTCTATTGGACCTCGGACCCGCTACCGAACGACGCAATCTGTGTGCCGAAGGGCTTTGATCCGGACCTCAAGGCCCGCATTCGCGACATCATGGTTGGGTTAAGCGAGGAAAAGGCGCAGTCGATGATGGGCAGCGGGTATAACGGCTTCGTCCCCGCCGTTCACGCCGACTACAAGATCATCGAGGACGCCGGCCGGATCACCGGCAAGCTCAAGGTCTGACTCATGCGCGGGGCCCGCCCTGGGCGGGCTCCGCATCCATCCTATCGAACTGGAGCAGAGCCGTGAGGATGACCTCTTACGCGGCGGGGCGGCGCTATCTTGAGCCACATCCGCCGGTGTTCAGCCTCTCTAACCTGGCGCAAGCCGCGGTCTTCGTGCTGGTCATTGCCTTCTTGGCGGCGACCTTCATGGCGGTCGACGTCGACCTGAACAAGTTGATCGTCGGCTTGCCCAAGGTTGCCGGTTGGTTCGGCCAGATGTTTCCGCCCGATCTCAGCGACATCAAACGGATCCTGCGCGACGCCTTCCAGACGTTGGCGATGGCGACGGTCGGAACGATCTTCGCGCTACTGGCCGCCTGCGTGCTCGCGCCACTCGCAGCCACCAACACCACACCATATCCAGTCATTTACCGCCTCGTCCGTGGCCTGCTGTCGACGTTGCGCGGCACCGAAATCCTGGTGTTCGCGCTGATCTTCGTCGCCGCCGTCGGCTTCGGTCCGTTCACTGGTGTCCTTGCGATCGCATTCAACATGACCGGTGCGCTCGGCAAGCTGCTGACGGAAGTCATCGAACCGGCCGATCCGGGGCCGATCGAAGCCGTCAAGCTGACAGGCGCCGGCCCGGTCAAGACGTTCCGCTACGCGCTGCTTCCCGACGTGTTTCCGAATATCGTCGCCGTCATTCTCTACATCTGGGAATTCAACGTTCGCGCCTCGACTGTCCTCGGTATCGTCGGTGCTGGTGGGATCGGCCAAACCCTGAAGGACTCCATCGACCTTCTCGACTTCCCGAAGATGCTCACCGTGTTGGGGGTGATCCTGATCATGGTCATCGCCATCGACACGCTGAGCGGCTGGTTGCGCCGTCGCGTGTTGAACCCGGGCAGTGGTCGGTCTCGGCCGCTTCCCGTCGCTCGCCGCATCGAACAGGTCTGCGCTGAGGAGACACTGTCATGAACAGGCTGGTGAAGATCGATGTCTCGGCCGATGTGATCCCGGTGGAGCGGCTGCGGCCGGCGATCCGCGTCGACGACATCTGCAAGAGTTTCGGCGAAAAATTGATCCTCGATCGCATCACATTTGAAGTCGCGAAAGGCGAGTTCGTCGTGCTGCTTGGCCCCAGTGGCTGCGGCAAGTCGACCCTGTTCCGCTGTCTGACGCGGCTGATCGAGCCCGATTCCGGCCGCATCGTTATCGACGATACCGACGTCACCACGCTAAGGCCCAGAGAGCTCGTCCGGTTTCGCCGGCAGATCGGTTTCGTTTTCCAGCAGTTCAACTTGGTCAAGCGGCTGACGGCTATCGACAATGTGCTGGCCGCGCGCCTCGCAACCGCGTCGCTGTGGCGCGTGCTGCTCCGCCGCTTCAATTTCGAGGACCGCCAGCTCGCGCTGGCGTGCCTCGACAATGTCGGGCTGCTCGAGCAAGCCTATCAGCGCGCAGAGCGTCTGTCGGGTGGCCAGCAGCAGCGCGTCGCGTTCGCCCGCGCGCTCGCTCAGCAGGGCGATGTTGTTTTGGCGGACGAGCCAATCTCCAGCCTGGATCCGGAATCCGCCGAGAACCTCCTTCAGATCATGCAGCATAGTGCCAAGGAGCACGGCATCACGGTGCTGTGCAGCCTGCACCAGGTTGACCTCGCGGTTCGCTACGCCGACCGGATTGTCGCGCTCAAGGCCGGGCGGGTGTTCTTCAATGGCCGGCCGTCGGAATTCAGCCGCGACGTGCGCGATCGGCTCTATGTGTCCTGACCATAAATTCCGCGATTCGCGATGACCGAGACTTCATTTGCGCTTCGCATTGACGACCAGGTCGTCGATGTTCCGGCCGGGACGACCCTGCTCGAGGCGGCACGCCAGTGCGGCATCGCTATTCCGAATGTCTGCGCCTGCGACCGCACGGGCTACGCCGCCGAAGCGTCCTGCCGGTTTTGCCTGGTCGAGATTAAAGGTGAGCGCACGCTTGCGCCTTCCTGCCGCCGCGAGGCGGAGGAGGGACAGGTCGTGCGGACGTCGAGCGAGCGGGTCCTGCAGACCCGCCGGTTGGTTGCTGAGCTGACTCTCTCGGAACAGGGCCCCGAGGCCTTGCGTCCCGGCTCGCGTCTGGCTGAGGCGCTTGCCCAGGTTGGTGTTGGCGCGACGCGGTTTGGCCATCGGCCGACGATCGAGCGGGTCACGCAGCAGCATCCCGCGATCACCGTCGACCTCGACGCCTGCATCCGCTGCGGGCTGTGCCGCACGGCCTGCCAGGACGTTCAAGTCAACGGCGTGATCGGTGTGGCCGGTCGCGGTGCCGAGGCGTGCATCGTCTTCGACGCCAACGTGCCCCTGACCGACAGTTCCTGTGTGGCTTGCGGCGAATGCGTCCAGGTTTGCCCGACCGGCGCTTTGGCTCCGGTCGCGGCGCCCATCGCGGAAACTGAGCCGACGACAACGGCGGAAACGATCTGCCCGTTTTGCAGCGTCGGCTGCCGGATCGAGTTGACGGTGGCTGACGGGCGGGTGGTGCGGGCGGACGGCGCCGACGGGCCGGCCAATCGCAGCCGGCTGTGCGTCAAGGGCAGGTTCGGCTTCGACTTCCTGCACCATCCTGATCGCCTCACGGTGCCGCTGATCCGTCGCCAGGACGCGCCCAAGCATGCCGTTGCGGTAGCCGGGCCCGATGCAGTGCGCGACTTCTTCCGCCCGGCCTCCTGGGACGAAGCTTTGGACCGTGCTGCGGCCGGGCTCAGAGCTGTCGCCGACCGGCACGGCGCCGACGCGCTTGCGGTACTCGGTTCGGCCAAGGCTTCCAACGAAGACGCGTATATCTTGCAGAAACTGGCGCGCACTGTGCTCGGAACGCCGCATGTCGATCATTGCACGCGTTTGTGCGCTTCCGTGCCGCCGCTCGGCGAGGCGATCGGCTATTCGGCGGTCACGGCGCCGATCGACGAAATCGACCGCGCCGACGTGGTGCTGATGGTTGGCTCGAACCCCGAGGTGAACCATCCGGTTGGCGCGACCTTCATGAAGAACGCGGTGCGCCGTGGAACCAAGCTGATCCTGGTCGATCCCTATCGCCAATCGTTCGCGCGTCACGCCACTTATCATCTCGCCCTGAGGCCAGGGACCGACGTCACCCTTATCTCGGCCATGTTGAACGTGGTGATCTGCGAAGGGCTGTACGACCGTACGTTCGTGCGCGAGCGGATCGACGGCTTCGACGAACTCGCCGCGCGTGTGCGCGGAGTGACGCCGCAACTCGCGCAGCGACTCACCGGTGTTGACGCCGACTTGCTCGTCTCGGCGGCGCGGATGTTTGCGACCGCTGAACGAGCGATGTCCTTTTGGGGCATGGGCGCATCGCAGCACGTGCATGGCGCGGACAACATTCGCTGCGTCATCGCGCTGGCGCTGATCTGCGGCCATGTCGGCAAGCCAGGATCCGGCCTTCACCCGCTGCGCGGGCAGAATAACGTCCAAGGTTCTTGCGACGCCGGCCTGATACCGTCGTCATTTCCCGGCTACGCGCCGGTGAGCGATCCCCAGGCGCGGGCAAGGTTCACCGCGCTGTGGGGCACCGAGCTGCCAGCGAAGGCAGGGCTCACACAGGTCGAGATCCTGAATGCCGCGCATGAGGGGCGGATCCGCGGGCTCTATGTCGCCGGCGGCAACCCCGCCATGGCCAATCCCGATCTGGCGCGAACCCGCGAGGCGCTGGCGCGGCTTGATCATCTCGTCGTGCAGGACATCTTCCCGACCGAGACGGCGGCTTTCGCCGACGTCATCCTGCCAGCCGCGGCGCTTGCGGAACGCAGTGGATCGGTGACCAACACCGATCGGGTCGTGCAACTGCTCACGCCCGCCGTGCCGGCGCCCGGCGCCGCGCGCCCGGATTGGTGGATCACGGCGGAGTTGGCGCGGCGCCTCGATGCGCCGTGGCGACACGACGCGCTTGCCGGACTGTTCGACGAAATGGCGGCGGCCGTCCCGATGCTGGCCGGTACAAGCTGGTCGATGTTGGAGGGCCGTGGGGCACTCGCTCTGCCGCTTGCGTCGGCCAACGGGTCGGCCCGAAGCCTGTTTGCCGAGCGATTTCCGACGCCGGCCGGCCGCGCACGCATCGCCGCGCTTGATGGGCGTGGACCGGCGGAGGAGCCGGATGCGGACTATCCGCTGATCCTGGTCACCGGCAGGCTGCTGGAGCATTGGCACACCGGTTCGATGACGCGGCGGGCGCCGGTTCTCCACGCGCTCGCGCCGGAGCCAATGGTTCGTATCGCCGCCGACGTATTCGACGCGCTCGGGCTCGAATGCGCCGCGCGCGTCCGCGTTGCGACTCGGCGCGGCGGTGTGACCGTCGCCCCATGTCGCGACGTCGGTCTTCAGGCGGGCGTGATCTGGATGCCGTTCGCTTATTTCGAAGCGGCGGCCAACGATCTCACGAATTCGGCGCTCGACCCGACGACGCGGGTTCCAGAGTACAAATATTGCGCGGCGTGGATCACGAGCGAAACGTAATCTTGATGTGAGGCCCTCAGCTCCCGCACAATCCGGCGAGTGTATTGCCCGGTCTTCGTTGGAATGAGTTCGCGTGATCGGGCTGAAGCACCATGAAGATCAATGAGGCACGCTTCGTCCAAACTTATCGGTAACACGTTGAAATTATTTGATTCACACACTTCCGTAAAGATCGCGATACCAGCACTCTCACGATCTACCAACAACGATACCAACAAATCTGCCGGATACCGGCAAAACCGCGTGAACAGCGGCGAAGGCCAAGATGCGACCTAGGCCGGTGATTATAGGGGAAAGCGAACGCTGGCGGATGAGGGCGGATTAACCCGCGCGCGACAACGGAATAATTTTATCGCCTTCGAGAGCCAACGCAGTAATATGGTCTGCCCACCACTGCATCATTCTTCGACGATCAGGCATCCACTCCGCAGCGTTGTAGGCACGCCGCACTTCGTTTCGTTCCACGTGTGAAAGCTGGCGTTCGATCCAGTCTCGGTTGAACAAGTTGGTTTCGTTCAGGATCGTGGAAGCGACGGCGCGGAAACCGTGCGTCGTGGCGCGGCCGTGATATCCCATCCGGTAGAGGGCGTAGAGCATGGTGTTGCTGGACATGCAGTCGCCTTTTCCCGGCGAAGGGAAGATATTGGGACTGCCGCCGGAAAGCGTGCGCAGCTCGCGCAATGCTGCGACGGCTTGCCGTGACAGAGGCACCAGGTGCTCCAGGCGCATTTTCATGCGTTCGGCCGGAATGCGCCACAAAGCGGAATTTTCATCAAGGTTCTCCAGTTCGTTCCACTTGCCGGCGCGCAATTCAGTCGTTCGAAGAAACGTCAGGGTTACCAGCTTCAATGCAAGTTTGGTCTGCTGCTCGCCACTGTAACTCTCCAACTTCTGCAAGAACGTTGGCAGCTCTGAAAGCGGCATCGCTCTGTGACGCTGCGGTTCTCCGGTGGCTCGTAAAGCGTCCTTGAGATCAACGGAGGGGTCCCGCTTCGCTCGGCCGGTCACGATAGCAAAGCGAAATATCTGACCGACGAGTTGCTTCAGCCGTCGTGCTGTTTCGTTTACCCCGCGCTTCTCGACCTTGCGCAGCATGTCCAGTAGTTCCGGCGGTTCGAGTGCGGCGATCGAACGCCGACCGATCGCTGGGAAGGCATCCGCCTCCAGACGCCGGAGGATCTGCGCGGCGTAATAGGGGCTACGGGCATCCTTCCAGTTTTCGTGCCATTCGCGCGCGACCGCTTCGAAGGTGTTGCCAGTTGCAATCTTCGCGGCCCGTTTACGCTCACGTTTCACGATGGAGGGATCGATGTCGGCGGCAATGCTGCGCTTGGCATCGTCGCGCGACGCGCGCGCCTCGATAAGCCCGACAGCCGGATAGACGCCGAGCGCAAGCGTGCGTTGCTTGCCGTGCCACCGATAGGCCAAGCGCCAGTACTTGGCTCCGTCCGGAGTGATCAACAGATGCAAGCCGCCGCCATCGGAGAGCTTGCGCGACTTGATCTGCCCCTTCGCATTCCGGCACTTCGTATCCGTGAGCGGCATGTTGGTATCTCGATTCTGGCTTCGATGACCTACCAACAAATATACCAACAAAATCCCGGGATGTCAGCAACCGGTGGACGAACGGCGGCGAACGCCACAACAGCAAGATATCGTTGCAAAATAAGGAGTTTTGTAGCCTTCGGTGAACGATGGCGGATGAGCACGAACGCCGGCGGATCATCAATGTGGTGGGCCCGGCAGGACTCGAACCTGCAACCAGACCGTTATGAGCGGCCGGCTCTAACCATTGAGCTACAGGCCCCGCCGCGAGGCGGCCGCATCAAGGGCGGCCGGCAACGGTGCGCGGTTCGTTTACAGGGCCTGAGGCGGGGGTGCAATCCTCAAGCGTTTTCAAGGCGAAGCGGGTCTCGGCCCGCGTCGGGCAATGCGTGGAACGGGGCTGATCGAGGGAACGCCAGGGGGTGTGCGGAACGCGCGGTGCGGTGATGGCCGCCGAATTCGGAATAGTCGCATTCTGCCACTGTTTTGCCCGACGGGTCAAAGGATGAGGCGTTCGGCGGGTGGCTGTCCGCAGTGTTTCGCCAAGCCCCTGCGATTGCTCGCGTCTTCTACTGTGCATGGGGTTGTTTTCGAACTTTGGTCTTGAGAGGGCCTGCTGGCCCCCTCAAGCGTCGTGCCGGCGGGCGATGCCGCGCGGCCGGGCCGCGGCCTAGTCCACCGAGACCCCGGCGAACTCGACCACCTTGCGCCACTTCGCGGTCTCGTCCGCGACCAGCTTGCCGAACTCGGCTGATGTCATCGGCTTGGGAATGCCGCCGGTCGCGGCGAGCTTCGCCACCAGCTGCGGGTCCTTCAGCGCTTCGCCGACGGCCTTGTTGAGGGTCTCGATCACCTCGGGCGGCGTGCCCTTCGGCGCGGAGATGCCGTAGAAGCCGACCGATTCGAAGCCCGGCACGGTCTCGGCGATCGCGGGCACGTCGGGCACGCTCGGCCAGCGCTTCGGCGAGGTCACCCCGAGGGCGCGGACGTTGCCGCCCTTCACCTGCTCCATCGCCGAGGGCAGGTTGTCGAAGATCAGCTGCACCTTGTTGGAGATGATGTCGGGGAAGGCGATGGCCGAGCCGCGATAGGGCACGTGCACCATGTCGCACTTCGTCATCACCTTGAACAGCTCGGCCGACATGTGCACCGAGGTGCCGTTGCCGGACGAGGCATAGGAGATCTTGCCGGGGTTGGCGAGGCAATAGTCGATGAACTCCTTGACCGACTTCGGCGGGAATGCATTGGAGACGACCAGCATGTTGGTGAGCTGCATGATGCTGGCCACCGGCACGGTGTCGCGCAGGAAGTCGAACGGCAGCTTCTTGTAGAGCGAGGTCGAGATCGCGTTGTTGGGCGCGACGAATAGCAGCGTGTAGCCGTCCGGCGGGGCGTTGACCGCCGCGGCGGCGGCGATGTTGCCGCCGGAGCCGGTGCGGTTCTCGACGATGACCTGCTGGCCGAGCCGCTCCGACAGCCACTGCGCCATGATCCGCGCCACGATGTCGACGGGGCCGCCGGCGGAGAAGCCGATCAGCCAGTGGATGGGACGGTCGGGATAGGCGGCGGAGGCGGGAGGTGTGGTGCTGAAAAGAACCGAAAGAACTGCAAGTCCGAAAAGACCGCGACGCAACATTCGCAACATGACGCCTCCCATTGCTTTATTGTGGTTGGCTGCATGCTTTCACAAAATCGGGCCGCTGCCTACACCGTCGCAAGTCGGTGTTGACGCCGGCCCGCGAGGGACGACCATGAGATTCGCCTGTCCCATCCTGCTCGGCGCGGCGCTGCTTGCCGGCCCCGCCGCCGCCCAAACCGGAGGCACGGCCATTCCGCCCGCGACGACCAGCCAGACGATCAGCCTGGGAACGGCGACGCCCGGCGGCGGCTTCCCGCTCTACGGCAATGCCTTCGCCGAGGTGATGAACGCGGCCGATCCGCTGGCGACCATCGTTCCCCGCAACACCAAGGGCAGCAGCGAGAACATCCCGCTCCTGGAGAAGGGCGAGCTCGATCTCGCGCTGGTCGCGGGCGAGCCGGCCTATGAGGCCTTCGCCGGCATCGGCCGCGCGCCCGTGCGCCTGAAGATCCTCACTGCGATCTATTCCAACCCCGGCCTGTTCGTGGTGCGCGCCGACAGTCCCTACAGGACCATCCGCGATCTCGTCGGCCAGCCGGTGGCCTTCGGGGCGAAAGGTTCGGGCCTGCCGATTCTGGCGCGCTACATGCTGGATGGTCTCGGCTTGAATCAGGACGAGGACTTCAAGGCGGTCTATCTCGACCGCGCCGGCGATGGCCCCGCGATGGTCGAGGACGGCCGCGTCGCCGCGCTCTGGGGCGCCGGCATCGGCTGGCCCGGCTTTGCCGCGGTGGCCTCGAGCCCGGCAGGCGCGCGCTTCATCGCACCCGATGTCGAGGAGATGGCGCGCATCCGCGCCAAGCACGGGTTCCTCAAGCCGCTGCTGGTGCCGGCGGGTAGCTATCCCAAGCAGACCGCGCCGATCGCCTCGCTGGGCTCGTGGAGCTTTGTCCTCACGCGCGAGGACCTGCCCGACGATGTCGCCTATCGCCTCGCGAAGACGCTGCACGGTGTCGAGCCGGCGTTCTGCCGGAAGCTCGCCCAGGCCTGCGAGACGACGGCCTCGAACACGATCGCGGCCGCGCCGAAGACGGAGCTGATCCATCCGGGCGCGATGAAATATTTCCGCGAAATCGGCGTGGTGAAGTGATTATCGCGTAAGCAACCGTCATTCCGGGATGGTCCGAAGGACCAGACCCGGAATCTCGAGATTCCGGGTTCGGTGCTACGCACCGCCCCGGAATGACGATCGCTTTACGCTATCGTCACTTCTTCACCAGCGCACACGCCGGGTCCGGCGGACCGAACGCCTTGTCGCCGGAGATGGTCGTGAGGATCTTGTAATAGTCCCACGGATATTTGCTCTCCTCCGGCGTCTTCACCTGCACCAGCCAGAGGTCGTGCACCATCAGATTGTCCTCGCGCAGTTTGCCGTTGCGGGCGAAGAAATCCTCGATCGGCTTCTCGCGCATCTTGGCGGCGACCTTGAGCGGATCGTCGCTGCCGGCCGCCTTGATGGCGTTGAGATAGTGCATCACGCTGGAATAGACGCCGGCCTGCCACATCGACGGCATCTTGTTCATCTTGGCGAAATAGCGCTTCGACCATTCGCGGGTCTTGTCGTCCATGTCCCAGTAGAACGACGTGGTCAGGAGCAGGCCTTGCGCCGCCTGCAGGCCGAGGCCGTGGATGTCGGTGATCAGCGCGAGCAGCGCCGCCATCTGCTGGCCGCCCTTGAACACGCCGAACTCGGCGCCGGTCTTGATCTCGTTCATGTTGTTGGGGGGACCGGCGGCAATGCCGATGATCTTGGCCTTGGAGGCCTGCGCCTGCAGCACGAAGGAGGAGAGGTCGGGCGTTGCCAGCGGCGGCCGCACCGAGCCCAGCACCTTGCCGCCATTGGCGGTGACGACGGCGGAGGCGTCGCGCTCCAGCGAATGGCCGAAGGCGTAATCGTCGGTGATGAAGAACCAGCTGTCGCCGCCGCGCTTGACCACCGCATCCGCGGTGCCGACCGCGAGCGCGCGGGTGTCGAACACCCACTGGATCGCGTAAGGCGAGCAGAACTTGCCGTGGAAATCCGCGGTGCCGGTGGAGTGGGTGATGAACAGCCGCTTCTTCTCGTTCGCGATGTTCTGCACGGCGAGGCCGACCGCGGAGACCGGCACGTCGACGATCAGGTCGACCTGCTCGACGTCGTACCACCGCCGCGCCAGCGAAGCGCCGATATCGGCCTTGAGCTGGTGGTCGCCGATCACGACGCTGATCGGCTTGCCGAGCACGGTGCCGCCGAAATCGTCGATCGCCATCTGCGCGGCGGTCACCGAGCCCTGGCCGGTCGGCGCGGAGGCCGGGCCGTTCATGTCGGTGAGCACGCCGATCTTGACGACGTCGTCGGACAGCTGCGCCGACGCCGCACCTGGAAGCAGTGTCGCCAAGGCGGCCGCTAGCGGCAGTCCAAATCTGGTTGGATTCACGTTTGTCCTCCCCTGAGCCGGCTCGTTGGCCGGTGTTGCATCCGGGTATGCCCGGCTGAATTGGTTTCTTTTGCAACTATTCGGGGGCGGGCGTCAACGTCAGGCCGCGAAGCGGATCTGTCCTGCGGTCGAGGGATCGTAACCGGTCAGCTCGTCGGCGCGCTGGCGCAGCCGCCGCTCGTTCAGGAACCGGAGCAAGGCCTGCATGGCAGGACGGAAATAGCTGCGCTGCCGCATCGCAAGATCGAGGTTCTCCCAGGCCAGCGGCACGAAGTCGAGCCCGGCCGAGCGCGCGACGGCGCGCGTCCCGATGCCGCAATCGGCCTGGCCGCCGCGAACCAGTTCGGCGAGATCCGGGCCGGTCAGGGCCGGCGTCTCGATGCGGCGCAAGTCCCGCGTCGAGGCGCCCGCCCGCTTCAGCAGCACGTCGAGCAGCATCTGCGCGCCCGTGCCTTGTTGCCGCATCGCCATCCGGGCGCCGAGCGCGAGCACGTCGGTGAGGCCGTGCAGCCGCTTGGGATTGCCCTGTGGCAGCACCAGGCCCTCTTCGCGGCGCACGAACGCGACCAGCACCGCATCATGCAGGTCCGGAGCGGCCCGCAGCGCCTCGACACTGGCGTCGCCGGCGAGATTGTTGGAGGCATCCAGACTGTGGAAGTGCACCGCCGCAGCCATCACCTCGTTGCGCTGCAGGCGCTCGAGCCCGCGCGCGCTGCCTTCACTCATCGATCCCAGGCCGGAGCCGGACTCGCGCAGGCTCCAATCCAGGAGCTCGTCCTGGCTGCCGCCCACGACCGGCGGCGGCTCGGCGATCAGCATGCCGGCCGGACGCGAGAGGCCCGACAGCACCCAGAGGTCGAGCTCGTGCCGCGGGAAGAGCCACTTTCCCGTCACCTTGCTGCAGGGGATCGCACCGGTTGTGACGAGTTCGTAAAGCTTGCGTTCGCCGAGCCGAAGATAGTCGGCGGCTTCGCTGGTCGTCAGGAATTCCATCCTGCATTCCTATGCAAATTCTTGCTTCTTTTTGACGTCCGACGCAGGGGAAATTCTGCATTTCAGATTTTTTGCCCGCGGGAACCATGCCCGATCATCTCGCCGCTTTGCAACATATCCGCACGTGCGAATTTTGCTTTGGTGAACGATCTCGAACCAACGCGCGCGCGTCCACCTTCGCGACGTTGCCGAGATTTCCCGCTTGTCGGCGCGACAACGCGTCACGAGCGCGGCGCAATCGACCATCATCATGACGCGTCACAATTAGGGAACCCGACCATGCGCCGCCTGTCCGTTGCACTTGCGCTTCTCTGCGGGCTCGCTGCGGGCGTCGCGGCGTCATTCGCGGAGGACCGCGGCATAGTCCTCGCCTCGACGACGGCGACGCAGGAGTCCGGCCTGCTCAACTATCTCCTGCCAATCTTCCGCGACAAGACGGGCATCGATGTCACTGTGATCGCGCGGCGCGCCGACGAAGTGCTCGACGGTGCGCGACGAGGCGAAGTCGACGTCGTGCTGATGCACGCGCGGCCCCAGGAGGAGAAATTCGTCGCCGACGGGTTTGCCGTGAAGCGCTACGACGTCATGTACAACGACTATGTGCTGATCGGGCCGAAGAGCGATCCTGCCGGTGTGAAGGGCAAGGACATCGCGACGGCGATGAAGGCTATCGAAGCCAAGGGCGCGCCGTTCGTCACGCGCGGCGATCGGTCGGGCACCCACGCCGCAGAACTCGCGCTGTGGATCGTCGCCGGGATCGATATCACCGCGGCCAAGGGCCCCTGGTATCGCGAGGTCGGGCCGGGCATGGCCTCCGCGCTCGATGCGGCGCGTGCTGCGAAAGCCTATGTGTTGTCGGATCGCGGCAGCTGGATCGCGTTCAAAGATCGCGGCGATCTCGACGTCCTCGTGGAGGGCGACAGGCGGCTGCTCAACCAGTACGGCGTGATGCTGGTGAACCCCGCGAAGTTTCCGAACGTGAAGAAAGACCTCGCGCAGACCTTCATCGACTGGCTGACGTCGCCTGAGGGACAGACGGCGATCGCCGCTTACAAGGTCGAGGGGCAGCAGCTGTTCTTCCCCAATTCGGACAGGTCGGGCGGCTGACGTCCGCATCGCCGACGGTTGCCAAACCGGGCGATGCATGATCCATCATGGCACATGACCCAGCGCCTGCCGCCCTCGCTCACGCCGCTCGACACCGCGCTCGCGGCATTGCTGCAAAGCGTTGATGCTGTCGCACCGGTAGAAGTGCCGCTGGCAGACGCGATCGGTTGCATCGCTGCGGGCACGCCGCCGATTGCAGCTTATCCTTCGCACGGCATCGCGGCGGCGGACGGCTGGGCGCTATCCGCCAACGATCTCGTCGGCGCGTCCTCCTATTCGCCGTTGCCACTGACGATGGCCCCTGCATGGGTCGAGGTCGGCGATGCGATGCCGATGGGATGCGACTGCGTGCTCGATGCCGGCGCGATCGAGCTGTCGGGGCCGCTTCCTCAGGTGCTGGCAGAGGGCGTGCCGGGACAGGGCGTCAGGCGCGCCGGAAGCGACATCCCCGAATGCACGCCAGCGGCCGCCGAAGGCGATCCGATCGGTGCTGCTGATCTGCTGATTGCGAGCGTGGCGGGTCTGGAGAAACTCGGCGTGCGGCGGCCCCGGTTGCGCATCGTCAACGTGCCCGGCGCAACGGCAACGATGGACATGATCGCCGGGATGGCGCGCGCAGCGGGGTTGGAGGTGGACACCTGCCAAACGCGTGCACGCGGTGAAGCATCGATTGCCGATGCGCTTGATGTGTCCTCTTGCGATCTCCTGCTGACGATCGGCGGCAGCGGCGTCGGCCGCCAGGATGCCGCCATCACGGCGCTGGCGCAGCGCGGCGCGGTGATGGCGCACGGCCTCGCCCTCCAGCCCGGCCGCACTGCCGCGGTCGGACGGCTCGGCCAGGTGCCCGTCGTCGCCTTGCCCGGCTCCCCCGATCATGCGCTTGCGGTGTGGCTGGCGCTCGTGCTGCCGCTCGTGGATCGTCTGTCGGCGCGTCGTCGCCACCCGCAAGTGTCCCTGCCGCTCGCGCGAAAGATCGCATCCGTCGTCGGCATCGCAGAGATTGCTTTGCTGGCGGAGGAACATCGTGCCTGGGTGCCGCTTGCCGTGGGCGACTGGCCCCTTCAAGCCATCGCCCGTGCGGACGCATGGCTGCTGATCCCGGCCAGCCACGAGGGATTTGCGGCGGGTACGCCGGTCGATGCCCATCTCATGCGGACATGATATGGGTCCTGGCATGACGATGATCCCGAAATCACCAGACCGCAGCGCGCTCGAACAGGAGCAGTTCCTCACCATCCTGTCGCGCGAGGAGGCGCTGGCGCGCTTCGAGGCGGCGTTGTTCCCGCGAGCGCTCCTCAGCGAAAGCCGCAAGCTCGCTGCTGCGCTCGGCGCAGCCCTCGCCGAAGACATCACGGCGCCGATCGACGTGCCGCCATTCGACCGCTCCAACGTCGACGGTTTTGCCGTGCGCTCCGCCGACCTTGCGGCGGCCGGCGAGGGCGCGCCCGTGCGCCTCGCGCCGAATGGCGAGACCGTCCATTGCGGCACCGCGCCGACGCTGCAGGTGGCGCCGGGGACCGCGACCCCGATCGCCACCGGCGGTCCGCTGCCGCGGGGCGCCGATGCCGTGGTCATGGTGGAACACACCCAGCCGGATGGACCGGATGCGATCGAGGTGCGTCGCGCGGTTTCGCCGGGACAATTCATCTCGTATGCCGGGTCCGACATCGCGCGCGGCGAGGCGCTGCTGCGTGCCGGCACCATCATCGGCTCGCGCGAGATCGGCATGCTCGCGGCTTGCGGCATTGCCGAGGTGGGTGTCGCGCGCAAGCCGCGGGTTGCCGTGATCTCCACCGGCGACGAACTGGTTCAGCCCGGCCAATCGCTCGGGGCTGCCGACATCTACGATACCAACGGCGCCATTGTCGCCGCCGCCATCGACGAGAATGGCGGTGAAGCGGTCTTCCTCGGTGCCATTCCCGATGACGAAGCAAAGCTCGAACCGGCCATGCGCCGCGCCCTTGCGGACTGCGACATGCTCGTGCTGTCGGGCGGCACCTCGAAAGGCGCGGGCGATCTCTCCCATCGCATCATCGGCCGGCTCGGCGCGCCCGGCATCATCGCGCATGGCGTTGCGCTCAAGCCCGGCAAGCCGCTGTGCCTTGCGGTGTGCGATGGCAAGCCGGTGGTGATCCTGCCGGGCTTCCCGACCTCGGCGATGTTCACCTTCCATGACATGATCGTGCCGGTGCTGCGCAGGATGGCCGGACAGCCGCCGCGCACCGACGCCAAGGTGAAGGCGACGGTGCCGGTCCGCATCGCCTCCGAGCTCGGTCGCACCGAATTCGTCATGGTCTCGCTGGTCGAGGGCAAGGGCGGCCTGATCGCCTATCCCTCCGGCAAGGGGTCTGGCGCGATCACGTCTTTTGCGCAGGCCGATGGATTCCTGCGCATCGATGCCCTCGCCGACCAGATGTCGGCCGGGACCGAGACCGAGGTGACGCTCTTCACGCCGCATGTGCGCGTGCCCGATCTCGTCATCGTCGGCAGCCATTGCACTGGTCTCGACCTCGTGACCGCACAGCTTGCACATGCCGGCCTGACCGTGCGCTCGATTGCGGTCGGCAGCCTCGGAGGATTGGCGGCAGCAAAGCGTGGCGAGTGCGATTTCGCGCCGATCCATCTGTTCGACGATCGAAGTGAGATCTACAACGCGCCTTATCTCGTCGAGGGGCTCAAGCTCGTGCCGGGGTGGCGGCGGATGCAGGGCATTGTCTTCCGCAAGGGCGATACGCGCTTCGAGGGCCTGAACGCGAAGGAAGCGGTTGCCTCGGCACTCGCTGACCGCACCTGCATCATGGTCAACCGCAACCAGGGCGCCGGCACTCGCATCCTGATCGACCGCCTGCTCGGCGGTGCGCGTCCGGAGGGCTACTGGAACCAGCCTCGTTCGCACAATGCGGTTGCGGCGGCCGTGGCGCAGCACCGCGCCGACTGGGGCATGACCATCGCGCCGGTCGCCCACGCAGTCGGACTCGGCTTCATCCCCTTCGCGGAAGAGCATTACGACTTCGCGTTGGTGACGGCTCGCAAGGACCGCTCGGCGGTGCAGGCCTTTCTCGACGCGCTTGGCTCGGACGCGGCGCGCGCCGCACTCGAGCGCGCGGGTTTCCGGCCCGCATAGATACCAGTTTGGTCTGCGGCCAGGACGCCTGGTCGGTGACGCTGGCAGCCTGGGCGGCGACGTCATGAAGTTGTGTGACCGCTGTCGCGACCAAGCAGCATGAGCCAAGTCATGAGCGCGCCCACACCGCTCAATTTCCGCAGGATCGCTGCACTCGTTGCCGCGACGGGTACGCTGTTCTGGCTCTACACCTTCTACTACATTGCGAATGTCCCGCCCGGGGACGGCACCGGCTTTCAATGGCTCGCGGTTTTCCCGCTCGGCATTGTCTTCGGCCTGTTCTTCCTGCCGGCCTGGCTGCTGGTCGCGATCGGCCGGTTGCCGCGATTCACCACCATCGTCGGCCTCTCTGGCCTGATCGCCTTCGCGATCATCTGGGCGCAGCTCCTCAACGAGTTCGCGAAGTCCTGAGATCGCTAGGATGCATCGTCCAGTGCTGCCAGCCGTTCAGCATCGGCAATGTCCTCGACCGTGTTGGCATTGAAGAACGGATCGAGCGGCTCGGCCGGCCACGTCACGGTCGCGAGCGGATAGCGCGCGGTCCACCGATCGATCTTGCGGAGATCTTCGACGACCAGGGCCTGGCGCAACTCCTCGCGCAAGGCGACTCGCCACAGCCCGATCACCGGATGCGACTGATCGCCTGATGCTGCTACCGCGAGCTGCGCGTTCTCGCGCGCACGCGCCTCATGCAGTCGCGCCACGAGATCGCGGGGCAGGAACGGGCAATCGCCGGCGGCGCTGAGCACCCATTCGGTCTCCGGTCGGTTCGCCGCGGTCCAGTCCAGCGCCGCGAGAATGCCGGCGAGCGGGCCCGGAAAGCCGGGCACATCGTCGGCGACCACCTGCAAGCCGAACGCGGCGAAACGTGCGGGATCGCCGTTCGCGTTGAGGATCAGCCCACTGCACTGGGGCGACAGCCGCGCAATCACGCGCTCCAGAATGGTGCGGCCGCCGATGGTGCGCATCGGCTTGTCGCCGCCACCCATGCGCCGGGCGAGGCCGCCGGCGAGCAGCACGCCGACAGTCGGCGGAACACTCGTCCTCCCCGGCAATTCAGTCGTCACCACCTTCACCCTTGCGCTTGTGCTTGGCCGACTCCTCCTCGACATAAGCGAGGTTCTGATCGTAAACGATGCGCTCCTCGCCCGCGAGTGCGATGAAGCGCTTGCCGCGGGTGCGTCCCACCAGCGTCAGTCCGACCTGCCTTGCGAGATCGACACCCCAGGCGGTGAAGCCGGAGCGCGACACCAGAATCGGGATTCCCATGCGGACGGTCTTGATCACCATCTCCGAGGTGAGGCGCCCAGTGGTGTAGAGGATCTTGTCGCCGGGATCGACGCCGTGGCGATACATCCAGCCCGCGATCTTGTCGACCGCGTTGTGGCGGCCGACGTCCTCGGTGTAGCAGAGCGGGACCCCTTCCTGGCACAGCACGCAGCCATGGATCGCGCCGGCCTCCAGGTAGAGAGAAGGCATGGTGTTGATGGTCTGCGTCATCTGGTAGAGCCAGGAGGTGCGCAGCTCCGCCCTGGGTAACGCGACGCTCTCGACCGCCTCCAGCAAATCGCCGAAAGCGGTGCCCTGCGCGCAGCCCGAGGTCTGCGTGCGCTTCTTCAGCTTGGCCTCGAAGTTGGTGTGATGCTCGGTGCGCACGACGACGACCTGGAGGTCGTCGTCATATTCGACCTCGGTGACCACGTCGTTGTATTTCAGCATGTTCTGGTTCAGCAGGTAGCCGAGCGCCAGATATTCCGGATAGTCGCCGATCGTCATCATTGTGACGATCTCCTGGGCGTTCAGGTAGAGCGTCAGCGGTCGCTCCATCGGAACCTTGATCTCGACCGTGGCGCCGGTCTGGTCGGTCCCGGTCACGCTCTGGGTCAGGCGTGGGTCGTCCGGGTTGGGGACGATCAGCGGCACGGGGGCTTTGTCGATCTTCATCATGGCCGAGAGGTTAGCATGACATTCGGTCGAGGCCGATATATGCATGGCGGCGAGAGAGCGAAATGCCGCCTTGCCGTCATTGCGAGCGCAGCGAAGCAATCTAGGAACGCCCCCCAGATCCAATCTGGATTGCTTCGCTACGCTCGCAATGACGGTGGAGAGAGCGGTTCCACAAGGGCCGGATCGCGTGCCCAGACGGAGCTGGAATGAAAGTCATCGGCCTTGCAGGCTGGAGCGGTGCGGGCAAGACGACGCTGTTGACGCGGCTGATTCCGCTTTTCAACGCGCAAGGTTTGCGCGTCTCGGTCATCAAGCATGCGCATCACCGGTTCGACGTCGATGTGCCCGGCAAGGATTCCTGGCGCCATCGCGAGGCCGGAGCCGCGGAGGTGCTGGTTGCCTCGTCGAACCGCTGGGCCCTGATGCACGAGTTGCGCGGGGCGGCGGAGCCGCGGCTGCCGGAGCTGCTCGGCAAGCTGTCTGCGGTCGATCTCGTCGTGGTCGAGGGTTTCAAGCGCGAGCCGCATCGCAAGATCGAGGTGCATCGCGCCGCAAACGGCAAGCCGCTGCTGTTCCCCGAGGATACCGGGATTGCCGGCATTGCGAGCGACGTCGCGATTGACACAAGCCTCCCGACTGTCCATCTCGACGATGTCGCGGGCGCCGCCGCATTGATGCTGCGCGCGGCGATGCCGGTCGAGGAAGCAGTGGCGAAAAGCGCGGCGATGCGCTGACGAGGCACCATGGCGCAACTGTCGGACGATTGCTTTGCCTTTGGCGGACCGATGATGTCGGTCGACGACGCAGTCGGCTTGATCACGACGCGCGTCAACGCAATCGCGGATCTCGAAACGGTTGCGCTCGTCGATGCGGACGGACGCGTGCTCGCGCGCGATGTGGCAGCACCTTTGCCGCTGCCGCCCTTCACCAACTCCGCCGTCGACGGCTATGCCGTCCGCAACGCAGATCTTCCGAAAAGCACGGAGCAATCGTTCCCGCTCGATGGCCGGATCCAGGCCGGCGGCCGCGCACAGGCGCCGATCAAGCCCGGCCACACGGCGCGCATCTTCACCGGCGCGCCGATGCCGCCGGATGCGGAGACCGTCTTCATGCAGGAGGATGTCCGCGTCGATGAGTCCGGCAAGATCGTGCTGCCGCCGGGGCTGAAGCCTGGCGCCAATGTCCGTCCGGCGGGTGAGGATATTGCGCAAGGTCACGTCGCGCTTCGTGGCGGGCAGCGTTTGCGGCCCCAGCATGTCGCGCTTGCCGCCGCATTCGGCCTGACAAGGCTCGACGTCGTCAGGCGCATCCGAGTTGCCGTGTTCTCGACCGGCGACGAACTGGCTTCGCCCGGCGAGGCGCGCGCAGCCTCGCAGCTGTTCGATTCCAACCGCTTCATGCTGGTGGCGATGCTGCGCCGGCTCGGCTGCGAGGTCAGCGATCTCGGCATCCTGCGCGACGAGCGCGCCTCGCTCGCGAGCGGCCTGAAGCAGGTCGCAGGCCGCCACGACCTGATCCTCACGACCGGCGGCGTCTCGACCGGTGAGGAGGATCATGTCAAGGCGGCGGTCGAGAGCATCGGCTCGCTGGTGCTGTGGCGGATGGCGATCAAGCCCGGGCGGCCCGTGGCGATGGGGATCGTCGACGGCACACCGCTGATCGGATTGCCCGGGAATCCCGTCGCGAGCTTCGTCACCTTCGTGCATGTGGTGCGGCCGACGGTGCTGGCCCTTGCGGGTAGTCTGCCGGAGCCGCTCTTGCCCATCCCGGTGCGCGCGGCGTTTGCTTACAAGAAGAAGGCGGGGCGGCGCGAGTATGTGCGCGCTTCGTTGCGGCGCGCGCAGGACGGCCGGCTCGAGGCGATCAAGTTCCCGCGCGAGGGGGCCGGGCTGCTGTCCTCGCTGGTCGAGACCGACGGTCTCGTCGCGCTCGGTGAGGACATCACGAATGTGGAGCCGGGGCAGGACGTGGGCTTCTTGTCCTATGCCGACCTGCTCTAGAGGCACTCCGTTGACGCCATCGCTTCGTCCCGCCATGTTGCGGCCATGACCCGAACGACCCTCGATCTCACCGGGCTTAAGTGCCCGTTGCCGGCCCTCAAGACGCGCAAGGCGCTCAAGCCTTTGCAGCCGGGCGATCAGCTCGAGGTTCACTGCACCGATCCCTTGTCGGTCATTGACATTCCGAACCTGATCCGAGAGACCGGCGACAAGGTCGAAATTACCGAGCGCAACGAGGCGCGCATCGTGTTCCTGGTCGAAAAGGGCGGCGCCTTGTAGAAAGGCGAATGTTCACGACGGCGTGGTTTGACTATGCTGCGCCTGCGGCGGAAACGGCCGGAGCCTTCGCTGCAATGCGAAAGCGCGCCGATTGTTGCGGTAGATGATCTCAAACCCAAGTTCTCGAACCTAAGACATCGGGCATGACTTTCTCAACATCGAGGGCAGCCGCAAGTCCCGCGGGGAGCCGCGAGCCCGCCATCAAGCTCGGCAAGACGGCTGCAGGGCCGGAGTTCAGTGCCCTGGCGCAAGCCTCGATCCTGATCGTCGACGACGAGCCGGGCATGCGCAATTTCCTGATGCGCACGCTTGCCCCGCGCTGCAAGCTGGTGGACGATGCGGCCGATACTGACCAGGCCTCGCGCAAGCTCGATTCCAATCGGTACGACGTCGTCATTCTCGACAACATCATGCCCGGCAAGAATGGCGTCGACTGGCTCGCCGAGCAGCGCGCCGTGGGCTTTTTCGCTGACGCCATCCTGATCACCGCCTATGCCGACCTCGACACCGCGATCCAGGCCCTGCGCGCCGGTGCGGCCGATTTCGTGCTGAAGCCGTTCCGCTCCAACCAGATTCTCAACGCCGTGGCACGGTGCCTCGACCGCGTCCGCCTCCAGCGCGAGAATTATGTCCTGCGCTATGCTTTGCGTGCCTCGTCCGACCGCACCTTGCTGCGCGACAATCTGATTGGACAGTCGGCAGCGACGCTGCGCGTGCGCGAGACCATCGCGCGCGTCGCGCGCCTGCCGACCTCGGTTCTGCTCACCGGTGAATCCGGCACCGGCAAGGAAGTGGCGGCGCGCTCGATCCACTCGTTGTCCGACCGCGCCGACAAGCCGTTCGTGCCCGTCAATTGCGCGGCTATCCCGCCCGAGATGATCGAGGCCGAGCTGTTCGGACACATCAAGGGCGCCTTCACCGGCGCCGATTCGGGGCGCGAGGGCCTGTTCCTGTATGCGCATGGCGGCACGCTGTTCCTAGACGAGATCGGAGAGCTGCCGCTGCCGATGCAAAGCAAGCTGCTCCGCGTGCTCGAGGATCGCCGCGTCCGTCCGGTCGGCTCCGAGCGTGAAGTGCCGGTCGACCTGCGCTTCATCTTCGCAACCAATGCCGAGCTCCAGAAGGAGGTCGAAAAGGGCCGTTTCCGAGCCGATCTGTTCTACCGGCTCAACGTGATGCAGATCCGCCTGCCGCTGCTGAAGGATCGCGGCGACGACGTGCAGGAGCTTGCCACCATCTTCATGAGCAAGCTGTCCGTGCAGCTCGGCATGCCGCCGGTGCCGATCGACGCCTCGGTGCGGGCGGCGCTCGTCAGCTACGACTGGCCCGGCAATGTGCGGGAGCTGCGCAATCTGATCGAGCGGACGCTCATCCTCGGCGCCTTCCCCGACGATTTCGCCGGTCCCCGCAACGACACGCAGCCGGCGCCCGCCGACAGTCTTGCGGAGCTCGAGCGCCGTCACATTCTCGGCGTGCTGAAGGAGGTCAACGGCAATCGCGAGGAGGCGGCCCGGCGCCTCGGTATCTCGCGCAAGACCATCGACCGCAAATGCGCGTTGTGGGATGCCTGAAGCCGCCGGCCGCAGCGCCGAACTGGTGCGGGGGCGCTCCGTCCGCTTTCGCCTGCTCGCGATCGCGCTGCTGCCGATGCTGGTCATCCTGCCGCTCCTGCTCGGCGTTGCGATCTATCGCTGGAACGCGAAATTCGATGCGACCCTGATCTCCAAGGTGAACGGCGATCTCACCATCGCTCACCAATATCTCGCCCGCATCCTGGAAAAGACCGGCGTACAGATCCGGGCGCTCAGCCTGTCGGCCCGCTTCCACGAGGTGCTGGCGTCGGATGCGCGCGGCCCCCTGCAGGATCTGCTCGACGAGGCCCGCAAGGAGATCGGTCTCGATTTTCTGTATCTGACCAACGGTCGCGGGGACGTCCTGGCAGCATCGCCGCCGCTACAGCATCGGCCGAGAAGTGACTGGCCGATCATCAAGTCGGCACTGTCGGGCGAGGTCCCCGCGACCGGGGTCGACATTTTCGACAATGACGAGCTCGCCGCAATTTCGCCCGTCCTGGCCGAGCGCGCGCGATTGGACATCGTGCCGACGCCGAACGCGGTGCCGACCGACCGCAGCACCGAGACGCGCGGGATGGTCGTGCATGCGGCGAGCCGGGCGATGTTGCCCGACGGCGGCGCCGCTGCGCTGGTCGGCGGCACACTGCTCAATCAGAATCTCGAATTCATCGACACGATCAACGATCTCGTCTATCGCGCGGCGAGCCTGCCTGAGGGCAGTCAGGGCACCGCGACGCTGTTCCTGGACGACGTGCGGATATCGACCAACGTCCGTCTGTTCGAGGGACGGCGCGCGCTCGGCACCCGCGTCTCGGCGGCGGTGCGCTCGGCCGTGCTGGGCGAGGGGCGGACCTGGCTCGACAGCGCTTTCGTGGTCAACGACTGGTACATCTCCGCCTACGAGCCGCTGGTCGACAGTTACGGCAAGCGGGTCGGCATGCTCTATGTCGGCTTCCTGGAGAAGCCGTTCAGCGAAGCCAAGTACCAGACATTGGTGATCATCGTCGCAGCGTTCGTCGCCATCACGGCCGCGACCGTGCCGATCTTCCTGCGCTGGGCGTCCTCCATCTTCATGCCGCTGGAGCGCGTCACGGCGACGATCTCCGAGGTGGAGCGTGGCAACCTCTCCGCCCGGACCAAGATGCCGGTGTCGGGTGACGAGATCGGTCGCGTCGCCGTCCATCTCGACAGCCTGCTCGACCAGATCCAGGAACGCGACCGGCAGCTCCGGGAATGGAATGAGGAGCTGAACGTCCGCGTGCGGGAGCGCACCCGCGACCTCGAGCACGCCAATCTCAAGCTCGAGGCGACCACCAAGCAGCTCATCATGTCCGAGAAGCTGGCTGCGATCGGGGAGGTCACTGCCGGCGTTGCGCACGAGATCAACAACCCGATCGCGGTGATGCAGGGGAATCTCGACGTCATCCGCAGCGTGTTCGGTGCCGATGCCGACAAGGCGAAGGTCGAGTTTCGCCTGCTGGACGAGCAGATCCATCGCATCAGCCAGATCGTGACCAAGCTGCTGCAGTTCGCAAGGCCGGAGGAATATGCCGGCTACGTCGAGCGCCATGCGCCAGCCAGCGTGATCTCCGACTGTCTGCCGCTGGTGCAGCATCTTCTGAACAAGACCGAGATCGCCGTGGTCAGGGACGACCGCGCCAGCCGGCTCGTGCTGATGAACCGCAACGAGTTGCAGCAGGTCCTGATCAATCTCATCGTCAACGCGATTCACGCCATGCCGGACGGCGGAACCCTGACGCTCCGCTCTTTCGATGCCGAGCGCGACGGCCATCCGGGCGTCGCCATGGCGGTTGCCGACACCGGCATCGGGATGAGCACCGAGGTGATCGAGAAGATCTTCGATCCCTTCTACACGACGAAACGGCGGCAAGGCACCGGGCTCGGACTCTCCATCAGCCAGACGCTGATCGAGCGACAGGGCGGCCAGATCACCGCCGAAAGCCGCGTCGGCCTCGGAAGCACGTTCACGGTCTGGCTGCCGGAAGCCTCCTGATTGGACATTTTGTCCGATGAGGTCCGGACATTCTGTCCGGCGCAGCACATTGCGCTGCGGGAAGTCGTTGAATCGTCACGATGCGACTTCTGGCACGCGCGTTGCTCATCTCGGGACAAGGTGTAGAGGGGGATGAGGGCGCGAGAGCACGACTGCAACGCTGCTGGCGAGGCGAAGGGATGTCGCCGCGATCAGCTGCTTGCTCGGCGCACATGACGCGAGCGCGCCTGCGCATTCCGCTTCGACGCGAAATCCGACCTGTCATGCGCGGCTGCCGAGCACGCATGGCCGGTCTCAAATCGGTGTGCCGGCAAGGCCGCACTTGGGAGGGAATGCTTATGACGACCGCTGATACCGTTCTTGCACCGGTTGGTGCTCCCGGTTTGCTCGATCGTGAACGCACGATCGCGACCGCCGGTTTCAATCGCTGGCTGGTGCCGCCTGCGGCGCTGTGCATCCATCTGTGCATCGGCATGGCCTACGGCTTCTCGGTCTTCTGGCTGCCGCTGTCGCGCGCGATCGGCGTGACCGCGCCGAAGGCATGTCCGGACATGTCGCTGGTCCAGGAGCTGTTTACGACCACCTGCGACTGGCGGGTCGCCAGCATGGGCTGGATGTACACGCTGTTCTTCGTGCTGCTCGGCATCGCGGCTGCGGTCTGGGGCGGCTGGCTGGAGCGCGTCGGCCCGCGCAAGGCCGGCTTCGTCTCGGCGCTGTGCTGGTGCGGCGGTCTCTTCCTCGGCGCGATCGGCATCTACACCCATCAGCTCTGGCTGCTGTGGCTGGGGTCGGGCGTGATCGGCGGCATCGGTCTCGGCCTCGGCTATATCTCGCCGGTGTCGACGCTCGTGAAATGGTTTCCGGACCGTCGCGGCATGGCGACCGGCATGGCCATCATGGGCTTCGGCGGCGGCGCCATGATCGGCGCGCCATTGGCGAACCTCCTGATGAACTATTTCAAGAGTCCGAGCTCGGTCGGCGTCTGGGAGACCTTCGTCGCGATGGGCGTCATCTACTTCGTGTTCATGATGATCGGCGCATTCCGCTATCGCCTGCCGCCGGCGGGCTGGCAGCCCGAGGGCTGGACCCCGCCGTCCAAGGCCAACGCGATGATCTCGAAGAACAACGTCCATCTTAATGATGCGCACAAGACGCCGCAGTTCTGGCTGATCTGGTGGGTCCTGTGCCTGAACGTGTCGGCTGGCATCGGCGTGATCGGCATGGCCTCGCCGATGCTGCAGGAGATCTTCGGCGGCAAGCTGATCGGCCTGCCGGACGTAGGCTTCAATGCGCTTGATGCAGGACAGAAGGCGCAGATCGCAGCGATCGCTGCGGGCTTCGCCGGGTTGCTCTCGCTGTTCAATATCGGCGGCCGCTTCTTCTGGGCCTCGCTGTCGGACAAGATCGGACGCAAGAACACCTACTACACGTTCTTCATCCTCGGCATCGTGCTGTATGCGCTGGCGCCGACCTTCGCGGCGATGGGCTCGAAGCTGCTGTTCGTGGTCGGTTTCGGCATCATCCTGTCGATGTATGGCGGCGGCTTTGCGACCGTGCCGGCCTATCTTGCCGACATGTTCGGCACCCAGTTCGTCGGCGCCATCCACGGCCGGCTGCTGACGGCGTGGTCGACCGCGGGCATCATTGGTCCCGTGGTTGTGAACTACATCCGCGAGTTCCAGCTTGCGGCCGGCGTGCCGCGCGACCAGCTCTACAACACGACGATGTACATTCTCTGCGCCATGCTGATCGCCGGCCTGATCTGCAACTATCTGATCAAGCCGGTCGACTCGAAATGGCACATGAAGGACGCCGACGTTGCCAAGCTGCAGGCGGCGAGCGCCAGCGCAGCAGCCGCGGGACCGCACGGCTCCTACGGCATCGGCTTTGGCGGGCTCGATGCCAAGGCGGCGCTGTTCTGGGCCTTCGTCGGCATTCCCCTGGCCTGGGGTGTGTGGAAGACGCTGGAGAGCGCGATCAAGATCTTCTGATCGCGCATTCACCGCGGGAGAGCACCATCCGCGCTTCCGCCTAGCTTGGGGCGGGAGCGCGATTTGATTTCGCTATCGCAGCATAGGACGCCTTTATTGATCTCCGGACTAATTCAGGCTTCCTTCTGTCAGTCGGCGTGTCGGACCAACGCAAGACGTGTCCGCGCGCGCTCCAGGGGTGCGTTGCTGCGCTCAACTGCTTCCGCCAGCATGATAACCTGCTTGGCATCTGGCATGCCAGAAGCTAGAACTGCAGTCGTTCTAGAAAGAGACGAGATCGGGACCAATCGATGAGCCACGACGTGCATGAGGTCCGCCCGTTCGAGCATCCGGGCGAGGGGCGCCGGCGCGCCAAGGCCACCCCTAAAGGGCGCCAGATTGATCCGACCGCCGCGCACGAGATCGAGCTTCTGCTTGGCGACAGGCCGCGGCGTCGCGATCTCCTGATCGAATATCTCCACCTGATCCAGGACAAGTACCGCCAGATCTCGGCTGCGCATCTGGCCGCGCTCGCCGACGAGATGAAGCTCTCATTTGCAGAGGTGTTCGAGACGGCAACCTTCTACGCGCATTTCGACGTGGTGAAGGAAGGCGAGCCGGACATCCCGCCGCTGACGATCCGCGTCTGCGATTCGCTGACCTGCGCGATGCTTGGCGGCGAGAAGCTGCTCGAGGATCTGCAGAGCGCGTCCGGGCCTGGCATCCGCGTCGTGCGCGCGCCCTGCGTCGGCCGTTGTGATACCGCGCCCACGGCAGAGGTCGGTCACAACTTCGTCGACCATGCCACCGTCGCCAATGTGATAAAGGCGGCCAAGGCCGGCGACACTCACGCGCATCTGCCTGAATATACCGGCTATGAGGCCTATGTCGCCGCCGGCGGCTACAGGCTCCTCGATCGCGTACGCTCGGGCGAGCTGTCGAAGGACGATCTCCTGAAGGCGCTCGACGACGCTTCGCTGCGCGGACTCGGCGGCGCGGGCTTTCCCACAGGGCGCAAATGGCGCGCCGTGCTCGGCGAGCCAGGGCCGCGGCTGATGGCGATCAACGGCGATGAGGGCGAGCCCGGCACGTTCAAGGACCGTCATTACCTCGAAACCGATCCGCATCGCTTCATCGAGGGCATGCTGATCGGCGCGCATGTCGTGCAGGCCTCCGATGTCTACATCTATCTTCGCGACGAATATCCGGCCTCGCGCGAGATTCTCCAGCGCGAGATCGCAAAGCTGCCGCCGGGCGGGCCGACGCTGCACCTGCGGCGCGGTGCCGGCGCTTACATCTGCGGTGAGGAATCCTCGCTGCTGGAGAGCATCGAGGGCAAGCGCGGCCTGCCCAGGCACAAGCCACCTTATCCGTTCCAGGTCGGCCTGTTCGGGCTGCCGACGCTCATCAACAATATCGAGACGCTGTGGTGGGTGCGCGACATCGTCGAGAAGGGCGCCGAATGGTGGAGGGGCCATGGTCGCCACGAGCGTCATGGTCTCCGCAGCTTCTCGGTCTCGGGACGCGTGAAGGATCCCGGCATGAAGCTCGCCCCCGCCGGCATCACCGTACGCGAGCTGATCGACGAATATTGCGGCGGCATGGCCGACGGCCATCAGTTCTACGCCTATCTTCCGGGCGGTGCGTCCGGCGGCATCCTGCCGGCGTCGATGGACGACATTCCGCTCGATTTCGGCACGCTGGAGAAATACGGCTGCTTCATCGGATCGGCGGCGATCGTGATCCTGTCTCAGAAGGACAGCGTGCGCGCAGCGGCGCTGAACCTGATGAAGTTCTTCGAGGACGAGAGCTGCGGCCAATGCACTCCGTGCCGCGTCGGAACGCAAAAGGCGGCGCTGCTGATGCAGAAGCCGGTCTGGAACCGTGCCTTGCTGGAAGAATTGAGCCAGGCGATGCGCGATGCCTCGATCTGCGGGCTCGGACAGGCGGCATCGAATCCGCTCTCATCCGTGATCAAATATTTCCCTGACGAGTTCAAGGAAGCGGCCGAATGACCAAGATTACGTTCGAGCTCGACGGCAAGCAGGTCGAGGCCAATCCCGGCGAAACGATCTGGCAGGTTGCAAAACGCCAGGGGCGGGAGATTCCGCATCTGTGCTATTCGCCGGCGCCGGACTATCGCCCCGACGGCAATTGCCGCGCCTGCATGGTCGAGATCGAGGGCGAGCGGGTGCTGGCGGCGTCCTGCAAGCGCACGCCATCGGTCGGCATGAAGGTGAAGACCGAGTCGGCGCGTGCAGTGTCCGCGCAGAAGATGGTGATGGAGCTGCTGGTCGCCGACCAGCCGGCGCGCGAGACCTCGCACGATCCAGACTCGAAGTTCTGGCATTGGGCCGAAACGACAGGCATCACCGAGAGCCGCTTCCCCGCCGCCGAGCGGTGGACGACCGACGCCAGCCATCCGGCGATGCGCGTCAATCTCGATGCCTGCATCCAGTGCGGCCTGTGCGTGCGCGCCTGTCGCGAGGTCCAGGTCAACGACGTCATCGGCATGGCCTATCGTAACCACGGCGCAAAGGTCGTGTTCGACTTCGACGACCCCATGGGCGAGTCCACCTGCGTCGCCTGCGGCGAGTGCGTGCAGGCCTGTCCGACCGGCGCCTTGATGCCGGCCGTGATGCTGGACGACAAGCAGACCCGCGTCACCTTTCCCGACAGGAAGGTCGATTCGCTCTGCCCGTTCTGCGGCGTCGGCTGCCAGGTCACCTACGACGTCAAGGACGAGAAGGTGATCTACGCCGAGGGCCGCGACGGCCCCGCCAATCACAATCGGCTTTGTGTGAAGGGCCGCTTCGGCTTCGACTACATCCATCATCCGCATCGTCTCACCAGGCCGCTGGTGCGGCTGCCGAATGCGAAGAAGGATGCCAATGACCAGGTCGACCCGGCCAATCCGTTCACGCATTTCCGCGAAGCGAGCTGGGAGGAAGCGCTCGATATCGCCGCCAAGGGGCTCGTCAAGATCCGCGACGAGAACGGCGTGAAGGCGCTCGCCGGCTTCGGCTCGGCCAAGGGCTCCAACGAAGAGGCCTATTTGTTCCAGAAGCTGGTGCGCACCGGCTTCGGCTCGAACAATGTCGACCACTGCACGCGGCTGTGCCACGCCTCGTCGGTGGCGGCGCTGTTCGAAGGCCTGAGCTCGGGCGCGGTGTCGGCGCCGTTTGCCGCGGCGATGGATGCCGAAGTCATCATCGTGATCGGCGCCAATCCGACCGTGAACCATCCGGTTGCGGCGACCTTCATCAAAAACGCTGTCAAGCAGAATGGCGCAAAACTGTTCGTGATGGATCCGCGCCGGCAGACGCTGTCGCGCCACGCCACCAAGCATCTGCAGTTCAAGCCTGGCTCCGACGTCGCCATGCTCAACGCGATGATCAATACGATTATCACCGAGGGTCTGACCGACGACCAGTACATTGCCGGCTACACCGAAGGGTTCGACGAGCTCAAGGAGAAGATCAAGGAGTTCACGCCGGAGAAGATGGAGGCGATCTGCGGTATCCCGGCGCAGACCCTGCGCGAGGTGGCGCGGACCTATGCCCGCGCAAAGTCGTCCATCATCTTCTGGGGCATGGGCATCAGCCAGCACGTCCACGGCACCGACAATGCGCGCTGCCTGATCGCGCTGGCGTTGATCACCGGCCAGGTCGGCCGTCCCGGCACCGGCCTGCATCCGCTGCGTGGCCAGAACAACGTGCAGGGCGCCTCCGATGCCGGCCTGATCCCGATGTTCCTGCCGGACTATCAGCCGGTCGGGCGCGACGACATGCGCAGCAATTTCGAGAAGCTCTGGCTGCAGGATCTCGATCCCGTCCGCGGCCTGACCGTGGTCGAGATCATGAATGCGATCCACGCCGGCGAGATCAAGGGCATGTATATCGAGGGCGAGAACCCCGCGATGTCCGACCCGGATCTCCAGCATGCGCGTCAGGCGCTGGCGATGCTCGATCACCTCGTGGTGCAGGATCTCTTCGTCACCGAGACCGCGTTCCATGCCGACGTGATCCTGCCGGCGTCCGCCTTCGCGGAGAAGGACGGCTCCTTCACCAACACCGACCGCCGCGTGCAACTCGCACGCCAGGTGGTCAAGCCGCCCGGTGATGCGCGGCAGGATCTCTGGATCATCCAGGAGATCGGCAAGCGCATGGGCTTGCCATGGAATTATTCCGGGCCCGGCGACGTCTTCACCGAGATGGCGCAACTGATGCCGTCGCTCAAGAACATCACCTGGGAACGTCTCGTGCGCGAAGGCGCGGTCACCTACCCCGTCGACGATCCGGACAAGCCCGGCAACGAGATCATCTTCACCACCGGCTTCCCGACCGCGAACGGCCGGGGCAAGATCGTGCCGGCCAAGGTGATCCCGCCGGACGAGATTCCGGACGATGAATATCCGATGGTGCTGTCGACCGGCCGGGTGCTGGAGCACTGGCACACCGGCTCGATGACGCGCCGCGCACAGGTGCTCGACCAGATCGAGCCCGAGGCGGTCGCGTTCATGTCGCCAAAGGACATGCGCAAGAAGAGGCTGATGCCGGGCGACTTCATCCGCCTGGAGACGCGCCGCGGCGCGGTCGAGGTCAAGGTCCGCTCCGACCGTGATGTGCCGGAGAACATGGTGTTCATGCCGTTCTGCTATGCGGAGGCGGCCGCGAACCTGCTGACCAACCCGGCGCTCGATCCGTTTGGCAAGATCCCGGAGTTCAAGTTCTGCGCGGCGCGGGCTGAGCGCGCCGAGATGCGGGACGCGGCGGAGTAGGGGACGCCGGAGGTGTGACCCTCGTCTGCGCCCACACCGTCATTGCGAGCGTAGCGAAGCAATCCAGACTGTCCGCGGTGGGATCCTGGATTGCTTCGCCGTTTCGCTCCTCGCAGTGTCGGTGGTAGATATGGCCCATGTCCAGGGTCACCCCAGCCACGCGAGCGCTCACCGCCGCCGGTGTCGCCTTCACCATCCACGCCTACGACTACGATCCCGACGCCGAGAGCATCGGGCTGCAAGCTGCATCAGCACTCGGTGAGGATCCCGCGCGCGTCCTGAAGACGCTGATGGCGCAGGTAGACGGCAAGCCGGTCTGCGTGGTCGTGCCGTCCGACCGTGAAGTCTCGATGAAGAAGCTCGCCGCCGCCATGGCCGGCAAGTCGGCGCAGATGATGAAGCCGCCCGAGGCGGAACGCGTCACCGGCTACAAGGTCGGTGGCATCAGCCCGTTCGGGCAGCGTAAGCCCGCGCGCACCGTGATCGAGCGGAGTGCGCTCGCGCATGACATGGTCTATCTCAATGGCGGTCAACGCGGCTTGCAGGTGCGGCTGAAGCCGGCCGATGCTCGGGGCGTCCTCAACGCGGTCGTGGCGGATGTGCTGGCGTGAGCGGGATGGAGCGGGGTCATGAGGCGGTTGCTTCTGCCGTGGCTTGCGGTCCTGCTCGGCATCTGTGTCCCGGCTGAGGCGCATCAGGTCAACCTCGTCACGGCGCGCGTGGCGTTGAGCCCCGATCGCGCGGTCAGCATCGAACTTGGACTGAAGGGCAGCGATGTCGATCGCCTGATCGGTTTGCGTACGTACGACCCCAGGCAAGACGCGGTCGATCCCGCCGCGGTCGAAGCAGCCAAATCCGCCATCCTCGCCTATATGAGCACGCACCTAGCTGTCACGGGCGGTGCCAAGCCCTGTGCGGCCGGAGATGCGGCGATCCTGGCCGACGGCGACGGCATCATCTATCGCAACGGCTTTGCCTGCGCTGATGCCGCCGGCGACATCGTCTATCGTTCGACCGTGTTGACCGATAAGGATCCGGCCGCACGTCAAATCGTACTGATTGCGCAAGGCCGGTCGGAGGCGCAGGCCTTGCTCGATGCAGGCAACACGACAGTCACGCTTTCAGCCGCGCCGCCGTCGCTGCTGTCGACGATGCAGCGCTATGTCCTCACCGGGATCGAACACATCTTTCTCGGCTACGATCACGTCGCATTTCTGGTTGCCGTGGTGCTGTGGGCAAGACGGCTCATTCCTGTGGTCAAGATCGTGACTGCCTTCACCATCGCCCATTCGATCACCTTGTCGCTCGCCGCACTTGACGTTCTCGTCATCCCGAGCCGCATCGTGGAGCCCGCAATCGCAGCCTCGATCGTCTTCGTCGCCGTGGAGAACTTCTTCTCGCGCGACGTCGACAAGCGTTGGCGCGCGGCGTTTCTGTTCGGACTGATCCACGGCTTCGGCTTCGCCGGCGTGCTTCGCGAGATCGGGCTGCCGCCGAACGCAGCGGCGACGGCGCTTGCCGCTTTCAATATCGGCGTCGAAATCGGACAGGTTGCCATCGTTGCGATCGCGTTGCCGATCCTCCGTTTGGCCGACCGACCCAGCCTTGAAGACCGTTCCGAACCGGTGAGGGCGCCGGCGCTGGTCTACGCGCTGTCCGCGATCATCGGCGTGCTTGGCGGCTATTGGTTGCTTGCGCGCGTCTTCGAGGCCTAATCTCGAGCCGACAACTCCCGAGACAGCCCTCCTGTTGAAGCCCCTCGCGACGGCATGCGGCTCCTTGAGCATCACACCCACTTGAGTTCGGGCGGGAGGCCTGTATAGAACTAGAATATAAATAGAATGACGTTCTGTACAGCAGAATAAGGGAGGCGAGACGATGGAATCGAGACTGGTTCGTCACGACACCGATCCGGTGCCGTTCGCGCCGGACGCCGTCATCGCAGCCTTCAAGACGATCCCGGACTTGCTGGCACACGACGCTGATTTGACCGTCCGCGGACGCTGGCTCGACGTCGACTGCCTGCTCGGCCCGAGCACCCAGCCATTTCACGTCGCCATCCGCGCCGGGCAGATCGTGGATATGACGCCGGCACCTGTCCTGATGCGCACCTGGCGGTTCGCCTATCGTGCGACGCCGGCTGCACTTGCTGCCCATTGGCAGCAGATGCCACCGGCCGGCTGGCATGACCTGCTCGCGCTGACCAAGCGCGGACAGGCGACCCTTGAAGGGGATCTGCATCCCTTCATGACGCATCTTCAGTATTTCAAGGATCTGCTGGCGTTGCCCCGGCGGAGCGGTTTCGGAGGTGCGTCATGAACGGCTTCATCGAGCCGATCGTCGGGCGCTACGTGCACGTCGAAATCAATGGAGAGATCAACCGGATCTATTTCGAGGAGAACGGCAGCGGCATTCCCTTGGTCTGCCTCCACACCGCCGGTTCTGACGCGCGGCAATGGCGCCACTTGCTGACCGATCCCGAGTTCACCGGACATTTCCGCGTCGTCGCCTTCGACATGCCTTGGCACGGCAAGTCCAATCCGCCTGACAGCCAATATGGCACCGAGTATCGGCTGACCACCGCGAGCTACACGGCAACCATCCGCGCGTTCTGCAACGCGCTGAAGCTGGAGCGCCCGGTGGTGATGGGGTGCTCGATCGGCGGCCGTATCGTGCTCAATCTGGCCATCGAGCATGCGCGCGAGTTTCGCGCATTGATCGGGCTGGAGGCCGCGGACTTCCAGCAACCCTGGTACGACACGGCTTGGCTGAACCGGCCCGACGTTCATGGCGGCGAGGTCTGCGCCGCGCTGGTCTCCGGGCTGATCGCGCCCAACGGCCCGGAAGCCTCGCGCGACGAGACGCTGTGGGGCTACAAGCAGGGTGGCCCCGGCATCTTCAAGGGCGATCTCTATTTCTATCGCGTCGACGGCGATCTGCGCGGGCGCACCTCTGACATCGACGTCAACCAGTGCCCGCTTTATCTCCTCACCGGCGAGTACGATTTCTCCTGCACGCCGGAAGACACGCTGCGCACCGCCGCCGGCATTCCCGGTGCCAAGGCGACGGTGATGGAGCGGCTCGGCCACTTTCCGATGAGTGAGAACCCGGAACAGTTCCGGCGCTACATCGCGCCGGTGCTGCAAGACATCCTCGATAAGCAGAATTATTGAAAGGGAGCGTAGTTATGAAGTTGCGTTGGATGATGGCGGCGATTCTGGCCGCACAAGCGAGCACTGCGTTTGCAGCCGACAATGTGATCAGGATTGGCGTGCTCAACGACCAGTCGGGCGTGTTCGCCGACAATGGCGGGCGCGGCTCGGTGGTCGCTGCAAAGCTCGCCGCAGAGGACTTCGGCAACGAGCTGCTCGGCAAGAAGATCGAGATCATTTCGGCCGACCATCAGAACAAGCCCGACATCGCATCGGCCACCGCGCGCAAATGGTTCGACAATGAAGGCGTCGACATGATTGCGGACGGCGCGGCCTCGTCGGCCGGCTTTGCCATCCTCGAAGTTGCGAAACAGAAGAACAAGATCTTCGTCATCTCTGGCCCCGGCTCGTCCGACTTCACCGGGAAATCCTGCTCGCCGGTCAGCTTCCACTTCAACTACGACACCTACGCGCTGTCCAAGCTCACCAGTGACGCGATCACGCGGGCCGGCGGCAAAACCTGGTACTTCGTGACGGCCGACTACGCTTTCGGCCACGCGCTTCAACGCGATGCCACGAAATTCATCGAGGCCGCGGGCGGCAAGGTGATCGGCTCGGCCGCCCATCCGCTCGGCACCGCTGATTTTGCGTCCTTCCTGTTGCAGGCGCAGGGCTCGAAGGCCGACGTTGTTGGGCTTGCGACGTCGGGCGCAGACGTGCAGACCGCTATCAAGCAGGCTGGTGAATTCGGTATCGTCGAGGGTGGCCAGAAGCTCGCTGGTCTGCTCGTTTTCATCACGGACGTGAACTCGCTGGGCCTGAAGGTCACCCAAGGCTTGCAGGTGACGACCTCGTTCTATTGGGACCTCAACGAGCAGACCCGTGCCTGGTCGAAGCGCTACGCCGCGCAGATGGACGGCAAGGTCGCCAGCATGGTGCAGGCCGGCGTCTATAGCGGCGTCCACCACTACCTTTCAGCCGTTAAGGCAGCCGGTACCACCGATGCGACCGCCGTTGCCGCCAAGATGCACGAGCTGAAGGTCAATGATATGTACAACAAGGACGTTGCGATCCGCCCGGACGGACGCGTGCTGCATACCATGTACCTGGTGCAGGTGAAGAAACCGGAGGAGTCCAAGTATAAGTTCGACTATTACCGGGTCGTCAGCTCCAAGCCGGGCGAAGAAGTGTTCCGCCCGATGAGCGAAGGCGGCTGCCCGCTGGTGAAGTAACCGCGTCGGCCGGGCAGGCTGTACCTGCCCGGCCGGAAGATTTCGAGGAGAGTACGGAATGTCTGGTTCGATTGGGTTCATCGGTCTTGGCGTCATGGGCGAGCCGATCTGCCGCAACCTGTTGCGCAAGAGCGGCCGGGCGGTGCTCGCGTTCGACCTTGCCGCGGAGCCGCTGGCGCGGATCGTGGACGACGGGGCCACGGCGGCGAAGTCGATCGGGGATCTCGTCACCGGCGCAGAGACCATCTTCCTGTGCCTGCCTAGCGCGAGGCACGTGATGTCGGTCTTCGAGGGCATTTTGCCGGTGATCAGAAATGGCCAGACCGTGATCGATCTCGGCACCTCCGATGTCGGCCTAACGCGGTCGTTCGCCAAGCAGCTCGCTGACAAGGGTGCGCTTTGGATCGACGCCCCGATCGCGCGCACGCGCCAGGCTGCGCAGGACGGCACGCTCAGCGTCATGGTTGGCGCCACACCCGAGCACTTTGCCAGGGTCGAGCCGTTGATCCGGCATTTCGCAACGGACGTCACCCTCTGCGGAGGCACCGGGGCCGGACAGGTGACGAAGATCCTGAACAACATGGTTCTGTTCGAGACCGTCAATGCGCTGGCGGAGGCGGTCGCGATCGCCAAGCACAGCGGCGTCGAGCCGAAGCTGCTGCTGGAGACGCTGTCCAAGGGGTCAGCGGACAGCTTTGCGCTGCGTAATCACGGCATGAAGGCGATCGTTGCCAAGGATTTTCCTCTGCGGGCGTTCTCCACCGAATATGCAATGAAGGACCTTTCCTATGCGCTGGAGCTTGGCGCGCAAGCCGGGCTAAATCTGCGCGGCGCGGCGCTGATGCGCACCATCTTCCAGGAGACGATCGACAAGGGCATGGGCGATGCGTATTTTCCCGTTATCGCAAAGCTCATCGACCCCTCCGGATTTCCCCAATAGGACACGCCATGCCTTCGCCCGGCGTCGCAGCCGTCGACCGTGCCCTGAGCATCCTGGCCGCCTTCGAGGACGCGCCGGAGCCGATGACGCTCGCTGAGCTCGCCCGGCGCACCAAGATGTACAAAAGCACGCTGTTGCGGCTGATGACGTCTCTTCAGGAATTCGGCTACCTCGTGCAGTTCGCCGACGGTCGTTACCATCTCGGGCCGACACCGTTCCGGCTCGGCGCGGTCTACCAGCGCAGCAACAATCTGCATGATCGCGTGGTGCCGCTGCTGCGTCAGCTCGTCGCCGACGGCACGGAAAGTCCATCGTATCACGTGCGGCATGATGCGAAGCGCAGGCTCTGCGTCTTCCGGGTCGATTCCCAACACTCGACGCTCGACCGCGTCGAGGCCGGCATGCTGCTGCCGTTGGACCGCGGCGCGGCCGGACGGATTATCCTGGCCTTCGACGGGGAGAAGGGCGAGGCCTACGACGAGATTCGCGAGGGTTGCATCGCAGTGTCCTTTGGCGAGCGCGATCCCGATTGCGCCGGGCTTGCCTGCCCGGTGTTCGGTCCTGGCGGCAAATGCGTCGGTGCCCTGTCGCTCTCAGGGCCGAAGCCGCGCTTCACGCGGGACAATATCAAGGCGATGGCGTCGCTGTTGCTGAGAGCCGCCGTCCGCCTGACGCGTGCGCTGGGTGGCCCGACCGAGCTGCTCGACAGTGCCTTATCGGCTTCGGCTGAAGATGTGCGTCCCGCGCGAGGGGCGAGGCGCTAGGGGGCCTACTGTTTCTGCAGCAGCTTCAGCCGGCAGCGTAGCGCCTCGCGGATATGCGCCCGCGCGAGCTGCTCGGCCTTGTCGCCGTCGCGCGCCGCAATCGCGGCGATGATCGCCTGATGCTCGCTATGGCTGGTCGAGGGGCGTCCGGTCACCGTGAAGGTGGTCGGGCCGAGCAGGGCGATCCAGTCCTGCAATTCCCGCGACGCATTGTCGAGATAGCGGTTGCGCGCCGCCCGGCAGATGGCTTCGTGAAAAGCCCGGTTGAGCCTTGCCATCTCGGCCTTGTCGGTCTTGGCCGCCGCGACGAAAGCCTGCTCGATATCCCCGAGCGCGTCGATCTCCGGGGTAGAGGCGTGCTCGGCAGCGAGGCGCGCCGCGGCCCCTTCCATGATCTCGCGCATGGCATAGAGCTCGAGCACCTCGGAAATGTCGAGATTGCGCACGATCAGCCCGCGGCCACCGGCTGGCTCGACGAAGCCGCGCGCGGCGAGGCGCCCCAGGGCTTCCCGCACGGGCGTGCGGCTCACGTTCAGCCGCTGCGCCACTTCCTCTTCGCGCAATCGGTCGCCGGCGCGGTAGCTGCCGGCCTGCAGCGCCTCGCACAGCGAGCGGAATACGGCTTCGCCCAATGCGACACCGCCGCCGCGCGCGATCGATCCGCTTGCCTTCGCCGGACGCCTTGCCATGGTTTCCCCGGGGCGCATCCTGCCCATGCAGAGATGCCGGTTGCTCCATTCTCGTATATCTTTGTATACAAACGTGCGCAATGGCGGGTCCAGGCCGCCTGCGGGTAGAATGTCTCCAACTGCGTCGCATCGGGCAGACGGTATGGGCAGCAAATACGACGTGCTGGTGATCGGTGGCGGCAATGCGGCGCTGTGCGCGGCGATCAGCGCCAGGCGCGGCGGCGCCTCGGTGCTCGTGCTGGAAGGCGCGCCGAAGTTCTATCGCGGCGGCAACACCCGCCACACCCGCAACATGCGCTGCGCCCATGATGCCGCGACCGAAATCCTGACCGGCCCCTACACCGAGGACGAGTTCTGGGAGGACCTGCTGCGCGTCACCGGCGGGCAGACCGACGAGATGCTGGCGCGCCACATGATCCGCGAGTCCAAGGACATCCTGAACTGGATCGTGGAGCAGGGCGTGCGCTGGCAGCCCTCGCTGGGCGGCACGCTGAGCCTCGGCCGCACCAACTCCTTCTTTCTCGGCGGTGGCCGCGCGATGCTGAATGCGCTCTATCTCACGGCGGAGCGGCTCGGCGTCGACGTCGCATACGACGCCGAGGTCACCGACCTCGAGATTGAGGACGGCATGTTCCTCGCGGCGCGCCTCAAGCGGCCGATCAACGGGCAGACCGAGATCCGCGCCACCGCGCTGGTTGCCGCAGCCGGCGGCTTCGAAGCCAACATCGAATGGCTCAAGCAATATTGGGGCGAGGCCGCTGACAACTTCCTCATTCGCGGCACGCCCTATAATCGCGGGTCGATCCTGAAGATTCTGCTCGACAAGGGCGTGCAGGAGGTCGGCGATCCCACCCAGTGCCACGCGGTCGCGATCGACGCCCGCGCGCCGAAATTCGACGGCGGCATCATCACGCGCCACGACTCGGTGGTGTTCGGCATCGTCGTCAACAAGCACGCGCAGCGCTTCTACGACGAGGGCGAGGACATCTGGCCGAAGCGCTATGCGATCTGGGGCCGACTGGTTGCGGCGCAGCCCGACCAGATCGCCTATATCATCTTCGACTCCACCGTCGTCACCAGCTTCATGCCGACGTTGTTTCCGCCGATCGCCGGGCAGACGGTTGCCGAACTGGCCGGCAAGCTCGAACTCGATCCGGCCGCGCTGGAAAAGACCATCACCGAGTTCAACGCCGCAGTGCGGCCCGGCACGTTCGACCACACGATTCTGGATGACTGCGTGACCGAGGGCATCACGCCACCCAAGACACACTGGGCGCGCAAGATCGAGACAGCGCCCTATCTCGCCTATCCGGTAAGGCCGGGCATCACCTTCACCTATCTCGGGACGCGCGTGAACAAGGAGGCGCGGATGCTGATGAAGGACGGCAAGCCGTCCGCCAACATGTTCGCGGCCGGCGAGATCATGGCCGGCAACGTGCTGGGCAAGGGCTATGCGGCCGGAATGGGCATGACCATCGGCAGCGTGTTCGGGCGGATCGCGGGACGGGAAGCGGCAAAACATGCACGGAACTAGGATCTTGGACGAAGCCGACCGTCTGATGACGGTCTGCAATTCCTGCCGCTATTGCGAGGGCCTGTGCGCGGTATTTCCGGCGATGGAAATGCGCCGCGCCTTCTCTGACGGCGACCTCAACTACCTTGCCAATCTCTGCCATGCCTGCGGCGCCTGCTACGTCGACTGCCAGTTCTCGCCGCCGCACGAGTTCAACGTCAATGTCCCGAAGACGCTGGCTGTCGCGCGCGCGGAATCCTATGCGGCCTATGCCTGGCCTCAGGCGCTCTCCGGCGCGTTCGCGCGCAACGGCCTCGTCATCAGCATTGTCGCAGCGCTCAGCATGGCGGCCTTCATCCTCGGCTTCGCCGCCTTGAATGACCGGAGCGTTCTGTTTGGTGTGCACACCGGCCCTGGCGCCTTCTACAAGTTGATGCCGCACAATATGATGGCCGGACTGTTCGGTGCTGCCTTTCTCTATGCCGTTTTTGCGCTTTTTATGAGCGTGCGCGCCTTCTGGCGTGACATCGGCCCGCCCATTGACGGCCGCGTCGACGGGGGCTCGATCTTCCAGGCGATCCGCGATGCCGGCGAGCTGCGCTATCTCCATGGCGGCGGTGTCGGTTGCTACAACGAGGACGACAAGCCCACCGACCGGCGGAAAAGCTATCATCATCTGACCTTCTACGGCTTCCTGCTGTGCTTTGCCGCGACGTCGGTGGCGACGCTGTATCACTATCTGCTCGGCCGCGAGGCGCCGTATCCGTGGTGGGACCTGCCCGTGGTGCTGGGCACGCTGGGCGGCATCGGCCTCATCGTTGGGCCGATCGGTCTGTTCATGGCCAAGATGCGGCGCGATCCCGCGCTGCTCGACGAGACCCGCTACGGCATGGATGTCGGCTTCATTGCCATGCTGTTCCTGACCGGCGTCACCGGAATGCTGCTGCTCGTCCTGCGCGAGACAGGCGCGATGGGGCCATTGCTCGCGCTGCATCTCGGCGCCGTGTTCGCATTGTTCATCACCATGCCCTACGGCAAGTTCGTGCACGGCATCTACCGCTTCGTCGCACTGGTGCGCTACGCGCAGGAGCGGCGGACCGCGGCGTGACCGACGGAACCGGTCGCCGCCCCTATGCCACCTCCCGGTCCGGCGCGGACGCCTGCTCACGTGCCATCGTCGTGGCCGTGACATAGTCGGTCTTGCCGGTGCCGAGCAACGGCACCTTGTCGACCACCATGATTGTCGCAGGCACGGTGAGCTCGGATGCGCCGATCGTCTTGGCCCGAGCCAGCATCGCGCTGCGCTCGGCGTTTTTTTCCGTCGTCAGCAGCACGATGCGCTCTCCCTTGCGTGCGTCGGGGATCGACACGGCAACCGTAGCGGCGTGCGGCCACAGGGTCGCTCCGATGCTCTCGACCGCGGAGAGGGAGACCATTTCGCCCGCGATCTTGGCGAAGCGCTTGGCGCGGCCCTTGATGGTGATGAAGCCGGCAGCGTCGATCGAAACGATGTCGCCGGTGTCGTGCCAGCCTTCGGGAAGTACTTCGATCACGCCGGGATTCTCGGCCCTGAGATAACCGAGCATCACATTCGGCCCGCGCACCGAGAGGCGTCCGCCATCATCGATGCCGCGGACCGGGTCGAGTCGGCTTTCCATCAGAGGCGACAGGCGGCCGACGGTGCCGGGCCGGTTGGCCATCGGCGTGTTCATGGCGAGAACGGGCGCGGTCTCCGTGACGCCATAGCCTTCGAGGATACGAATGCCGTACCGCTCCATGAACACCTGGCGCGTGCGATCCTTGACTGCCTCGGCACCGGCGATCACGAGGCGCAAGGTGCGGAAGTCGTAAGGGTGCGCCGAGCGGGCGTAGCCGGTGAGGAACGTGTCGGTGCCGAACAGGATGGTCGCGCCGGTCTGGTAGATCAACTCGGGTACGATCCGGTAGTGCAGCGGCGAGGGGTACATGTAGATCGGAATGCCCGCCAGCATCGGCATCATCATTCCCCCGGTCAGCCCAAACGAGTGGAACACCGGCAGCACGTTGAACACTTTGTCGTTGGCGTTGGCGTCGACCCGCGCCAGCGCCTGCGCCGCATTGGCGAGGATGTTGCGGTGGGACAGCACCACGCCCTTCGGCGTGCCTTCGGAGCCCGAGGTGAACAGCACGACGGCGGGATCGTTGGCCTGGCGGGCGACACGCGGCGTCGTGCCGGCGAGCAGGCCCTTGATCTTGTCGGCGACGCCTATCGTGTCGCGGACGTCCTCGAGATAGACCACGCGCGCCTCCGCGGAGATCGCGGTCATCAGCTTGTCGAGCTTGCCCTTCTCGATGAAGGCCTTCGAGGTCAGCACGGTCCTGACCTGCGCGGCCTTCATGGCGGCGAGCACGTTGACCGGGCCGGCGGAGAAGTTGAGCATCGCCGGCACACGGCCGATGTTCTGCAGCGCCATGAACACTACGGCAACGCCCGCCGAGTTCGGCAGCAGCACGCCGACATTCTCGCCGACGGCGGTGCCGCTCTCGAGCTTGCGGCTCAGGACCTGCGCGCCGAGAATCAGCTTGCGATAGGTTAGCCTGGCGCCGAGCGCGTCCTCGATGATGACCTTGCCGGTGTCGCGGTCGCGATGGGCATGTCCGAGCGCTTCGAACAGCGTGTGATCGAGCATGGCGTTCTTCACGAGGGCATCGATCATGACGTCCTGCAGTGCGGCGCCGGCGGCATTGCGGCGTGCCTTGCCCTTCAGCGTTTCATCGACCGGGAGCTTGACCGGCGGCAGGATGGTGACGGTCACACGCGGAAACCAGGACCGCTTGATCTGGCTGCTGTTGAGATAGCTGAGATAAGAGCGTTGCGCGCCTTCGATGCGGACCGGCACAACCACGGCATCGGCCTTGTCCGCGATCATCGCGGTGCCGTCATACACCTTCATCAACGATCCCGAGACGGTGATGCGTCCTTCCGGGAAGATGACGACTGGCTCGCCCGCGGCGACGAGCTTGATCAGGTCGCGCGCGGCCAGCGGCTTGCTCGGATCCATGGTGTAGTGCCTGACCGCGCGTAGGAACGGCTTGGCCCACCAGGCTTTGGCGATACCAGTATCGACCGCGAAGCTCGCGTCGATCGGCAGCACGGCATGCAGCAGCGGGCCGTCGATCAGGCTGACATGGTTCGGCGCGATCAGCATGCGCGTGCCCGGAGGCGGCAGGTTTTCTAGTCCGCGCACCTCCGTACGGAACAGGGCGCGGAACAGAAGCCCGCCGGCATCGCGCACGCCTTCCTTGCCCCACTTCGTGAGCACGAACCACACCGCGCCGAAGCTGGCGACGCCGAGGCCGAAAAAGATCCAGCCGACATGGAGCCCGGCCGCCTGCAACAGCGCGACGAACAGCGAGCCGACCACCATGAAGGCGGCCTGCAGCACGTTGCCGGCGGCGATGATGCGGGCGCGTTCGGAAGGTTGCGACCAGGCCTGGACTGCGGCAAAGGACGGCACAACGAAGAGGCCGCCGCCGAATGCGAAGGCAACGAAGTCGACCAGCATACGCAGGCCGCCGAACGAGGTCGCAAAGCCGAGCGCAGTGATCTCGTGCCCCTTGGCAGCGACACCGATGGCCCAGGCGAGATCGAGCCCCGCAAATCCCATGATGATGGCGCCGATCGGCACCAGCGCGAGATTGGGACGTACGTGGCTCAGGCTTGCGGCAAACAGCGAGCCGATGGCGATGCCGATCGCGAAGATGGCAAGGCACAGCGTCACCACGCCCTCGGTGCCACCGACGACGTCCTTGACCAGCGCCGGCAGCAGCGACAGCACGATCGCACCGACCAGCCAGAACCAGGAGACGATCACGGTGCCGTCCCACAGGCGATGGTCGGCGTAGAGCGTCCTGAGCAGGCTCATCGTCGAGGTCCATGGATTGGCATCGACGGGGAGATCGGGCGCGGAGGGCGTCGTCTGCGGAATGCGGGCGGCAAACGCCCATGACAGCAGCGCCAGCGCGACCACGGCGGAGGCGACCCAGCCCATATGTGCGGAGCCGGCCACGAACTGGCCGCCGGCGACGGTGCCGAGCAGGATGGCCATGAAGGTCGCGCCTTCGACCAGCGCGTTGCCAGTCGCGAGCTCGCCGAGCTCGAGCTGGTCCGGCAGCATGGCATATTTCACCGGCCCGAACAGGGCGGCGATGGTGCCGAACAGCGCGAGCGCTGCGAACAGCAGCGGCACCGAATGCAGGAAGAAGCCGGCAGCGGCAAAGCACGCGGCGAAGATCTCGACGAATTTCAGCCGCCTTGCGACGACGGATTTGACGTATTTGTCGGCAAGCTGGCCGCCGAGCCCGGACAGGATGAAATAGGGGAAGATGAAGACGGCGCCTGCGACCGTCACCAGCGCATCGCCGTGGCTCGTCGCCGCGCTGTAAAGCAGGATGATGACGAGCGCGTTCTTGAGCACATTGTCATTGAGCGCCGAAAAGAATTGCGCCCAGAACAGCGGCGCGAAACGGCGTGACGACATCAATTCCCTGATCATGACTAGTCCTGTTCTTGGAAAGGCGGCTTGAGGTTGTTCAATCGTCGGGAGGCGTCACGACCGGAAGCGGACCGGATCAACCTTTGCCGGACACGAATGTCGCCGGCCTGGTCTGTTCCTCGTCCTCCGATCCTGTTGGTCGACAAGTGGTCTCGTTAGGTTCGCAATTATGTGCTGTGGCGGCTGCAGAAGATCGCATGATCGGGATATCGTGCCGCGATGAGAAAGCTAAACCGCGTCCGGTGAAGTCCGCCCGATCCGCCGCGACCGTCGGGACGTGGTGAGTGCCCCCTTGCACCGGGGCTGCGCATTCGAGCAGATCGGAATGTCCCGGCTGCGCGCCTCAGGTCAGATGGGCAAGGCGGCGGAAGGGCGAGAAGCGACCGAGCAGGCTAAACCGGCGCCGCTCTCGGCGGGCTCGGGCGCGGCTCGCCCGCCACATCCGGAAGGTCGCCCGACGCTGCTCGAGGACGCCGGCAACGTCGCAGGTATTGGCGACGCGGTTGATGGGCGCCGTCGCGGCGTTGAGGGCGGCGCGGCACAGACCGGTGACGAGAGCCTTGGCGTCGTCGACGAAGGTGACGGCGATATCAACAGCGAGGGTTTGCATTTTGCAGGTCTCCAGGTTAATTTGAACAATGTTCACGTGAGTAGCTCGAAAATGAACAATGTTCAAGACGAATCGCCACGCGATAAGAAAAAACTTTGGCGGCGGCTCCAAATCGTGGAGATCGCCCGCGGCATCATCTCAGCTAAGGGACTGAGATCATTGAAGGTTCGGGACGTCGCGGAGGCCGCCGGCTGCTCGGTCGGCAGCGTCTATAACGAGTTCGGAGACTTCGATGGGGTTATCCTGACCGTCAATCGGGAGACGGTTCAGGCGCTCACGGCGCAGCTCCGGGGCGTTCCTGCCGAAGATCCCGTTCGCCAGCTCTATGGCTTGGCCGCGACCTATCTCGATTTCTTTGCCGAGCACGCCAATCTGCTGCGCTCGCTGTTCGAGCATCGGATGGAGGACGACCGTCCCTACCCGGACGATATTCTTCAGATGGTGATGGATGCCTTCGCGTTGATGCATCCACCCCTGGTGCGGCTATTGCCGGATGCCGATGACGTGAAGATCGCGTTGCTGTCGCGCACGCTGTTTTCCGCCGTGCATGGCATCATCTCGCTCGGCCTCGAGGAGCGCATGGTGGCCGTGCCGCCGCAGATGCTGCGCCAGCAGATCGAACAGTTTGTCGACACTCATCTCACGGGCCTCGGGATTCTGCCCCGGAGCTGACAACGAGCTACTTAAGCGCGCGCCGGCTCGCGGAGCCGTGCCGCAACAACGACCACATCAGGTCTCCCGCCCTCGACCTGAACGCTGTTGCGTCCCTTTTCCTTGGCGCGGTAGCAGGCGGCATCCGCGCGCCGCATCGCATCTTCGAGCGTGGTGTTGCGGTCGGTGATGCAGGCGACGCCGATGCTGGCGGTCACGGAAAAGCAGCGGTCGCCCCAGGCGAAATTGAACATCTCGAGCGATCTGCGCAGACGCTCGGCGATATCGACAGCCTCGTAGGGCGGGCAGCGCGGCAGGATCAGGCAGAATTCGTCACCGCCGAGCCTAGCCACAAGATCATGTGCATGCCGGTCCTGCTGCAGGAGGCGCGAGACCTCGCAGAGCAGGCGGTCGCCGGCAAGGTGGCCACAGTTGTCGTTGACACTCTTGAACTGGTCGAGGTCGAGCAGGATGAGGCCGAACGCACCCGCCGCGGCATCGTCCAGCTCGCTTTGCAGGCGGGCCTCGAAGGCGCGGCGGTTGAACAGACCGGTCAGCCCATCGTGCGACGCCTGCCAGGCCAGGCGCTCTTTCTCGGCATGCAAGGCGTGTTCGAACGCCTGCCGTTGCAGCACCAAACGCCGCGTATGCCAGATCAGAAGCAGGATCAGCGTCGCTGCGGTCAGGAAGTTGATGCAGGTCAGCGTCAACTTGATCGCGCGGGAGCCCTCGCCGAGGACGGTGGAGAACCGCTTTGCATGCACCGTGAATTGGCTGTTGAGCTCCGAGAGCCGCGACGCAAGAAACTGCAGGCGATCGTCTGCAATGGGGCCGTTTTCCAGTTCGGACCGGATGAGCTCGCCGAACACGCTGAGCTCCAGCAGCATGGGATCAGTGGCGGCCCATTCGCTGATCGCTTCCTGGAGGAAGCTGACACGGTTGAAGTAGCGAAACAGCCAGATCAGTCCTGGTACGTCATCGGGATGGTTGCCGCCCTGCAGGAAGCCGATGCGGGCGGCCTCGACGTCGACGGGATCGCGCTCGAGCGCCCAGCGCGCGAACTCGTCGCCGATGGGAACGGCAAGCGAGGCTTGATACTGCGCGAACAGGCTGGCCTCGCCCGAGTGCAGATAGCGGTTGAGGAAATAGACGGCGTTCTTTTGCGAACGCGACCATAGCGCTTCGCCCGCCACATAGGCGCGGACCGACGACATCACCTCGAGACTGAATCCCGCGATCGCCGCCTGGAGCACGACGACCATCACGAAAGGCGAGACGAGCTTGATGACGTGAAGGAAGCTGTGTCGCTCCGCTGACGTCGCTGTTCTGCGAAACACCTTATTCCCCAAGCCGATCAACGATCGCAGCGAAGCGTTGCGCCTGCAACACGAAGTAGACGAGATGGTTGCTTAACTCGATCTGAAAGGTGCGGAAGACTCCGTCAGAGGGTGAAGCCGTCGTGAAGCAGGCGCAAGCAAATCGCTTCAAATGCGGGTGAACTGGGACTGCTGGGGGTGACGATCCGATACCGCGCATCCCCTGTGCGCGGCTGCCTCGATCGAGAGAATTGGTGGGGTGCTACACCATCACCGGCTTGCGCACGCGACCCGCGTCGCCGAACACGCGCAGGTAACGCTCGATCTCCGATGGAAGGCCGGTCGCCTTCTCCGGATTGTCGGAGAGCTTGACGGCCGGATGGCCATCGACCGACGAGACCTTGCAGACCAGCGAGATCGGATCGAGGTTGAACGAGCCATCCGGCGTGCAGCCGACGAAGTCGTTGGTGAGGTTGGTGCCCCAGCCGAAGGAGAGCCGCACGCGGCCGGCGAAGTGGTGATAGGTCTCCTCGATCGAGCCGACGTCCATCGCGTCGGAAAAGACCAGCAGCTTGTCCTTGGGGTTGCGGCCCTTCCTCTGCCACCAGGCGATGATCTCTTCGCCTGCCTGGATCGGCGGCGCGCTGTCGGGACGGAAGCCGGTCCAGTCGGCAACCCATTCCGGCGCATCGCGCAGGAAGGCTTTGGTGCCGAAGGCGTCGGGCAGTGCGATCAGGAGATTGCCGCCATAGGTCTGGCGCCACTGGTCGAGGATGCGGTAGGGCGCCCAGCGCAGTTCCTCGTCGTCCCTGGCGAGCGCGGCAGCGACCATCGGCAGTTCGTGCGCGTTGGTGCCGATGGCTTCGAGATCGTTGTCCATCGCGAGCAGCACGTTGGATGTGCCGATGAAGGACGGACCCAGGCCTTCCTTCACCGCCTCGACGCACCAGCGCTGCCAGAGAAAGCCGTGACGGCGGCGCGTGCCGAAGTCGGAGAGCCGCAAATTCTCGAGCTTGCGCAGCCGTTCCACCTTGGTCCACAGCTTGGCCTTGGCGCGGGCATAGAGCACGTCGAGTTCGAAGCGGCCGCGGCCCTTCATTGCCGCGCGCGAGCGCAGCTCGTTGATGATCGCAAGCGCCGGAATCTCCCACATCGTGGTGTGGGTCCAGGGACCGTGGAAATGCAGCTCGTACTGGCCCTCGACCTTGCGCAGCTCGTACTCGGGCAGGCGGAACTCCGCCAGCCAGCGGATGAAGTCCGCCGAGAACATGTGGGTCTTGCCGTAGAAGGTGTTACCGGCCAGCCAGATCAGCTCTTTCTTGGTGAAGCGGATGGTGCGGGCGTGATCGAGCTGAGCGCGCAGCTCACCCTCGTCGATGATCTCGGCGAGACGTACATGGCGCGAGCGGTTGATGACCGAAAAGGTCACCTGCTGATCCGGGTAGTCTTCCCGAATCATTTGTAACATCAATAGCTTGTAGAAGTCGGTATCAAGCAGGCTGCGGATGATGGGATCCAGCCGCCAGCTGTGATTGTAGGTCCGGCTCGCAATGTCGGTCACTGTCATGAAGGGATTTTAGCGCGGGGGCCGTCCCGCAACCAGTGGGTTTGCGGAGGGGCGGTCTTGTCGAACGCGGCACCGGCTATCACGGCTTGGCGGCCGTCGCCGCGACGGCCTCCAGCTGGCTCCTGATCCATCGGTGGGCCGGGTCCTTCTGATAACGCTGGTGCCAGACCATGAACATCGGCAGCTCGGCCAGGGTCCGCGTGCGAGACGCCAGCGGGATCGGCGCTTGCGCAAACCCGCGCATCACGCCGGCTGCGAGCAGGCTCGGCATGCTCGCAAGCATCTGCGACCCCCGCAGGAAGGACGGTACGCCGGAGAAGCTCGGCACCGAGATCGCGATATCGCGATGAAGCCCGTTTGCTGCCAGCCGGCGGTCGAAATCGAGCCGTTCGTTGTCGGTATAGACCACCGTGACGTGACGTGCCGCGAGATAGGCGCTGCGGCTGGCCGGTGCCGAACGGGCCTTTGCATCGTAGTAGCACACGTAATGATCCCTCAGCAGCCGCTTCTGCACGATGTCGACGCCGGACGGCGGCAGCGGAGTGATCAGCAGATCGCAGCGGTTCTCGCGCAGCATCGCAGGTGAAGGCGATTGCGAGGGGATCACGCGCAGGTTCAGGCTCCTCACTTGCGCGGCGACGTGGTCGAAGAAGCGCGGCAGCAGCAGGTCGCGCTGGAAATCATTGGCGGCGATCGTCAGCGACAGCTGGGCCTGCGCCGGCGCGAAGCTGACGCCGCCGGCAAAGCTGCGCATCTCGTCGATCAGCGCGCGCGCCTTCGTCGCGAGGGCCTGGGCATGCGCCGTGGCGACGATGCCGCGGCCGGATTTAGCGAACAGCGGATCGCCGGCAATCCGCCGCAGCTTGTTCAACCCGTGGCTGACCGCCGACTGCGTCAGCCCCAGACGTGTCGCGGCTGCCGTCACCGATCCCTCCTCCAGCACGGCGAGGAATAGCTCGAGGGCATGTCCGTCGAGGGCCAAATGATCGATTTCCTTCATGTGATTCATTATAATTCATCTATTTACCTTGAGAATAGAGGGTCCCATCATCTCCCGATAACCACGCCCGCCTCCGGGCTCCCAGGGAGAGACAACGTCGATGAACGCCCAGGCGCCAGCAGCCTTGCGGGATCCCCGCCTCAACAGCCCCGAGCCTTTTACGCCCCCGCTCGGCGATGGCGGCTTCTTCCAGCGCGATCGTTCCATCCATCCGCCGGCGCATGCGCCCGGTTACAAATCCTCGGTGCTGCGCTCGCCGCGCCAGTCGCTGCTGTCGCTGGAAAACTCGGTTTCGGAGATCACCGGGCCGGTGTTCGGGCACAATGATCTCGGCCCGCTCGACAACGATCTGATCCGCAACTACGCCAAGGACGGCGACCCCATCGGCGAGCGGATCATCGTGCATGGCCGCGTGCTGGACGAAACCGGCCGCGGGGTGCCGAACACGCTGGTCGAGTTCTGGCAGGCCAATGCCGGCGGCCGCTACCGGCACAAAAAGGACACCTATCTGGCGCCGATCGATCCGAATTTCGGGGGCTGCGGACGCGCGCTCACTGACGAAACCGGCTACTATTATTTCCGCACCGTGAAGCCGGGGCCCTATCCCTGGCGCAACTATGTCAACAGCTGGCGCCCGGCCCATATCCACTTCTCGGTGTTCGGCTCCGGCTTCGCGCAACGGCTGATCACGCAGATGTACTTCGAAGGTGACCCCCTGATTCCAATCTGCCCGATTCTGACGACGATCCCGGACAAGGATGCGCTCGGCCGCCTGGTGGCGCCGCTCGACCTCAACGCCTCCAGCCCGTTCGATTCGCTCGCCTACCGCTTCGACATTGTGCTGCGCGGCCAGCGCTCCACCTATTTCGAAAATCGCACCGCGGGGAACTGAGCCATGCCGCAGCCGCTCAATTATCTCAAGGAAACAGCCTCGCAGACCGCCGGGCCCTACGTCCATATCGGCCTGATCCCGGCCATGGCCGGCTTCGACATCTTCGAGAGGAATTTCTCCAATGTGCTGGTGACGCCCAACAGCAAGGGCGAGCGCATCACGCTGGAGGGCAAGGTGCTCGACGGCACCGGCACGCCGCTGCGCGACGTTCTGCTCGAGATATGGCAGGCCAATGCGGCCGGTCGCTACAACCATCCGGCGGACCGTTCGGCGGGCGCACTCGATGAGGGCTTTCGCGGCTGGGGCCGCGCCGGGTCCGACTTCGACAGCGGCCTCGTCACCTTCGAGACCATCAAGCCCGGCGCGATCACCGACAAGGCGGGCCGCAAATGCGCACCGCATATCAATGTCTGGATCGTCGCGCGCGGCATCAACATCGGCCTCAACACGCGGCTCTACTTCTCGGATGAAGAGGCCGCCAACGCCGCCGACCCCGTGCTCAACCTGATCGAACAGCCGGTGCGCCGCAAGACCTTGATCGCAACGCGCAGCGAGCGCGCCGGCAAGGTCGTGTACGCCTTCACGATCAATTTGCAGGGGCCGGAGGAGACGGTGTTCTTCGACGTGTGAAGCCTCACGCCTCTTCGCCATGGAGCTGCGCGCGGAAGGCGCGCGGCGATAGGCCCGTGGCTGCGGCATAGACCCGGCTGAAATAGGCGGGGTCCTCGAAGCCGAGCGCGTAGGCGATCGTCGAGATCGGCAGGTTGGTGTAGACGAGGTTGCGCCGCGCCTCGCGGATCAGCCGGTTGAGGATCAAATGCGAGGCGGTATCGCCGGTCGCCCTTCGCGTGATCCGGTTGAGATGCGTCGACGTCACCGACAGCGCCTTGGCATAGTCGGCGACGCTCCAGCGCTCCAGATGATGCTGCTCCAGCAGCGCCTCGAAGCGGCGGAACAGGCTGGATTCGGCAGTGCCGTTGCCGCCGCTCTCCCCTGAGAGCGCGCGCGCCACGAGCCCGATCATGGCCGAGGACAAGGCGCGGAGCACATGGGCACGGCCGAAATCGCGCGCGGCGTGCTCGGCGAAGATCTGCTTCATCGTGGCGCGGATCTGCGGCGTGCCGCGCACCACGGCGGATCGTGACAATGCGCCGCGCAAGCCCTCGGCCGCGAGCAGCGCCTCATCCAGGATCTCGGCGGCGATGGTCAACACCCAGCCCTGAGTGTCCGGTACGAAACGGAAGCCGTGAACGTGGCCGACAGGTACGTTGACGATTTGCATCGGCCTCAAGGGCACCACGCGCCCGTCGAGCGTCGCTTCGCCGCCGCCGCGCTCGATCAGCAAGACCTGGTGCAGCCGGGCATGACGATGCACGGCCAGCGTCCAGTCGTGCAGCACCGAACGGGATGCGATGGTCTCGCAGTGCACGACGTCGGGCAGGTCGCCGGACTCGCCGAACAAATTGTACACCCGGATCGCCGGGGCAGGGGCTGTGCTTCTCATGTTCGAATAGTACAAGACAAAGGCGAAACCCTCCATCCGTCTGCAGCGCAAAGTCTGCAAAAAAGTGCCGACGGGAGGACGCAATAATGAAAGTTCAGGTCTGTATCATCGGCGGCGGGCCGTCCGGGTTGCTGCTGTCCCAGCTGCTGCATCTCAAGGGCATCGACACGATCGTGCTGGAGAAATACAGCCGCGATCACGTGCTCGCCCGCATCCGCGCCGGCGTGCTCGAGCACGGCTTTGCCAAGCTGATGCGCGAGGCGCGGTGCGGCGAGCGGATGGACCGCGAGGGGGAGATCCACCGCGGGTTCGAGATCGCCCATGACGGCGTGCTCTCCAAGATCGATCTGCACAAGCACTCAGGCGGCAATTCGGTGCTGGTCTATGGCCAGACCGAGCTGACGCGCGACCTGTACGAGGCGCGCGACCGGCTCGGCGGCAAGGTCGTGCACAATGCCGAGGACGTAACGCCGCATCATCTGACATCGGATCGTCCCTACGTCACCTACCGCTCGAACGGCGAAACGATCCGCATCGATTGCGACTACATCGTCGGCGCAGACGGCTTTCACGGTGTCAGCCGCAAGTCGATCCCGAAGGACGTGCTGCGCGAATACGAGAAGGTCTATCCGTTCGGCTGGCTGGGGGTGCTGTCGCGAACCAAGCCGGTATCGCCCGAGCTGATCTATGTGAAGCACGAGCGCGGCTTTGCGCTGTGCTCCCTGCGCTCGCAGGTGCTCAGCCGCTACTACATCCAGGTGCCACTGACGGACAAGGTGGAGGATTGGAGCGACGATGCGTTCTGGGCCGAGCTGAAGCGCCGCCTGCCGGAGGAGGTCGCCGGCCGCCTGATTACGGGACCCTCGATCGAGAAGAGCATCGCGCCTTTGCGCAGCTTCGTCGCCGAGCCGATGAGTTATGGCCGCCTGTTCCTTGCAGGCGATGCCGCGCACATCGTGCCGCCGACCGGGGCCCGCGGGCTGAACAGCGCCGCTTCCGACATCTACTATCTCTACCACGCCTTGCTCGCGCATTATCAGGGCGGCGACGATTCCGGTCTCAAAGGCTACTCCGCCAAGGCGCTCGCGCGGATCTGGAAAGCGCAACGCTTCTCCTGGTGGATGACGATGCTGCTGCACAGCTTTCCCGACCGGCTCGACTACGAGGATCGGCTCCAGCAGACGGAGCTGGACTATCTGCTCTCGTCCGAGACGGCGCAGCGCCTGCTTGCGGAGAATTACGTGGGGCTGCCGTTCTAGGCGGTCGCCCCGCGTACCCTCCAAGGGAGGGCAAGGGGGCGGCTACTTTCCTTCCAGCGTATTGACCGGCGTCCAGTCCGGCGGCGGCGGCGTCTCGGCTAGCGCCTTCGCTCGCTTGGCGAACATTGCCGAGGCTGGATCGGACTCCGCCAGCCGCTCGAACGTATTCACCGCCTTCGCAAACTCTCTGGCTCGCCAGCAGGCAAGACCTTCCGCATACGCGGCAGCTGCCTTCGTCTGCTCGGTGCTCTCCGCACCGCTCTCCGCCAGCGGCTCGAACACCCTGATTGCTTCGCCGCGTCCCTGAACCCTGATCGCGTCGAGCTCGCGCCAGGCGAAGGTGTCGCCGGTCTGCGCCTTGGTGCTCTCAGAGGCCATGATGGCTGTGCCGTAATATTTGTTGGCCCCCTCCAGCCGCGAGGCGACGTTCACGGTATCGCTCATCACGGTGTAGTTGAAGCGGCGCCGCGAGCCGATATTGCCGACCACGGCCTCGCCGCTGTTCAGTCCGATGCGATGCGATATGTCGTGGCCGGCGAAGGCGGGATGGGCTGCGTTGAGCTCAGCCAGTTTCTCGTGGCATTTCAGCGCGGCGCGAACCGCGTTGCGCGCGTGCGCGGGATCGTCGGCCGGCGCGCCGAACATGGCGACGATGGAATCGCCGATGTACTTGTCGACGTAGCCGCCATGATTCTCGATGATGTCGGTCATGGCGGACAGATATTCGTTCATCAGCGTCACCAGCTCGCCCGGGGTCATGGTCTCGGCAATGGACGAGAAACCGCTGAGGTCGGAGAAGAACATGGTGACGTTGCGCATCTCGCCGCCGAGCGCCGGCATCTTGCCGGAGGCGACCATGGTCTCGATGACCTCGGGCGCGAGGTAGAGGGCAAAGCTCTTGCGCAGAAAACGCTCGTCGCGATCGGCCAGCACGAAGCGGTAGCCGATCATGATCGCGAGCGCGGCAAGGCCGGCCAGAGCCGGCTCGGCCAGCGGCAGCGCCAAGGCGTGCACGAAGGCGCTGACGGTGACGGCCCCGTAGACGAGCGTGAGGCCGAACCAGGCCATCAGTGCGGCGCCGGGCGCGAGCATGCAGGCTGCGATCGCGACGACGGCAGCGAATGCGATCGTGAGAAGGGACCGCCCGGGGAAGCCGAGCTCGGTCACGGCGTCCCGCTCGATCAGATTTCGGACCGCAGCGGCGTGAACGAACACGCCGGCCACGTCGCTGCGGGCCTTCTGCGCGGCGCCTGCAGGTGAGGGGATGGCACAGCGCGGCGCCGGGGTCCCGTCATATCCGCCGGAGAGACGCATCGAGGTGAGCTTGCGGTCCTCGAAGTTGAGGACGGTGCCGAGCAGAACGACCTTGCCCTCGAAGGCACGGCGAAAGAAGTCGTGGTCGCCTTTTTCGACGCAGGCTCGCAGATCGGCGAAGGAGTAGGTCGGAACGTCGCGGCTAAGGCTTCGAAAATTCAGCGTCAGCGTGTTCGGCACGACGCCCGGGATCGCATAGCCGGCCAGCTCGGCCTTACCGGATGGCGCCACCTCGACCTTCGCGCCGAGTGCGCGCGCGGCGAGTTCGACGGCCATCGCCGGCACCGGCTTGCCGTCGATGGAGAAGGTGAGCGGCATCCGCCGGATGACATCGTCCGCATCGGTGTGGACGTTGAGGGCGCGGATGTTGTTTCGCACCGCCACCCGTTGCGCCTGGTAGGGCCGCTCCGGGTGGTCGTTGCTCAGGACCTCGCCGAGCACGAGCTTGCCGCTGTCGGAGATTTGTCGGAGCGCGATCAGGTAGTCCCGATCGAATCCCCTCATGCGCGAGCCGAGCGGCCCGTCGCCAAACGGAATCTCGGACAGCTCGATCGAGCTTGGGAAGATGACGTCGTAGCCGATCACCTTGGCGCCGCCCTCACTGATGCTGCCGAGCACGCGCCCAATCTCACGTGTCCAGGTTTGCGTCGGCGATCCCTTGAAGGGTGGCGTCGCGTAAGTCTCCCCATCGATCGCCACTACGACGACCGGCGAGGCGGCGGGATCACGGCGGTCGCCAATGGTCTTGCCGCGCAGCGCCGTGAGGAGGTCGAGAGAGAGGCCTTGCAGCGCCTGAAGCGGCGGCGATGTGAAGACTGCGCCCGCGATGAGCGCAGTCAGGTATGCCGCAACGATGTCGCGCCTGCCGATCCGCCGCATCTCCCGTTGCTGGGCCGCCTATTCGAGCCGCAGCAGGCGGCCGACGATCGGCGTCGGCGAAGAGGTGGCGCTGGCATCGATCTGGAAGGCGTAGCGCTTGGCGCCGAGGATGGCGAGATAGCTTCCTCCTGGGGTCAGCGACTTCCCGGCTTTGGCAAAGTCGTAGAACTTGCCACGGACCATGGTTTCGCTCCTCAGCGGCACGGTGATCGTGGGTTCCTTGCCGTCGGTGCGCTCGATGACCAGCGTGCTCCCGCTCTTCGCCTGCACCAGCGGGGCGACGCCGTAGAGCGTCGGCAGCTTGGACGGGGGGCCCTTGGCGTCCGACCGCACGTTGCGGAAGGTCGTTGCGGCGCTCTGGTTCGCCTGGCGTTCCGACAGCTTTGCCGCATTGGTATCGCAGGGCACCTTCTCCCGCTTGACCTCGCCCAGCTGCACGGTGCTCTGCTCAGTGCCGACCAGAACAACGCCTTCGCTGATCGTCTCGCGCTCGCATGATTTGAGGTAGCTGAGCGTGATGCTGGCCTTGGGCCCGAGCTTGATGATCTTTCCCGCTGCCACATAGTCCATGAAGGCGATGCCGTCGACCTTTCCTTGGACGTCCTCGACGATCGCGGCAGGAGTCTCCGCCAGCGCGGGGGCCGCAAGGCAGAAGGCACCGAGGACGGCGCCGATCAGGCTTCTCATGGGAATTCTCATCCAATTCGACGATGCACTACCGGCCCGTCCCGGTTCGATGCTTACAGCAGGGTGCCCCAAGCAAGTGTGACCAGAATCACTCTTAGTTGTTGGTGCCACTTTAGCAGGAACAGGTTCAAACCGGCGACCAGAGAAAATGGAGCCGGGGCAAGAAGTTGGTCGGTTCGTCATGTCAGGCGGTCGGGGCTGCCTCGGCCGAATGATCCTCCACCGGGCGGCTCTCGGCCGCACTCTCTATATCAGGAACGAGAGGGGCCCCGCTTTTCTGAAGAGGCGTCTCACCGGCGGCGATCCCGACCACCTCGTCCCAGCGCGACAGGAACGCCTGGACGCAGGCCGGGTCGAACTGCTTGCCCTGATTCTCAATCAGGTAGTTGCGCGCCATCTCGATCGCCATCGGCTCCTTATATGGCCGCCGCGTCGTCAGGGCGTCGAAGACGTCCGCGACGGCGACCACGCGGGCGGCGACCGGGATGGCCTCCGCCTTGAGGCCGTTCGGATAGCCCGCGCCGTCCCAGCGCTCGTGATGGCTCGCGGCAATTTGCGCACCGAGCCGGATCAGCTCGCAGCTGGAATCGGCCAGTATTCGTTCGCCGATCGCGGCATGCGTCCGGATCACCGCCATCTCGTCCTCGGTGAGCCTGCCTGGCTTGAGCAGGATATTGTCGGGGATGGCGACCTTGCCGACGTCGTGCAGAGGCGCGGCGAGATAGATGTCGCGGCAAAGCCGGGCGGGCAGGCCGAGCTGTTCGGCGATCACGCGGCTGTAGCGCGCGACTCTCAGGGTGTGCTCGCCGGTATCATTGTCGCGGTATTCGACCGCGAGCGCGAGCCGCAGGATGATCTCCTCTTCGCGCTCGCCGAGCTTTCGCGTTGCTGCTGCGACTTCGCTGGCCAGGTGCGCGGCGCGGTCGTTGAGCTTGCGCACGGCTGCACCAAGCTGAATCAAATTCCGCAGGCGCACCGTCATTTCGAGGCTTTGTGGCTTCTTCGGCAGGAAATCGGTTGCACCGGCCTGCAGCGCTTCCATCTTGATGTCGTCGGTCTGGCGCGAGGTGACCATCGCGATCGGGATGTCGGCGCAGCCGGGAAGCCTGCGGAAGCTGCGAATGAAGCTGATGCCGTCCATATGCGGCATCTCGTAATCCACCAGCACCAGATCGAAGACGCGCCCCCGCGCGCAAGCCAGCGCCTCCACGGGATCGAGGAAGGCGGTGGCCTCGACCAGACCTTCTGCCTCGATATGACGTTTCAGGAAGTTGAGGACGGAGCGGCTGTCATCAACCAGCAGCGCTTGGGTCAGCATTGGTGGCGGGGGCTCTCTTCACTGCCAAAGACACGAGACCCAGCCATAACCCGGGCGAATTTAACGCGAAGCAAATGCGCGGAAACAGTGCCGGCGCGGAGGCGTCGCCTGAAATTTCGGCAGGTTGTGCCCGCGGCATGAAGTTGCGCGAAATCCCTGAGGATGTGACCCGTAGTTGTACGGACCGCCGCGTTAGGGTTTTGCTCACTCGATTCGCGTCAAACGTGTAGCGAAGTTTTAGCAAAGGCGAATGCAGCGATGTCGCTCAATTCCACGGAGCCAAAATGGTCGTTGCGGTTGCCCGCTGATTGCAGCATCGCCGCCATTCGCAGCGTCTATGACCTCATTCGCGAGGCGTTCGGCCGCCAGGAGCGGCTTGAGATCGACTGCTCGAACGTGGACAAGGCCGATGTGACCTCGATCCAGCTTCTGCTGTCGACCGCCAAGACCGGCGAGGCCCAGGGCCGCCCCGTGGTCCTGACCTCCTTCTCGCAATCTCTGCGCAACACCCTTCGCCGCGCCGGCTTTGCCAGCGAAGCGATGATCGATCAGCACTTCCCGCAAAAGAAAGATGGCACCTGATGGCCACGATTCTCACCGTCGACGATTCGCCCAGCATCCGGCAGATGATCAAGGTCGTGCTCGAGCCGGCCGGTCACAACGTGATCGAGGCCGGTGATGGCGCCCAAGGGCTGGCCAAGGCGCAAGCCGGCAAGCTGGACCTCGTGATCACCGACCTCAACATGCCGGTCATGAACGGGCTGGAGTTGATCCGCGCGCTGCGCAAGCTGCCGAACGCTGTCGGAATGCCCATCGTATTCCTGACCACCGAATCCAATGACACGGTGAAGCAGGAAGCCAAGAGCGCCGGCGCCACCGGCTGGATCACCAAGCCCTTCAAACCCGAGCAATTGCTGGCCGTGGTCGGCAAGCTGGTGCGCGCATGAGTGTGATGGATCCGACCGAGATCTTTCGTCAGGAAGCCAGCGAACTTTTCGAGGTTCTTGAAGGATCGCTGCTCGATCTCGGTCTACGTCCCGATGACCGCGAACTGGTCGATTCCGCCTTTCGTGCCCTGCATACGATCAAGGGCTCGGGCGCCATGTTCGGCTTCGAGAAGGTCGCCTCGTTCACCCACGAATTCGAGACCGCCTTCGATCGCGTTCGCAAGGGCGAGATCAAGCCGACGCAGGAGCTGATCTCGGTCGCGCTTGCCGCCAAGGACTATATCCGAGCGTTGATCGAGGATCCGCAGTCGACCGACGACATTATCGGCGAAGCCATCCTCGACGATCTCAAGCGCTTCGTCTCGGCCGACACGCCCGCCGTTCCGGTCGTCGAGATCGCCGGGGCGCCGCCGCTGGCGCCAGTGGAGAGCAAGCGGGCCGGCTGGCACCTTTATCTGGAATTCGAATCCCATATCCTGCGCAACGGCTCCAATCCGCTCGATCTGCTGGAAGATCTCTGCAAGCTCGGTCCCTGCTTCGTGGTGCCTGTCACCGACGGCGTCCCGTTTCTCGATGAGATGGAGCCAGAGGATTGCTATCTGAAATGGGACGTCAAGCTGCACGCGGCCTGCGACAAGGACGCGATCGACGACGTCTTCATGTTCGTTCAGGACGAGATGAGGCTGACGCTGTCGCCGCTGGAGCAGGTCGAAGCGCCCGCGCCGGCTCCGTTGCTCCAGCTTCTCGACGAAGAGCCCGCGCCGCCGGCCGAGACGGCCGCGGTGGTGGCGGAGGCGGCTCCCGCGCCCGTTGCCGAGCAGCCCGCAAAAGCAGAGCACAAGGCCGAAGCTGCAACCGAGCCGAAAGCCGAGATCAAGCGTGAAGCGCCGCCCGCCCGCCGTGAGGACGCCAAGCAGGAGCGGGGTATCGCCACGGTCCGCGTCCAGGCCGAGCGCCTCGACGAGCTGATGGACCGCGTCGGCGAGCTCGTGATCGCCCAGGCGCGATTGACCCAGCTCGCGGCCTCCGGCTCCGACCTCTCGATCAAGCTGATCGCTGAGGAAATCGAGCGTCTTGCTTCTTCTCTGCGCGACACCACGATGGGTGCGCGCATGGTGCCGATCGGCTCGCTGTTCGGCCGCTTCCGTCGCCTCGTGCACGATCTGTCGCGGGATCTCTCCAAGCCCGTCGAATTCGTCACCTCGGGCGAGGATACCGAGCTCGACAAGACCATGATCGAGTGCCTGGCTGATCCGCTGGTGCACCTCATCCGCAATGCCATCGACCACGGCATCGAAGACACCGCCACGCGCGCTGCCAACGGCAAGACCGAGCAGGGCCGCATCGAGCTCGCCGCCGTCCATTCCGGCGCGCAGGTGCTCGTCACCGTGAAGGACAATGGCGGTGGCCTCAACACGGCGCGCATCCGTGCGAAGGCGGAAGAGCAGGGATTGATCGCGGCCGGTGCCGTGCTCAGCGATCACGAGATCCACCAGTTCCTCTTCCACCCGGGCTTCTCGACCGCGCAGACGATCTCGGCGCTGTCGGGCCGCGGCGTGGGCATGGACGTAGTCAAACGCACCATCGAGAACATGCGCGGCTCTATCGACCTGTCGACCAGGCCGGGCCAGGGTACCACCGTGACGCTACGCCTGCCGCTGACGCTCGCGATCATCGAGGGTCTGTTGATCCGGGTCGGCGAAGGCCGCTACATCATTCCGCTCTCGGCGGTGGAGGAGTGCGTCGAGCTGACCGCGGAGGACGAGCGTTCGCGCGGCCGCAACTTCCTCAACGTGCGCGGCAATCTCGTGCCCTTCCTGCGTCTGCGCGAGATCATGTCCTCGTCGGGCGCACCCGACCGGCACCAGAAGACGATCATCATCTCCACAGGCGAAACCCGGGTCGGCCTAGTCGTCGACCAGATCATTGGCAATCACCAGACGGTGATCAAGTCGCTGTCCAAGCTGCATTCGGACGTCACGATCTTCTCGGGCGCGACGATCCTGGGCGACGGCACGGCGGCGCTGATCCTCGACGTTGCGCAGCTGGTCACGCTGGCGCAGTCCCAGGTCGAAAAACAGCACATCAGCGAGGCGGCATGATGAACGAGGGGGTGGCGGGCGAGCATCAGTCCGGCGCGATGCAGGTCGTGATGATCGGTCTCGGAGAGGAAAAGTTCGCGCTCGATGCGGGCCTCGTGCGCGAAATCATCGATCCCGTTCCCGTGACCAAGGTCGCGGGCGCGCGCGCATTCGTTCCAAGCGTGATCAACGTGCGCGGCAATGTCATTCCGCTCGCGGACTTGCGTATCCGCTTCGGGATGCCGCAGCTGGATGATTCTGCCGATACACGCATCGTTGTCATCGAGCTCGATCTCGACGGGGAGCCGGTTCTGGTTGGCGTAACCGCGGACAAGGTCTACGAGGTCACAGAGATCTCGCAAGCCGACGTGCAGCAGACACCGCGAGTCGGGATGCACTGGAAGCCGGAGTTCATTCGCTTCATCGCGAAGTGGCGTGAAGAGTTCGTCATCGTTCCGAACATGGAACGCATTCTGAATTGAAGTCGGTCTGTGAAAGACTGTGGGGGCTTGGGGGCTCGATATGCGGTTCACTATCAAGGCAAAGCTGGCGTGTGCGTTCGGCGTGATCATTCTGTTGTCAGGAGTCACGGGCGGACTGGCATATCTGAAGCTCGCGCAACAAGTCGAGGTTTCCGCGGATTTCGTCGTGCGCGCCGCGCGCATAGATAAGGCCGGAGAGCTGCAGAACAACGTACTCTATCAGACCAGGGCTGAGCGAGACATCATACTCGCGGCAAGCGATGCGGAGATGCTCAAGCTGGTCGACGAAATCAAGAAGCATCGCTCCGAGGCGACCCGGCTTCTCAGCGAGATCAAGGCCACGGCGTCGGATGCCGGCAAGCATATGCTGGACAAATTCTCGGCGGCCTACGACAAGATGAATGCCGGCGAGGACGCTATGCTCAGCCTGGCATTGAAGAACTCCAACTATCGGGGCGCCCAATTGTGGACCTCTGATGGAGCGCCGGTTCTGAAGCAGTGGAACGACGTTCTCGATGCCTCTCTTGCCGAATTGAATCGTTTGACGGCTTCGCCCGAGAAGAGCAACGCGCTTCTAGCTATCTATGCCATCAGGCTGGAAGGAGTGCGTCTACAACGGCAGGTCGCCCTGTCGTTCTCGGCGTCGAGCATGGAGGAGCTCAATGCCGCGATCAAGGCGATCGCGGACGAGCAAGAGGCACTCAAGGTCGCACTCAAGCAGGGCGCCGCTCCCATGTCCGCGGTCGGCTTGTCGTCGACGAACATTGTCAGCTACACGGATCGTCTCTTCAATGTCGTCTCCCGCGTGGTCGAGATCGTGAAAGAAGGCGGCAACATAAAGGCGTCGGCGATGGCCGCGGTCGAAGGAAGAGCAAATGCGGCCGAGGCAATCTCCACATCGGGCGAGTATATCAGCCTGGTGAAGAAGCAGATGGCGGAAATGTCGGCGGCATCCGCGCAGGAGGCAGGTCAGGCCAAGATTCTTCTGGTCAGCGTCATCGGATTGTCACTCCTGGTTGGTGCGACGTCCGCGATCATGATGGCCCTTAGCATCAGCCGTGGACTGTCCCGCGCGGTCAACCTTGCCGGAGCCGTCGCAAACGGCGATCTGAGCCAGACAATCTCGGTCAAGAGCAATGACGAAATCGGCGACCTCGTTCGTTCGCTGAATGCGATGGTTGAGAAGCTCCGACAAGTCGTGTCGGAGGCACTCACTGCTGCTCAGAACGTATCTGCCGGCAGTCAGGAGCTGTCCGCCAGCGCCGAGCAGCTGTCGCAGGGCGCTACGGAGCAGGCGTCCTCGGCAGAAGAAGCCTCGTCCTCCATGGAGGAAATGGCCTCCAACGTGAAGCAGAATGCCGATAATGCCAACCAGACCGAAAAGATTGCCGCACAGTCGGCGCGTGATGCCGAGTCCAGCGGTAGTGCCGTCGGCCGTGCCGTTCACGCGATGCAGACCATCGCCGAAAAGATCACGATCGTGCAGGAGATCGCGCGGCAGACCGACCTGCTTGCACTGAACGCGGCCGTGGAAGCGGCGCGAGCCGGCGAGCACGGCAAGGGTTTCGCGGTGGTCGCGTCCGAGGTACGCAAGCTCGCCGAGCGGAGCCAGGCGGCCGCCGCCGAGATCGGCACGTTGTCGACCGAGACGGTGAAGGTCGCGCAGGAAGCGGGTGAAATGCTGTCCAAGCTGGTGCCCGACATCAAGAAGACGGCGGAACTCGTTCAGGAGATCACCGCCGCGTGCCGCGAGCAGGATGTCGGCTCGGCCCAGATCAATCAGGCCATCCAGCAACTCGACAAGGTCGGCCAGCAGAATGCCAGTGCATCCGAGCAGGTCTCCTCGACTTCGGAGGAACTGGCCTCGCAGGCCGAGCAGTTGCAATCGACGATCTCCTTCTTCCGTATCGATGACGCCGCGCGCAATTCGAAGGCTGCTCCTCAGGAGGTCGACCGGGCCGTTGGTCAACTTCGCGCCAAGGCTGCGAAGATGGCGGCCGCTGATCGCCGCGGCAGGGCGCCCGTTGCCAAGCCGGCACGAGCGTTGAAGGTCGCCGGTGGCGGTGGTTTCGCTTTCGATATGGATGAGGTCGGCGACGATCGGGACGCCGAGTTTCAGCGATAGACGCTCCTCCGGGACGCGGGCAGTCGCGCTCGCGTTCCTTCCAAAATCAGACCAGGTCGAACTCAAGGGACTTGAAACATGAGATTCACCGTCAAGGCAAAGCTCGCCAGTGCTTTCGGCCTCGTCATCGTCCTGTCCATGATTGCCGGTGGCGTCGCCTACATGAAATTCGGTGATATGATGGCGACGGCCGACAGCATGGTCCTTCGCGCCAAGCGCATGGAAAAGGCCACCCAGATCGAGAGGGACATTCTGCTCCAGCTTCGGGCCGAGAAGAACGCCATCCTGGCGACCGGCGCCGATGTAGAACAGTTTGCCGCAGACGCCGCCAAGCGTCGTGAGCACGCGACGAAGACGCGGGACGAAGTGCACGCTCTGGCGAGCGAAGCCGGTAGAAAGCTGCTCGACAACTTCGCCGCAACCTACGCCAAGATGAACGCGTACCAGGACGAGACGATCCGGCTGGCAAGGACGGATAAGGCGAAGGCGACGGAGCGCTCGATGAACGAGGGCCGCAAGGTCGTCGCGGATGCGCTGGAGTCGATGAGCGCTTACGTCGAGAATACGAAGACACAGATGAGCGATCAGGCCGTCCACGCGCAAGAGGAGGGGCAGAAGGCACAGTTCATGCTGATGACGCTGATCGGCGTGTCGCTGGTGATCGCGATCGGGGCTGCTTTGTGGATTTCGATCTCGATCAGTCGTGCGCTTGGCGGCGCAGTGGGTCTTGCCAACGCGGTCGCGATGGGCGACCTCAGCCAGAATGTCGAGGTCAAGAGCAACGACGAGGTCGGCGATCTCATCAAGTCGCTGAACGCAATGACTGCGAACCTCAACGCGACGGCGGCGATCGCCAACGAGGTCGCGCAAGGCAATCTGGCCGTCGAAGCCAAGCGTCTGTCCGACAAGGACACTTTGGGACTTGCGCTCGAACGCATGATCGCGAGCCTGAATGCCAGTGCGGAGGTCGCCAACGAGATCGCGCGCGGCAATCTCACGGTCGAAGCCAAGCGGATTTCTGACAAGGACAAGCTCGGCGTCGCGCTGGAAACCATGGTGCAGAGGCTCCGGCAGATCGTGTCCGAAGCCTTGACCGCGGCTCAGAACGTCTCGGCCGGGAGCCAGGAGCTGTCCGCAAGTGCCGAACAGCTCTCGCAGGGAGCAACCGAGCAGGCCTCATCCGCCGAGGAAGCTTCGTCCTCGATGGAGGAGATGGCTTCGAACGTGAAGCAGAACGCGGACAATGCCAATCAGACCGAGCGGATCGCCGCACAATCGGCCAAGGACGCAGAGGCGAGCGGCGCGGCCGTCGGGCGGGCCGTTCAGGCGATGCAGACCATCGCGGAGAAGATCACCATCGTGCAGGAAATTGCGCGGCAAACCGACCTGCTCGCCCTCAACGCGGCGGTAGAGGCCGCTCGCGCCGGCGAGCACGGCAAGGGCTTCGCCGTGGTGGCCTCGGAGGTGCGCAAGCTCGCCGAACGCAGCCAGGCGGCAGCCGCCGAGATCGGCACTCTCTCGACTGAAAGCGTGAAGGTCGCCCAGGAAGCGGGCGGCATGTTGTCCAAACTCGTTCCCGACATCAAGAAGACGGCTGAACTGGTCCAGGAGATCACGGCCGCCTGCCGCGAGCAGGACGTCGGCGCGGCTCAGATCAACCAGGCGATCCAGCAGCTTGACAAGGTCGGCCAGCAGAATGCCAGCGCGTCCGAGCAGGTATCTTCAACGTCGGAGGAACTGGCGTCGCAGGCCGAGCAGCTGCAGTCGACGATCTCGTTCTTCCGAATCGAGGAAGGCGGGAAGGCCAAGGCTGCTCCGCAGGAGATCGAGCATGCCGTCGGTCGGCTTCGCGCCAAGGCGGCGAAGATGGCCGCAGCCGATGGCGGCGCCAGGAGGCCGGCTGTCAGGCCGGCTCGCGCCCTGAAGGTCGGCGGTGGCGGCTTTGCCTTTGAAATGGACGACGCCGACGACGACCGCGACGCGGAGTTTCAACGCTAAACGGTCCGAACGGGCCTCTCTCGAACCTCTTGATCGAATGGACGCATCATGGCCGCAACCTCGCAATACCTGACGCTCGGGCTCGCCGGCGAGACGTTCGGCATCAGCATTCGCAATGTCCGGGAGATCCTCGACATGCGGCCGATCTCGCGCCTGCCGCATGCGCCGAGCTTCCTGCTCGGCATGATCGACGTGCGCGGCAGCGGCTATCCGATCGTCGACCTCAGGACCAAGCTCGGCCTGCCGAACGTGGCCGCGACCGAGGCGACGCGTATCATCATCCTCGACGTGCCGATGAAGGACCGTCTGGTCGGCGTCGGCTTTGTCGCCGACTGCGTGTTCGAGGTTACCGACATCGATGAACAGGCGATCGAGCCGATCCCGGAAGTCGGCGGAAAATGGCAGTCCGACTATGCGGCTGGAATCGGCCGCAAGGGGGAGAAGTTCGTCGTGATCTTCGACCTCGCCAAGTTGATGGCCAACGACGAGGTTCCAGAAGTCCGCGACACCGTCCCGGATGCGTTCTGCGCCGCCTGAATCCGAAAGAGCGAAGCGTGATCACACGTAAGCACCCCAATTCGAACCAACGAGACTGACATGAGATTCACCGTCAAGGCCAAACTCGCGAGCGCGTTCGGCGCAGTCATCATTCTCTCGATGATTACGGGCGGGGTCGCCTATAAGTCTCTCTCCACTTTGACCGAGCAGCAGGAGCGCATCGTCGACCAGGCCTACCGCACGAAATTGGCCGCCGACGTCATGAGTGCAATCCAGGCGCAACAGCGCGCCGAAAGCCGCATGATCCAGGCGGTCTCGGACAAGGACACTCAAGACAATTACAATGCGATGCTGACCCGTCGCGAGAAGATGCTCAAGCTCAACGGCGAGCTCTACAGCAAAGCAAGCGAGGCCGGTCGCCGCTTGCTTGATCAGGCCGCCGGTCCGATCAAGCGCATGAACGAGTTGGAAGATCAGGCTGCCAAGTTTGCGCTGCTCAACTCCAATCACCGGGCTGCGCAGCTGTGGAAGTCCGAAGGACAGGTCGCGGTCAAGAATCTGGACGCGATGTTGGATGCAGCGCTCGCGGAGCTCGGCGGCAACGGCTCCGAGAGCCAGCGTGCTGCTGCGTTGCTGACAGCCCGCGCCGAGGTCGCGAGGCTCGCGCGCTCGATCGTCTTGACCTATTCGACCTCGACGGCGCAGGAAGCAGATGCGGATGTGAAGGAGACCATGCAGCGGCTGGCCGATCTCAAGGCATCCGTGGCTCAAGCGAGTCAACCGGGCGCGACCAATGCCATCAATGCGCAGCTGGATCGCCTGACGAACGTCGTGGAGAATGTTACGCGTCTTGCCCTGGAAGCCGGCAACCTGAAGGCGGCGGCCATCGCCAGCGGTGAAGGCCGTAAGGCCTTCAATGAGGCGCTGGATGCCATCGAGCAATATGTCCAGAGAAACGAGAAGCAGATGGCCGAGGTCGCGGAGGAGGGTGCCAGGGACGCGGCCTTCGCAAAGATGCTCTTGATCAGCATGATCTGCGCCGCACTGTTGATCGCAATCGCTGCGGCGACCTGGATCGCGCTCAATATCAGCCGTGGGTTGGCCCGTGCAGTCGGTCTTGCCAATGCGGTCGCGGTCGGCGATCTCGGCCAGAAGATCAGCGTTTCGAGCAACGACGAGGTCGGCGATCTGGTATCATCTCTCAACGCGATGACCGCCAATCTGAACGCCACTGCGGCGGTCGCGAACGAGATCGCGCAAGGCAACCTCACGGTCGAAGCCAAGCCGCTGTCGGAGAAGGACACGCTGGGCCTCGCGCTGGAACGCATGATCGAGAAGCTGCGCCAGATCGTGTCCGAAGCTCTCACCGCGGCGCAGAACGTCTCGGCCGGCAGCCAGGAACTGTCCGCCAGCGCCGAGCAGCTGTCGCAAGGCGCGACCGAGCAGGCCTCGTCCGCCGAGGAGGCATCCTCCTCGATGGAGGAGATGGCTGCGAACGTGAAGCAGAACGCCGACAATGCCAGCCAGACCGAGAAGATCGCGGCGCAGTCCGCCAAGGATGCGGAGGCTTCCGGTGCCGCGGTCGGCCGCGCCGTCAGCGCGATGCAGACCATCGCCGAGAAGATCACGATCGTCCAGGAGATCGCGCGCCAGACCGATCTGCTCGCGCTCAACGCGGCCGTGGAAGCCGCGCGCGCAGGCGAGCACGGCAAGGGCTTTGCGGTGGTCGCCTCGGAGGTGCGCAAGCTCGCCGAACGTAGCCAGGCGGCTGCGGCCGAGATCGGCACTCTCTCGACCGACACCGTCAAGGTGGCGCAGGAGGCCGGCGCCATGCTCTCCAAGCTGGTTCCGGACATCAAGAAGACGGCTGAGCTCGTCGAAGAGATTACAGCAGCCTGCCGCGAGCAGGACGTGGGCTCGGCCCAGATCAACCAGGCCATCCAGCAGCTCGACAAGGTCGGTCAGCAAAACGCCAGCGCATCCGAGCAGGTGTCCTCGACCTCCGAGGAACTTGCCTCGCAAGCGGAGCAACTGCAGTCGACCATCGCCTATTTCCGAATCGACCATGGCTCGATTAAGCAGGCATCGGAGCCGATCGACCGCGCGGTCAATCAGCTGCGGGCCAAGGCTGCCACCATGGCGGCTGTCGAGCGTCCCGCGAGGAAGCCGCAGGCCAAGCCGGCGCGCGCCGTCAAAGCTGCCGGCGGCGGTTTCGCCTTCGACCTGAATGAGGGCGAGGACGATCGAGACGCCGATTTCCAGCGCTAGGACCTCCGGAACGGGTCCGCCCTCGGTCGAGCCCGCTTTCTGTCAACGCATAGGATCAAGATGGCCCTTATGGCCCGACATTCAGTGCAGGCGGCCCTTCCGGACTTGGGCCATCGTTCATGATGCCCGCCATCCAAGATACCGCCGTGCATCTGTCCGACCGCCACTTCCGGACCATCGCCGAACTCATCGAGGGGCAGGTCGGCATCAAGCTGCCGCAGGGCAAGCGGCTGATGCTGGAGGGGCGGCTGCACAAGCGCGTGCGCGCATTGAACTTCTCCGACCTCAATGAATACGTCGAGAGCCTGTTCGAGGGCGATCATTTCGACACCGAGCTTACGCATCTCATCGATGTAGTAACGACCAACAAGACCGACTTCTTCCGCGAGCCCCAGCATTTCACCTTCTTGCGGGATGTCGCGGTCCCTGCCTTGCTCAAGTCGCATGGACGGAAGAACGCGAATCTGAAGGTCTGGAGCTCGGCGAGCTCTACCGGAATGGAAGCCTACACGGCCGCGATGGTGTTGGACGACATGACGCGGAACGGCTCGCGCTTTCAGTATCGCATCCTCGGGACGGACATCTCGACGGCGGTGCTGCGCCTCGCCAAGACCGCGATCTATACCCGTGACGTGCTCGCTCCGGTGCCGGAGCCTTTCGTGAAGCGCTATTTCCTGTCGTCGCGGAACAAGGCCAGCGGTGAGGTGCGGGTGGTGCCGGAATTGCGGCGCATGACGCATTTCATGAGGATGAACCTCATGGACAAGTCCTATCCCGTCGATCGCGACGTCGATATCATCTTCTGCCGCAACGTCCTGATCTATTTCGAGCGCGAGACTCAGCGCAAGGTCGTCGAGCAATTGTGCAGCCATTTGCGTCCGGGCGGTTATCTGCTGGTCGGGCATTCGGAATCGATGATTCACAGCGCGGTGCCGGGTCTGAAGCAGGTCCAGCCCACCATCTTCCAGGTTTGATCGGAGCGCCGCCCCAAATGCCGAAGGAGAAAGTTCGCGTACTGATCGTGGACGATTCGGCGTCGGTTCGCCAAATCCTGCTGACGATCCTGAGTGAGGATCCCGAGATCGAAGTGATGGCCACGGCATCCGATCCGTTCGTTGCCGCCAAGCGGCTCGAGAAGGAGCTGCCCGACGTCATCATTCTCGACCTCGAGATGCCGCGCATGGACGGCATGACCTTCCTGCGCAAGATCATGGCGCAGCGGCCGATTCCGGTGATCATCTGCTCCTCGCTCACGGAGGAGGGATCGAGCGTCATGTTCGAGGCGTTCGAAGCGGGTGCGGTCGACATCGTTCCGAAGCCGAAGATCGACACGCGGCAGGCACTGCTCGAATGCTCCACACGGCTGCGAGAGGCCGTGAAGTCGGCAGCCCGAGCCCGGGTGCGTCCGCGTGCCGCGCGCCGGGAGATCGAGAAGAAACTGACGGCCGATGCCATCATCCCTCCGCCGGTGCAGGGCAAGGTCCGTCCGACGACGGAACGCATCGTGTGCATCGGCGCCTCGACCGGCGGAACCGAAGCGCTCAATGACGTCCTTGAAATGCTGCCGGCCCACTGTCCGCCGATCGTGATCGTCCAGCACATGCCGGCAGGCTTCACCGCGGCCTTTGCCAGGCGTCTGGACAGTGTCTGCCAGATCAGGGTCAAGGAGGCCGAGGACGGCGAGCCGGTTCTGCCGGGCTGCGCCTATATCGCGCCCGGTGCCCGGCACATGCTGCTCCAGCGCATCGGCGTGCGCTATCAGATCGCGATCAAGGACGGCCCGCCGGTATCGCGGCATCGGCCGTCGGTCGACGTGCTGTTCCGCTCGGCGGCCCAGCATGCAGGCGCCAACGCGCTCGGCGTGATCATGACCGGCATGGGCGATGACGGGGCGCGGGGAATGCTGGAGATGCGCAAGCTCGGCGCCTCGACCCGGGCGCAGGATGAAGAGAGCTCCGTGGTGTTCGGCATGCCCAAGGAAGCCATCGCCCATGGCGGCGTCGAGAAGGTCGTCTCGCTGCACCAGATCCCGCGCGAAATCATGCTCTGGTATCAGGCCGGGCACCCCGCGGTGGCAGGTTGACCGCGATGTCCGTGATTCCGGCCAGCACGCTCACCGAGGCGATCGCCGCGATCGAGAACGTCTCCTCGCGCATCGAGGACGTGTTCGCGCGCGTCGGTCACGAGCTTGGACGCGGGCATCTCATCTTCAAGGAGCTGAACCAGGGCCTCGCGGCGCTTTCCTCCGAGCTCTCGGGTGCGGAGATCGAAGGAGCTGCGACCGCATTGCAGGAGATCGCCGCGCGGCTCAGCGAGCTCGCCCAGGCGCTGCCGGCCGAGACCGCCCTGCTGGAGACGATCGGCAAGAGCACGGCGGAGGCGTCCGCTTTGCTCAAGCCGCTGTTCAAGCACATCCAGATGATCACCATCATCGCCCGCAGCGCGCGAATCGAGGCCGCTGCGCTCGACGGCGACCGCGAGGGCTTTCTCGCCTTCACGCAGGAGGCCTACGATCTCGGCAAGGCCGTGCAGGGCGCGATCGAGGGCTGCGCGCGGGATCAGCAGCGCCTGTCTGAAGCGGTCGCCACCGCATGCGGCCGGCAGCGGGACTTCGAGAGCCGCTACCGGAATCAACTGGCGGCGGAGAGCGTCGAGCTCGGCTCCGCCTATTCCGGGTTGCGCGATCAGCGCAGCAACAGCGGCCATCTGGCCGATCTCGCCAGCTCCAGCACCAGGAAGATCGCCGAGGCGGTGGGCAGCGCGATCATCTCCCTGCAGGCCGGCGACAGCACACGCCAGCGTCTCGAGCATGTCTCGCACGGTCTTGGCCTCGCCTCCGGACGGGCTCCGAGCCTCGTTCCCGGACTGATGGCGGGCGAGGACGGCGCGCGCGCGATTTGTCAGTTGCAGGCGGCCCAGCTCAGGGATGCTCAACGCGAGTTCAGCGGCGACATCGGCCAGATCGTTCGCGCGCTGACCGCCATCCTGCACGATGCGGGCAGCGTGGTCGGCCATGGCCGCACGCTGATCGGCGGCGAGGACGGCCGTTCGTCGTCGTTCCTGGCGCGCATCAAGCAGACGCTGGCGCACGCCTCGAACCTGATCACGACCTGCGAGGGCGCCGGCCGCTCGGTCGACGAGGCGCTCGCGATCGTCGAGGATACGCTGATGAAGTTTCGTCAGGCGATCGCAGGGCTCGCCGAGGCGACCGTCGACATCACGCTGATCGGAATGAATGCGGGCCTGAAGGCAAGTCATCTCGGCAGCCGCGGCAGCGCCTTCGTGGTTATTGCGAACGAGCTCAAGGCCACCGCCGACCAGGTCTCGGCGGGGGCGGGGCGCCTGAGGCCCGTGCTCGACGCCATCGAGCGATCGGCCGGGGAATTGAAGATCCTCCGCGTGCAGGGCGATCCCACGCAGCTCGCCAAGCTCGAACCGCAGATCCTCCAGGCGCTGCGCGAGGTCGAGGCCGGCAACGAGCGGCTCGGCAAGCTGATGGGCCGGCTCGTCAATGAAGGGGCGGAATTCGAGGGACTCATCACGTCGGCGCAAAATCTGATGACGACGCTCGGCGAAGGCTCCGCGGCGTTGCCGGCGGCCGCGGCGCGGCTCGAGACCGCGAGCGCGGGCGCGCAGAAGCCGCAGCCGCAAGCGCAAGACGAAGCGATGCTCGACGAGCTGTTTGCGCGCTACACGATGGAGCGCGAGCGGGACGTCCACCGGCAGTTTCTGCAAACGCTCGGGCTGACGTCGGTCGCCACCACGCGCCGTGTCGAAGTCGCGGAAACTGCTGACGACGGCATAGAACTGTTCTGAAGTCCCTGCGCGCCGTCTCGTGCGCCGCAGAAATTTTGATCGATTGGTTTTGCAGGGCGTTAACCGTGGCGGAATGCTCGCCGTCTCGGTCATTGTTGCGCCTCACACTTCGTTGCAGATACGCATGAATTCCATGGGTGGATGTTTCCATGCTGAAAGAGGGCAAATACGCGGCGTGGTTCAGGACCGCGCAAGCGCAGGGCACCGGTATCGTGAACCTGGCCGAGGGCCGCATCTCCGGCAGTGACAGCTTCTTCACCTATGACGGCTCCTATCAATTCGATGATGACCGGCGCTTCACGGCTGTTCTGACCACGCGGCGGCATGCCGAGGGACCGCCGACGGTGTTCGGGCTCGACGAGGTCGAGGTCGAGCTCTCCGGCGTGTATACCGGCGCGATGGCGACCTGTTCGGGCACGGCCCGCCAAGCGCCCGGCGTGAATTTCGAGGCGACGCTGATCTACAGCCAGGAAGACGCTCCGGCCGCTATCGACGCCCGAAGCGCGGTGGTGAAGCTCAAGGCCGACAAGCTGCCCAAGAGGCTCGACGGCCGTTCGCGCGGGCGGCATGCGTTTGTGGCTCCAAAGACGCCGGTATCATGAACGGCGGCATCTTAGGTTCGTGTTGACGCTGTTGTCGCGAAAACGGAGCGCAACTGCACTGCGGCAACTGGGTCTTTAGAGGTGAAAGTTAGCTTGAGGCCACAACAGTGGGCGGATAGGAAATATGCCTCAGATCTGGATGACATATCAGGAACTCGGAGCACTTTGCGGCTTTAGTGCTGACGAGGCCAGGATCGAAGCGCAGCACCTGCTGCTCGATCGTCGCCGGAGCCGTGATGGGAATACCCGAGTCAAGTTGAACGCAGTGTTGATCGCCCGGTTCTTGGAGACAATTCGCGAATCGGACTCCGAACTTGACGTTGCAATCGCGGCACTGCGCGAGACACATCAACAAATGTCGACCGGGCTTCGGACGCGGAGAATTGCCGTCTGGCGCTAGGCTGCTAGCTTGTGGTTTGCAGCCCCTCTACTTGCGAAATGCAATGCCCCGTTCCGGTCTGCCGTTGGGTCAGGCCGGCGGCCTGGGCAGGAACGACAGGATTGTCTGAGCGACCAGGACACCCATGATTCCGCCGGCCGTCTTCTGCAGCACGTCCGTGAACGCATGAACGCCATCAGGGATCAGTAACTGTGCAAGCTCAAGCCCGATAGCAACAGATATCACGAGGCTGCAAGCTACGGCCGTTCGTCCGGGAAGCAGGAAGGAAAACAGGACACCTAGCAGGCCATAAACGCTAATGCGCTCTATGACAATGACCCAATAAGCTTCGGCGTGACCCACCAGTACTGGTCTTCCTGCAAGGCGAGCAAGAACTGCGTAGGCGATGAGTGCGGAGCAGACGCCCGCTGCGGCGAGGAGGTGGTTGCGGCGCATGGCGCCAACATAGTCGGTCAACCGCCTCGCCGCCGCGAAAGGCGAAAATATCCTTAAAGACCTGACACCGGCGCGCTCGTACACGCGTCGATGGACGTTGTCCGCAGAGTCGGGTTCAGTTGTACTGATGCGTCTCGTTGATGGGCTTCGGCCATAGGCTTGGCGATGAATCCTTGGCCAGCAGCATACGCCGATCTGATGCAATCCGAGCGACAAGGGCTGTGGTAGGACGAAGCGACGAGCTTGGAAGGCAGACGTAGAGATCAGCCGGGCATGCTCGATATGTTGGCTAGCCCTTCTTTGTGCCAGCTTCTCTCGACTTGAGCGAAAGACCGAGTCGCAGCGCCATGCGCTTGATCGCGTCCGGCGACCGCCCAAGCTGCTTTGCAGCATTCTCCAGTGTGGTTGAAGACTTGGCCAGTTCCATGAGCCGGCGGTCCTCTTTGAATGACCAGGGCTTGCGCGCCATCTCTGCAATGATCCTATTATACGACGTACCAAGACAAAGCCGCCAAACAGACCCGTGTTCGCTCGACGGCTTTGCTTGGGTGGGGTCGGGCCTGGGGAAGCCCGATGCTGAGATGGATAAAAGTTTCCGAGAACATCGCAACAAACAACGGATATTAAGCTAACTCCTCAACGTTACTGAGCGAAGCTCGTAGGGCATAAACGCGCACGGCGAATTTCCGGCAGCTTTACGCTCAGCTTGCTTCGGTCCGGCGCTTTAACGTTGCTGCGACATTGGAGTTGCGGAGATTGACGGCGGCCGGTAGTTGCGGATGCTATCCCTGAAATCGGCCCCATTGGCTAAGCTGGGGCGGACCCATAGGATTCAGCATGATTGCTCCAAGCAACGCGGCTCCTCGAAGGTATTTTGTCGATGCGGCAGGCCAGCGAGTTTTGATTGGCTTGACGATCGAGGAGACACGAGAATTCGAAGGCCTGGATCGGGCTCATGCCGACCTCAGCGCATGCTTCGTGGAAGAAGCTGCCATTGCTTCCTTCGGTCTGGTTGGACAGAGATGGTCGGCGCTCTACGATAAGCATGAGAGCGCCTGGCAGAACTGGATAGCCAACGGGCCTGTTTGCGCCCGTTAAATCTTCGTTAACCACAGAAGAGCGATGTTCTCCGGACGCTGACCTCTAAAGAAATGACGACCATGTTCCAGTTGTTCCTGAGAGCCCGCGGCCAGAATTTCCTTCGGCGTGTTGGAGTGTCCGAATTTCGTGTCCGCTCGGCCGACCGGGATGTCGAAACAGATCAACACCGTGTGGGAGCTATCATGGCTGCCATCGAGGATGCCCTTCAAGCCGCTGAACGCGAGCGAGCAGGGCTAGGCCGCAGAGTCGATGACGTTCTCGCACGGGCCGCCGTCACGCTTGGGAATGGGGACGACGAGTATTTGCATCGCGAACCGCTGGATAGCCATCATCAGGATCTGTTCGACGCGGAAATCGTCAACGGCCAGAAGCGGCTAAGGGAGTTGGGGGCGGCGATTGCTCACTTCAGGTTCATAAAGGCCGCGATGCAGAGCCGCTTCCCGGACTATCGGTCTCGGCCGTGCGGCGGTGACATCAATAGTCAGTAAGCCTAGGCGAGCCGGCGGTCGAGCGCCCAGAGGCTTGCCCGATCATCACGATTGCCGAAGCTGACTCGGAATCTGTACGACAACTCCGCCCTGGGTGCCGAGCCTCGCGAGCGCGCCACCGACGTAGCTTATCTGCACTACGACGGCGAAGGTGAGGACTGAAGTCCACATCTGCCAAAGTGGCTCCGGGGAGATGGCGCAGATTGCGAACGCGCCAGCTAGAATGGCCGGCAAGAGAACAAATACTCGATATCGCAGACCGAGGGCGAGCCCGGTGACTACACTACCCACAATCAACAGCATGACTCAGGGACTCCAGAAACAGCCCCATCAGTCTAGGTTGCACGCGATAACATTGGCTGAAGCCGATACTTCAATTTCTCCATAACGCGTCTTCGGGACGGCGATCCATTGTTAAACATGCCTAGACAACCAGCATTTCCATCCACTGTATCGTTTGAGCCGCGGCGCACGTCCTCGGAGAGCCGCCGCGGTACTCAATTTGTGCACGCGTTACCTCGAGGTCACGATGGCGTTTATATTGGCCGCGTTGGTCGTCGCTGCATCCAACGGATTCATGAGCTTGATGAACTCAGTCGACGGGGACTCGGCAACAGAGATGACGTCATGGTCCCGCATTCTAAATGAATCTGCTTGGAACCAGCCGTCCGGCTTGCTCATATCGAACTTGTAGACTGCGGGGACCTGTACGGTCGGAAATCCAGCCACATCGAGGCCAACGCTCTCCAACAGCCGCTTAGGCTCAAACCGGTAAAGAAAGACCGATCTTGAATTGGCGCGACTACCGTCTAGACCGCCAGCCTTGGCCAAGGCCTCCGCGAGCGACATCTCGGCATTCTCAAACGTGAAACGACGGTTGTTGGTGCCACCGATCGAACCTGGAGTCGGGGTGGAACCAAACGCCATAAACACTCGCGGTACCCTTGTCAGGAAGACGACGTCGCCCGGAGACAGCAATACATCTTCCGAAGGCCGCTGGACAACGCTCGAGACGTATTGCGTGTATGTCCGGTTCCTGCGCTTTAGAGTTACAGTGACCTCATAGTCCGGGAACTTGGGGCCGCCAGCCCTTGCGATGGCTGCAAGCAGATGTAGCCCTCCCGGATCGATTGGGAAGCGAGAAGGTGAGTTGACCTCTCCCAAGACGCTGACTTGATTGCCGCGTTGCTCGGCAACGGCGACCACGACTTGCGGATCGATCGCGCGCTCCTTGAGCCGCTCGCGGATGATGTTGCCCACGGCGCGGGGGGTCTGACCTGCAACCTTGATTGAGCCAGCATAGGGAATGTTGATGCTGCCAGATTGATCGACCTGTTGCCGCGGTATGTCGACAAAATTGCCAGCCCTGACGCCGGCTTCGCCCGGAATGAAAAGGCCGCCCGCTTGTGCCTCAAACACGGTGACAGTCAGAATATCGCCAACGCTGACAGGTGCTTCACGATAGTGTCCTCCCGGTATTGAAGCGAAGGACATGCCGGTCGCGTTGGTGATCGCGTTTGAGGCATTGAGAATGGCTGGGTTGATCGGCATCAAAATGTAGGGAAGTGGCGCGGATGGTTCCGTCACGATCGCAGCATTCTCGTGAACGGCAGCAGAGTTAGGGGCGTCCATCGGAATGAAGCCCGCACAGCCGGTTGTCATCACAGGGACCAAGATCAGCGCCGCGAAATGAATGCTGATCGGGATCGATGATTTTCTTGTCTCGGTGACCACTATGACCTCACGCGTCGCTTACTGCGCTCGACCGTAGCAATCATCCTCGCGCGAAGTCACTCTCATCGAGTTTTATCGAAATAAACTTGGAGCTTTGTGGCCTTCGTGCAACGCAAACCGCCTCGCATGTGATGCCGGATTGAGCAACGCGTTTGCTTTCTTGCCACAATCAGCTCGTGCGCCGCACTACCGACATCTTTGAGACACGGTCGTGGCCGCGCACTGCAAAGCGCTGCTGTCATTATGTTGGGACATTCGTACCACACAGCGAAGCACGGTGCAGCGATGGAACTCTCGCGTCAGCGCAAGTTAGGTGAGGCAGCATAGATAGGTGCACTGGCTAGGGCTGTTGGTTGCAGTCCATATAGGTGCAACTTGAGAGCGCAGGCCAAGTCATTGGCCCTTTCCTCGGAGAGGTGACGTGCCTGGAGAGCAGTTCCTTCACGCTGGTGAACGAAGTTGTGAAAAATTGAACATACCCGCGGAACGCGCCAGCGGGTTCGGCATTTATTGATCTTAGTATTCTCCGGACGAGTCGGAATGGACATGCGGCGTTAGGCAATGGTTATCCCTTCCGGCGGAAGCGTTTGACCCCGGCGCGAAATCCTTGAGGTCGTTAAAACTCGATTGTTTGGTTTGAGCCGCACGAAAGAGCTCAGATGTCAAAAGCCCCAATGTAGCCCGCCAGAGGCTGACGACGGGGGTGTTAATGTCTACTTCGAGCTATAGATTTTCGACCGAGTTCGCCGCCCCCCCCGCACGGGATGCCGTCGATGGGCTTGCGGCGATTGCCTCGGCGGTTGATCAGGGGCTGGTCGCTCCGACCACTAGTCCCCGTTGCCCGCAGTTCGCTGACATGTGCGCAATCGCGCTAGGTTGGGCCGTGCTCGTCGCAGTAGTGCTTCACCCTGAGCTGCAGCTCGCAGCGATCGGGCTCTGCGTCGGCATGATTGCCTTGCGCTCTATTTGGCGGCTTGTCCTCGGACCTCGCGAGCGGAGCTACCCGCGCGCACTTCCGGCCGGCGGTCCTCTTGTCCGATATAGCTAGGATACACTCGCGCCGGACACTTGAGCACTCTCACTAGGAAGCTCCAACTCGCCAATCTGAACGGGATAAGAGTGCGACGTCTTATCCCACACGAGTGGCTTCCCGGAAATGCGGTGGCCCACATAGATACGAACGGCTCGCCAAGTAGCGAAAAAATTCACGAAGTTTCCGACAATGAGCCGCGGCGCCGACATGAATGCGTGGCGCATGTTGTAGATCATGCCTGTAAAGATCATTCGATTTAGCAGGCGCCAGACGAGAAATCCGAAAGTCCACCAGAACAGTGTTCTTGTCCAATCAGAAGACAACAGGGTGTAAGACAGTGTCATGGTGGGATCGAGATAGGAGCGGAACACCTCAAACAAAACGAGATTTGCCATTGAAAAATAAGCGAGCATGATGGCTGGACTGGTAATGACGCCTTTTCGGTCGCGGGCGAGAAAGTACTTCGTACCGAGCTTCCCCTTCCATCCGATCTCTTCAGTTCCCTGAAAGACAATTCCAAGCAGCCATCGTGCACGCTGCCGATAGGCGGCCTCCAGTCCGGAAGGAAAGAACTCGCGTGTCGCGATCGGAAGAGTCCGGTGGAGGACACCCGGATTGCCTGTGTCGATGTCAATGTCGATGGCGTACTTCGCGGGATAGGCAATGAAGGCGGACTTGAAGCCAAGCTCGGACACGCGAAAGGCGATGTCGTAGTCTTCGGTGAAGGATGCAACGCGGAACGCTTCGCCATGGTTCTGGTCAACGAGATGAAGCATCGCTTCACGGCTGAAGCAGGCGGAGACCCCAGCGCAAGGAATGACGCCGGAGATGCGTTGGCGGACCTCGAGATCCTTTGTGTGCATCTCCGCGAACTCATCCATGTAGATTCCGCCGATCAGAGACAGAATGGGACGCGAGAATGAATAGACCGGCAGCTGAACGAAGTCGTAGAGTTCGACGAGTTGGTTGAAGAGCTTCAGTTCGAGCGGATGAATAAGATCCTCGGAATCGTGCATGACGACGCCCGCAAAGCGAATCGATTGCTCCGCTTCGAACGTGAAAATGTCCGAGACGATCTGGTTCAGGCAGTCAGCCTTACTGGTCGGTCCGTCACGAGGCACCAAGACCATATGTATGTTCGGATACAAGCCTTGCGCTTTTCGTATTTCGTCCTGGGTCTGGGGATCGTTGAGATAGACGCCGACGAAATAGTGGGCCTGCCGATAGCGAAGGAGCCGAGAGTTTGAAGACAACATCGAGAAGATCACGTCGTGCTCCTTCCAGCACGGAATCATGATCGCAATTGGCCGCTCCGGCAGCTGCTCCAGAATTTCGACGTCCGGCAGGTCTCTGGTTCTTGCCGTGCCGAACAATCTGCCGGTCCAGTACAGGATATCGACCACGAGATCGTCGAAGCTGGATACGGCAATGATGACGCCTGCAACAAGCATCATAATCTCAACCGAGTAAAGATAGCCGGGAAGGTAGGCGGTCAGATTGGCCATTGGTCAGGATGCATGCTGAAGTGGAGCGATCATTGCTGGGTTCGAGTCTCGGTCGGTCACAAAATGGCGGTAGAGGACATCCACGATTCGGCGGCTGGCGTGCCCGTCGCCGTAAGGAAAAACAGGGCGCGCCATCCTCGCGTATTCTGCCGGCGTTTTGTGAAGCTCGTAAAGCGACTTGAAGACGGCCTCACGGGAGGTTCCCACAAGCTTCACAACGCCGGACGCGACTGCCTCCGGGCGCTCGGTTACATCCCGGAGGACAAGGACCGGTTTGGCCAGCGCCGGAGCCTCTTCCTGCAATCCCCCGCTGTCCGTCACCACGCACCAGGCATTCTGAATCGCTGCGACCATGGCGCGATAGTTCAGGGGCTCCACGAGATGAATTCTCGGATGCCCGGTGAGGACCTCGGCCGCCTCGCGAGCGTTCGGATTGGGGTGGACGGGGAAGTAGACGCCAACGTCCGGCGTGAGATCGACAAAAGCTCTCACCGCGGTGAGAGCGTCACGCAACCTCGCGCCGAAATTCTCCCTGCGGTGTGCAGTCAACAGAATAGTGCGCCGCGCCTGAAATTCCGGCGGAGGGGGGAGCTTTGTGGCGGCAATTTCCAGCAACGAGTCAATGACCGTATTGCCAGACACAAAGACTTTGTCCTTCGGCACGTTTTCGCGGATCAGGTTTTGAGCCGCGGCTGTCGTCGGGGCAAAATGGAGAGCGGTTGAAACGGCGATGGCCCGACGATGAAATTCTTCGGGGAAGGGTGCATCGAGTTCTGGCGTTCGCAGGCCGGCTTCGATGTGAACGAATGGGATCTTCCGGTAAAATGCGGCAACCGAGGCCGCGTATGCCGTGGTCGTGTCGCCCTGCGCGATGACGCAATCCGGCCGTTCATTTTCGAGAATGCGGTCCAGCCTGCCGAGAAGACGGCTTGCGGTCTGCGCGGGGCCATGAGGCGCCCCGCGATGCCGGATGGCGATGTCCGCTGCAAGGCCGAGTTCGACCAGTGTCTGATCAAGAAGATCGCTCTGTTGACCACTCGTCACGATCTTGACGCTCGCCCAGCCGGTACCACGGAGGCGCCGGACGAGCGGAGCGAGCTTGATGACTTCCGGACGGGTCCCGATGACGATGAGAAAAGCTCGAATAGGAATAGAACGCGAGAACTCGTCGCGATGAGGGTGATGCATGTCCGAAGCCCTAAATCGACGCGCCAGTGCGGTCGGCGTGCCGCGCAAAGGCCAAACTAACTTGTCGGTAATCAGCAATGCAGCCTAGACGGAGCCCTGCTGCCAGACAAATGATGTTCCCGCTATCCTGTACAAAATCCAAAGCATTGACAATACAGGGTAAATGTTGGTCGCGAGAGACCGGTTTTCGCTCGAGCGAAGCCGAGCCCGCCTAAGGATGCGGCGGAGGGAATGGCGCGCTTGCCATAGAGCGCCGAGCTCAGCGCGAAGAGGTTTCGGGATCGCGCCATACACTGGCCTCATAGCCGTCTATAATCTGGCTCGTATGCGTGAATTCTTCGAGCTGGCGCAGCGGTTCGATGACTTTTCTCGCAATGAGGACGGTGTTGGGCTCGGCGTGCTTTTGCATATGGCCAGCAACATCGATAACCCGATCGGAAATGGTCTCCAGGGGGGTCGCATCGTCAAAATAGACGAGGCCAGCATTGACGCCGCAGCGCACCGAGAAGTCGGCCTTTGAAATCTTAACGTCGCGGTTGAACGTCTTGAGGCTCTTGATCACATCTTTGCCAGCCTGGCAGGCATCTTCGACATGAGCGAAGCAGGCCATGACACCGTCGGGTGTCCAGGCCGTCTTCAAGACGCCGCGCGCCCGAAAGATGCGCTCTACAAGTTTTCGGTACTCGGCAAAGTCATACTGCACTGAGGCTGGATCCTCGCCGTTCTTCATCTGAGCCGATCCAACGACGTCAACCGCCAGAAATGCAACTTCTCGTCCGAACGAATCGAGCTTTTTCTTGGTTTCAGCGAACACACGCAGGAGGTCCTGTCGATTCACCGCGTTGCCGCTCTCAGCCACCCTCAGTGTACTTTCCAGCTCCTTGTCGAGGGCCGAGCCGGGTTTGACTCCCTCGTTCTTGCGCCACTCCTGCGCGGAGGCTCTGAGCACGCGACGGTTGAGAGATTGCTGGCAGCTCTGGGCTAGCGATCCAACCAGGAAAGTGGTGAGTACTGCGAGGGCAATCAGAATCCAATCAGAACGATCAGCCCCGGCTATATTCGTGGGTATGTAGCGATGAAGGAGCGGTGCCGACTTGTGGAGAATAACATCACGCGTCTCCAGCAGCGCAGAAGAGAAGCTGGCGCCCTTCGGGTTATCGAAAAAGAGAAAAAGCTTCGGGGCAAGCAGGGCAAGCACAAGAGCAAATGTCGCGATCCCGAGTAATCGCCTCGCAGTGAAGAGAAAGCTGACGAGGAACGATTTCGGGGCTTCCCGATAGACCACCTGAATTATCTCCCGACTCGAGCGCAAACGGGTTCCGGCGGACTATAATCCGCTCGCAATGGAAGGGGCAATTGCCAATGGCAATCGAGCTTGGGATTACCCATCCCGATCGGACGGTCAAAGCCGCCGAGGGTTGACTGAAGCCAATCGAGGTTGATGGGTTGCACGTTGGCTGTTGAGAACCAGGGCAGACAGGCGAGCCTCTCACCCGGAGCACTGAGTTATCTGACAGAGTAAGGGCATTGTCCCTGCTCTGACGGTCTGGCAGCTGCGTCCCGAGCCGGCCGGCCACGCGCTAGCCAGTACGGGGCTGATCAAGGTCTGCCGGGTCAGAATGACGTTGCCGAAATCATAGTGTTTGGAAGCCTGATCGCGGACGGCCGCGGTGCGGCGTTGGAAGCCATTTAACCGTGTCCCACGAGCCGCGACCAGGGACTTACAAATCCTGTTGCGCCGCACATTGGACCGGCATAGGTTTAAAATGACTAACGAAAGGTTACTCTGGTTTGCAGAGGCCATGTGTGATTGATCGCACGATTAAATTGCCGTCAGAAATTTGGTGAAATTTGATGTCGATTGGGTCGGATATCCGCGAGAAAGCGCGTCAAGTCGGCCAGACGCAAGGCGAACGGGGAACATTTTGGTCGTCCGACCTCATTCCCTATGTGCTCTCTACTTCCGATGCTCTCGTCATCATTTTGGCTAGCATAGGTGGCGGACTGGTCTATCATCTGGTCGCGGGCAGTCCCGTACCGAACTTGTTGCCGTGTTGCGCGGTAGGCCTAATGGCTGCCTTTATACACATCCTGCGCATGAGCGGGATGGGTTATTACGACCTGCCGGACAGCGCTAAGCCAGGGGTCGAGATCACCGGGATTCTTGTCTGTTGGTTTAGCACCGGGGTCCTGCTGGCATTCTTTGCATTTCTTCTTAAGATCGGCGGTGATTATTCGCGCGGCGCGTTTTTCGCTTTTTACCTCGTGACCCCAATCGGTCTCCTTGCTGTCCGCAAGGCCACTAAGACCCATTTGGCATCCGCTGTCGACCGAGGCGGAATTAGACGCAGAGATGCGGTCCTTGTCGGGGATCGCAACGAACTCGTCGCTCTCGCTCCGCGGGATCGCCTCGCGCTATTTGGGGCAACGGACGTCAAGGAATTTCGGCTGAGCAGTGAGATTGATTCCGAGCACCGATGGGCTGCCGACGAGGCCGTGTTCGACCAGCTGGGGGCATTCGTTCGGCGGAATAACTGCCGGGAGGTGCTCCTCGTGCTGCCGTGGAACGACGATGCACGCATAGAGTTCGCCCGCGACAAGGTCAAGAACTTACCCGTTTCGTCGCGGCTGCTGCCCGATCGGCATGTCCGATCCCTGTCCAATTTCGTGTCGTCGGCGCGGCAACGGGTGCTTGCTATCGAAATTCAGCGCGCTCCGCTGAGCGCGATTGAGCGGGTGGTCAAGCGTGCCATGGACATCTTGGTGGCTGGACCGGCCTTATTTGCACTGCTCCCGATCTTTGTTCTCACGGCTGTGGCAATCAAGCTGGATAGCAGCGGTCCCGTTATTTTCCGCCAGCGCCGGAAAGGCTTCAACGGCAAAGAATTCGTGATGCTGAAATTCCGCACCATGAGAGTGCAGGAAGACGGACCAGTCGTGGTTCAAGCGACGCGGGAGGATCCGCGCGTCACTTCGATTGGGCGATTCCTTCGCGCCACGAGCATTGACGAATTGCCTCAACTGCTCAATGTTCTGCGCGGCGAGATGTCGTTGATCGGGCCACGGCCCCACGCCCTTGCTCATGACAGCTATTTCGAAAAAATCCTTGAAGACTACGCCTTCCGTCATCATGTAAAGCCGGGTCTCACCGGATGGGCGCAGTGCAACGGTTCGCGCGGCGCTACACCAACGGTGGAACATATCGCCGAACGTGTGAAATTGGATCTTTGGTACGTCAACAATTGGAGCCTCTGGCTTGACGTCCAGATTTTGATTAAGACGATTTTCGAGGTCGCTCGAAAACGGAATGCCTATTAGCGCGCGATTTGGCGGCCATTTGCCGCCAATAGGTTGCAATCGCGCGCGATGGCCTCTCGAGGAAAAGCTTTTTATTATTAAATACTTGACCGAGGCGGTGCGCGGTGCCAGTAGGCGCGCGTGCGACAAAAAAACGTACTTGGAAGAATTTAGGGAATTGGAACATTATAGAATAAATCGAATCATGATGCAGCCCAAGCTGCAACACTGTGAAGAGCGGATGAAAAAGCTAAACTTGGAAATCTTGTCGCTGGATGAGCTCTGGCAACTACATGAGGAGCTCAATCAGCTATTATCGGTGCGGTTGAACGCCGAGAAGCGGGCGCTGGAGAGACGACTGGCGCAGCTTCGCCGTGAGAACGAGGCCGCCAACGCGCCCACCGTTCCCGCCGAGCGTAAGCGACGGCCCTATCCTCAGGTTCACCCGAAATATCGCAATATAAACGCTCCCTACGAGACCTGGTCCGGCCGCGGGAAGCAGCCGAAGTGGCTCACCGCGGCGCTTCGAACCGGGCGTTCGATAGATGACTTCCTGATTTCGAGGGGCTAGATCGGCTCCTCTATCGCCGGCCATGGCGGACATTGTTGATGCTGCATTCGAGGAGGCTGCTGTGAGAGTTGTTGTGGCCCTAATCATCGGACTCTCATTGTCTCAATTCGCGCAGGCATCGACGGAAGATTTCAGTCGCGCAAAGCTTCGGGTTGCCGATGCCAGCACCCAAGCTTGCATTGCAAATTGCGACAATCAGAATGCGGCGTGCAAGCGGGTTTGCCCCACGACCCTCGGCGCTCCTTGCGCCGCGTCCTGCGACAGCCAGGCGCAAGTTTGCCGTCAGGGCTGCCGACCCAGGTAGCTTCCGGCTGGGCTCAAAATCGACGGATGCTCCCGACTGTCTGCTGTGGACTGGTCCTTGGCCGGTGGTTCGCCGTCTGCCGACTCTTGCGCTTTGCCGAGAGATCCCCCGGAACTGCCTTTACGATGGGTTAACCATGATGATTTACCCATTCTTTACGCTCATTTCCCGCGCGCGTTTTTTGCTGTCCGGAGCCCCTTTTGCCGATATCTCATGGCCCAGTTACGGGTTCTGTGGTTTGCCTGCTCGCAAGCCTTGTTGCCGGCTGTGGCGCCCCGGGGACAATCGGTCCGACCCTGAACGCTCAGCCTAGACTATCCGTCCAGCCGGTATCTCTCGAAGCCAACGCGCAGGATTTCATGCCTACCGGGGCTATCGCGCTCCCGTCGCCCTCATCCAGGGCGGTTGCCAGCGTTGAGGGAGGCGACGGCCGGATGATCGGCTCGGCAGTGACGAAGCCGAGCTCTGCTGCTGCTAATGGCAACGTGGTTCTCAATCTAGCCAATGTTCCCCTCCAGCAGGCCGCCAAGACCGTGTTGGGCGATCTGATTGGGGTCAATTACGTGGTCGACCCCAGGGTGGATGGGGTGGTTTCAGTCCAGACAAGCACCCCGGTCTCCAAGGCGGATGCCCTTGAGCTATTCCAGACCGCGATTGCGCCGATCGGTGCGGTGCTGGTCCAAAACCGCGGCATTTACCGGATCGCTCCGGCGGATCAGGCGGCGACCGGAGCGGTCAGCACCGTCCGTGACGCCACGAACAGTGCGGTGACGGGGAATGGCGTCCGCATCGTGCAGCTCAAATATGTGGCCGCCACTGAAGTCGCACGCGTGCTCGAGCCGATGGTGCCCAAGGGGGCCATCGTGCAAGCCGACGACGCACGCAATATCATCGCGCTGAAGGGCTCTCAGGCCGAAATCGACAGTATGCTCGATTCGGTTTCGATCTTTGACGTCGACGTCATGAAGGGCATGTCTTTCGCTGTCGTGCCTGTCCGAGCGGCACAGCCCGAGAAGATGGTCGATGAGCTGAAGGCGGTATTTGCCTCAGACAAGGAGGGGCCTCTGAAGGGCAGAGTGCGCTTCATCGCCAACACGAGGCTCGGTGCCATTCTCGTTGTGACATCCAACCCGAGCTATCTGCCGCGCGCGCAATCATGGATCAGGCGCCTCGACGCTCGTGCCGCCGGCACAGAGCCGCAGCTGCACATCTATCAGGTTCAGAACCGAACTGCGGCCGAGCTCGCCGGCATCCTGCAGTCGATGTTTGCGCAAGAGATGAAGGTCGTGCGTTCGACCCGAAATGTGTCGCCGAAATCCAAGCAGGTTTCCTTTGGCAGCGAATCGACCAAGGCGCAAGCAACTGGCGGCGGATTTTCGGATCCAGCCATGCAGGCGGGAGTCGCGAAGGCCGCGGATCCGTTCGGTGCTTCACGTTCCACGAATAATGATCCCGATGCTTCGGCAATGGACACGGCCGATAGCGGCAATGTCGTACCAAATTCCGGTGCAGAGCCCATGATGAAGATCGTTGCTGACGACACCAAGAACTCGTTGCTAATCATGGCAAACGATCGCGACTACCAGCGCGTGCTGCGTGTGGTGCAGGGGCTTGATGTGGTCGCCAGCCAGGTTCTGATCGAGGCGGTGATCGCCGAGGTGTCGCTGAATGACGATCTCCAGTTCGGCCTCCAGTGGCAGTTTGCCAAGAACGGCACGCCTACGGCGACATTCTCCAATGCCCTCACCGGAGGCGTAGCCGCTTCGTTCCCGGGGTTCAACTATGCCGTCAACACTGCAAACATAGCGGCAACCCTCAGTGCTCTGAATGCCCTCACGCGCGTCAATATCATTTCGACACCATCGCTTATGGTGCTGGACAACAAGACGGCGCGTTTGCAAATCGGCGATCAGGTTCCGATCACGACGCAAACGGCGACCAGCACGATAACCACGCAGCCCGCGATTGTAAATTCGATCTCGATGCAGGATACGGGCGTCATTCTCTCGGTGACGCCACGCATCAACGAAAGCGGACGAGTGCAGCTCGATATCGAGCAGGAAGTCAGCAGCGTCGTGAAGACGACGACTTCGAACATCAACTCTCCCACAATTCAGCAACGTCGGGTCAAGACAACGGTTGTTGTGAGCGATGGGGAGGTCCTGGCGCTCGGCGGCATGATCCAGGACAGCGCGAACAAGAGCAGCAATCAGTTGCCGATCCTGGGAGATATCCCTGGTATCGGCGCAGTGTTCGCAAACAGGAAGGACGCGGTTCAAAAGACCGAGTTGGTCATCCTGATTACCCCGAAAGTGGTCCGCGACGGCACGGAAAGTCGGCTGATCACCGAGGAGTACCGACGCAAGATGAACGTTTATATGCCGCACACTTCGGCGCGCCAACGGGCGCCTCTCAACACCGCCCAGCGTCTGGTGACGCCGTGACACGAACTCCATTCACGATAGGCGGGTTGGCGAAAATCTGTGCGCTGCCTCTTCTCTTGGCGGGGTGCGTGACTGAGCAGCCTTATGTGATCGAGCCGCCTCAACCTTATATGCTTCTGCCCGTAGATGAATCGATGTCTTGCAGCGCAATCGCTGGATCCTTCCGCTTCTCGGTCAGGCGCGCTGCTCGTCTTGAGTACTGGCTCGCAGCTGGATCCCTGGCAGGCTATGATTCCGACCGTTTTCCACTCGATGCTCCCAAACAGTTGGCCGAGGAGCGTCGACGCCTGGATGCCCTGACGGATCTTCAGCGTATGAAGGGATGCACGGTGATCGAGCCTGGTCCCGCCGTCGTGGAAGAGAGAGCGAGGCTGGAAGAGTCGGCGAGAAATTCGAGGCCTCAGGCCGTTCTTCGATCGAAGGGATGATTACGCCATCTCGCTGCCATCACATCTTGAAGCAAGCTTGTACCGGCGAAGGGGAAGAGAAGGAGGCGGCAGTCTCTCGTGCGATATCGCCGCGCCGCCATTCGCGGATGGTGTAAGGTTGCCCAGACGAGGCTCCGAAGGATACGAGAGCTTCTCGGATATATCGCGAGCCATTGTTCGTGCGGATGTCGGTCCGGATGGTGAAATGCCCGGATGGTGGTGGCCGCCTGCGCTCTTCCCGGTTTGGGCCGAAGCCCATCAGCAGACGCAAAGCAGGAGACATTGCTTCCGGCATGGGTTCGCTCCGGCCAGAGAGCGTGGTCGTAAAGCGCATGGCGGCGCGGAGTAACGCCGGCGACATGCCGTCGATCTGATCCAGTTCCAGGATGGTGGAAAAGCCCAGGCCTTTGGCGCCGTCCGAAGCATTCAGCGGAGCCGTCCCGCCGGGGCCCGTCTGATTGCCGGACTCCGTGCGCTGAAGTGCCGTTCGGAAGTTGACGGCATTCAACGCGATCTTGCTCCCGAGGGCCTTGTCTTGCGCGAGCGCCGAGAAGAAACGCTCCAGCGTCGAGAGGCTGGCGGCGTTGATGTCGATCTTGCCGATCTCTTCTTCGACGACGATCTCTGCCTGCTCACCTCCCGGCATTCGGCACTGCTTCGGAAAGCTCGCCTCCCGCGTCGGCGAGAGAATGCTCGCAAGAGCGAGGTTCACCGCGCTTTCCGCGGCAGCTGCCGCCGCGAGCACCGAGCCGTCCGTGAGCGCAGTCCTTGCCCGATAGCGAGCGCCGACGATCACGGTTGCGCAGAGTAGCGTCAACAGCCCGAGGCTCCAGATCACGGTGATCAATGCGAAGCCATGGCGCCCGCGTGAGCCCGGCGGAAGCCCACGCGGAACATCACGGCCATGTCGCGTTCCGCGTCGGGCAGGCGCAATCGACCTGGATCGTGCTTGCACGGGGTTGCCTCTTTCGCCGCATCCGTTTCGAGCTGGTAAATGAAAATGGCAAATAAAGTATGAAAAGCCTTAATTAACCGAATGGCTCTAGCCTGACGCCTGATACTTTGATGTCAGGACCCCGCAAGACCTATGTCGGCCGATGCAGAGACGTTGATGCGCGAGGAACCGCCGACGACGGGCGGGGCGAAGGTCCTGTCGCCGAGGCAAGCCGGATTTGTCGACGCGTTCTCGGCGCTTTTGTTGCGCGAAGGCCTCGTGGACGCAGCTGCCGTTACCAGAGCCAAGCGTGCCTCGGAAGCAACCTTCGAGCGCCTGGACGCCGTGATGGTGAAGCTCGGACTGCTGTCGGAGGCGGATCTTTGCGGCGCGTATGCCGCCTATTGCGGGCTCAAGATCGTGCGATCGTCCGACCTCCCGCTGCAGCCGCTCCTCGCGGACCGGTTGAAGCTGACGTTCCTCAAGGGCAGTCGCACTTTGCCGATATCGGTGTCCGACGGGGTCCTGCTGCTCGCCACGGTCGACCCTTTCGACGAGGAGGCTCACAAGGCCATCAGCTATATGCTGGGCTGGAGGGTCGATCTTGCGGTCATCGCCCCAGCCGACATCGAGCGGGCATTTCGTAAGCTTTACCAGGACGATGGCGCCGAATTGGTCGGCGGAGATCAGGGGCTGATCACTGTCGGGTCAGGCGATGGGAACGAAATCGATGTCGAGCGGCTGCGGGACATCGCAAATGAAGCTCCGATCATCCGTCTGGTGAACCAGATCATCGCCAGTGCAGTCGAGCGCGGCGCGTCCGATATTCACATAGAGCCCGGACGGGACGCGGTTATGGTCCGTTTCAGGCTCGACGGATTTCTTCAGCAGGAGCGCGTGGTGCCCTCGACGTTCAGGGCCGCACTAACCACGCGCATCAAGATTATGGCGAAGCTCGACATAGCCGAGCGCCGTCTGCCGCAAGACGGCCGTATCAAAACTGCGGTGCGCGGGACCGAGATCGATGTGCGTGTGTCTACGTTACCGACAGCCTTCGGCGAAAGTCTCGTCCTGCGAATTCTCGATCGCACCCGTGTCGAGCTCGAATTTTCCAAGCTCGGTCTCGATCCAGCGATCCAGGCTGGGCTGCACGGTCTGATGGAGTTGCCGAGCGGCATTATCCTGGTCACGGGCCCTACCGGGAGTGGAAAGACGACCACTCTTTATACCGCCCTGAAGGAGCTCAATCGGCCGGAGCTAAAGCTCTTCACTGTCGAGGATCCGATCGAGTATCAACTCGGCGGCGTCAACCAGATCCAGGTCCAGCCACAGATCGGCTTGGACTTTCCTGCCGCGCTTCGCTCGATCCTGCGACAGGATCCAGACATCATCATGATCGGAGAGATTCGCGATCTGGAAACGGCGCGGATCGCCGTTCAGGCGTCGCTCACGGGACATCTCGTGTTCTCGACACTTCACACCAATAGTGCCGTTGCCGCGATCACGCGACTAATCGACATCGGCATCGAACGTTACCTGCTCGCCTCGACGCTCACCGGTATCATGGCACAACGTCTCGTGCGCCGGCTATGTTCGCATTGCGCGCGCGGGGCGGCCTATCGCGCCGAAGCTCCCTCGCGCATGAGATGGCCGGTTCCGGATGACCTTGTAATCGACTGGTCGGGCGCACGGGAAGCGGTTGGCTGCGACTCTTGTCATGGCACCGGCTATCTTGGGCGAACCAGCGTTGCTGAGCTGCTTGTCATCGATGATGACATGCGGGAAGCGGTTGGCAGACGTAGCGATGACCAGCGGACCATGATCTCGCTCGCCCGAGATGCGGGCTTTCGCACGCTCTATGAGGCCGGCCTCATCAAGGTCTCCAAGGGAGAGACCACGATCGAGGAGGTGCTCAGGGTGTCGCGATCGAGTTAGAGGGTGCGGCGTGTCCATATTCCACTATCGCGCTTATACCAGGGAAGGCGTCGTGACCTCAGGCACGATCGTCGCCGAAGAACTTGATGCGGCGGTCGAGGCGCTCTATGGCTCAGGCCTTACGCCGATCGAGACGGTGCTCTCTTCGGATAGCGCTTCAGCATCGCGACCGATCGGGCGGAACGCGCCCGGCTTGCGCTGGCAAAGCTCACAGCACCTAGGACTGAAGGAATTATCCGCGTTTACGACAGAGCTTGCGGCGCTGGTCAACTCCGGCGTTTCTCTCGATGCATCATTTCGGGTGCTGGCCGGCGCGGGCGCGTCGCCCAGGCGGCTTGCCCTTGCGACCGGCCTCCTGAAGGACATCTTGGCTGGTCAGCAACTGTCCGAGGCCATGAGCCGGAGGCCCGATGCCTTTCCTCCCGACTACATCGCGATTCTCGCTGGGGGCGAGGCTGGAGGTCAGACGGCGCAGGCGCTCACCTTGCTGGGAGAGATGCTGGCGCGCCGCGTCGATATCAGAAACAAGATACGCGGAGCTCTCGTCTATCCGGCCATTCTGTTGGCGATGTCGGCGGTATCAATCGTCGTGATCGTGTTCGTGCTCATCCCGAATCTCACACCGATTTTTTCCGATGCAGGCCTTCCTCTGCCTGGCGTTCTGGCCGCGCTTGCCGATCTGCCCGATCATTGGCCCAGGTATCTTTTCTGGTTCTCGTTTGGAACGATCGTTTGCTGGCTCGCCTATCGCAGAATAGCCGGCCACGAGTTGACGATGAGAAAGCTGGATCGCCTCATATGCCGTCTCCCGGTCATGGGGCCGATCGTTCAGCGACGCGAGGCGGGTCAGTTTGCGCGCTCTGCCGGCACCCTTCTCGAAGCCGGGGTGCCGCTCATGACCGCGCTGCAGACTGCGCGATCGCTGGTCACCAACCGATACCTGAGTGCTCGGTACAGCGAGGTTATCACCCGGGTTCCCGAGGGCAGGGCGCTAAGCCAGGTGCTCGAGGGCATGGAATTGCTGCCGCCGGCGATGATAAGGCTCATCGCGGTCGGCGAGGAAACAGGCCAGCTCGCGAAGATGCTCGTCCGTATCGCTTCCAGCCTGGAAGGCGAGGTACAGAGCAGGATTGAGCAACTCGTCGGCCTCCTCACCCCGCTTCTCACCGTTGGCATCGGCGGCCTTGTCGGCGCCTTGATCCTCCAGGTGATGAGCGCCGTCCTGTCGATCAACAATCTGGCCTATCAATGAGGCTGTCGGACGCAAAAAAGTCAGCGGGCTTCTCTCTGATCGAAACACTCGTTGTGCTTTCGATCATGGCGCTGGTCTCGGCCGCCGTCCTGGTGGCCAGGCCAAGGACGGCAGCAGCGCGCGTCAGCGCGGAAGCTCGTGCGATCGCGGCAAACCTTCAACTGGTTCGCAGCCGGGCTCGTGCCGGCAACGACGAAATCATCGTCAGCGTCGATACCCGGAATCGACGCATTGGCGTTGCCCGCGCCATGCGCCAATTACCGACTGGCATGGAGGTCTCGTTGACTGTCGCGACTAGCGAACGTCATGGCGCCGTCGGCGGCGTTCGCTTCTATCCGGACGGTCGTTCGAGCGGTGGCGAGATTGTCCTCACCTATCACGGACGCTCGGAGCGCATCGTCGTCAACTGGTTTACCGGCACCGCGAGGATCGAGTGATGTCGGCCTGGGTTTCGGCATGCAGATTGCCCATTCGACGCCGCCTTCGCGCGGCTCAGCGCGGCTTCACCCTGGTGGAAGTTCTTATCGCTTTCGTTGTCCTTGCCGTCGGCCTCAGCAGTCTGGCAGTTGGTGTCACGGCGGCATTGCGGTCCGACGCCAAAGTGCGTAGCAAGCACGTCATCGATCAGATTGCGGAATCCAGGTTCGAAGCGATCGGCCGCAGTGGCCCGCTGAAGATCGGTCGCCGCGAGGGACGGATCGGGCGTTACCGCTGGAGAGAGAACGTGACGCCCGTGCAGCTTGGGAAAGCCGCTGTGCAGGACCGTGCGGCTCCGCTCGGCGCAATGCTCGTGCCGTCCTGGGTGGAGATCGTCGTGCAAGACGAAGCCGGATTGGAGACAAAGGTGGCTGTCCTCAAGCTGGCACCGGGGACGGCGCAATGACCCGGCATGGACGGATCCGAAAGTTTCGCAGTCTGGCTCGTCGTGCTTCAGAGCGCGGGCTTACTTTGATCGAGCTGCTGGTCTCACTGGCAATCTTGATGATCCTGACAAGCTTTACCGTCGGTGGATTATCTGCAGCTGTCCGAGCATTCGAGGCGGACAGCCGCAATGGGCTCGAAATGGCGACGACTGCTGCTGGAGAGAACCTCCGAGGCCTGATCGCCTCTGCGATCAATCTGCCGCAGGCTGGCAACATTTCGTTCGACGGCCAGCGCGAGGAGTTGCGGCTGGTCATCCTGAGCGAGGGCCGCGCGTTGCGCGGGGGCCTGCAGGACGTCCGTATTCGGCGCCGAAACGATGAATTGATTGTCGAGGTCTTCGGATCGCCGAGAGAGAATGGTGATCACAAATTGCCGGTGTCCTCGACGACCATCGTGAGGGGCTTGAGCGATATCCGCTTCCGCTACTTTGGAAACGCCGCTACGAAAAGTGAAGCGGCTTGGCGCAATGACTGGATCAAGCTCGGTGGGCTGCCTGCCCTGGTCGAGATAAGCCTCAACTTCAAGGATGCGGCGCGCAATGGCCCTGCCATGGTCGTGGCGCTTCGAAACGAAGGGCCTTCGGGAGGCTCCTAACCCGTGGCCGAGCGTTACGCCTCGTAAACAATTGGTAAATATACTGATCGGATCGATGTTCGTATTTGCAGGGAAACAGGGCCGATGACTGAAGTCTCGGTGGCGCGATTGCAGGGCTCGCATGGGCTTGCGGACAGGGGGCGACAATTCGTGCGCTGGTGGCTGAACGAGCTGCGCGACTGCGCACCTCAGGCCTGGCGTCACGTCCTGCAGGCTCGAGTCGAAACGCAGCTCTTCGTCTGGAGCGACGAAGGTACCGTCGTCTGTCGTTTGGTGACGCCGTCGGGCGTGCAGGAACGGCGATTTCACGACGGCTCCCCCGACGGAGCGCAGATCGACGAATGGCTCGCGGAACTTCGCTGCGATCGTGATGCCGTACAGATTTGCGTTGCGCTGGAGCCCGCTCTTTTCTTTCAACGCGAGTTCAGGCTTCCGCGATCCGAAATCGGCGCGTTGAAACGAATACTCGAGCAGGAGATCGTTCACCGCACACCATTCCAGCCGGCCGAGATATGGCATGGCGTCACGCCGGACGGCCAGCCGAGTAGTGGGCTGGCGACTTTCCGCCACTGGATTATTCCGAAGGATCGGGCTGAGGCCAAGATCGTTCTATTGGGCTTGCAAGTGGGCGAGGTCGACTCCATCGGGATCAAGTCGGCAACGGATGTCCCCGTCGCGGTCGTTCCGCTTCGCGAGATTCGGCACGACGACCCGCCGTGGGTGATCCAAACGATGCGCGTCCTCGCAGCCGCTCTGCTGGTCGCCACGACGGCCGGCTTGCTGGGATTCGAGTGGTGGCAGTCAAGCCGAGCGGCGGCGCTCGAGGACGAACTCCAAGAAGCTCGGCGCGGCGTCCAGCAAGGGCAGCACGCAGCCGGATCACCCGTTCCTCTACTGGCTCTCAAAGCCCTGCCGGGCAGCCTCGCAACGTGGGATGAACTGTCTCGCGTCATTCCGGACCACACTTTCCTGACTGAACTCCGGATTTCGGGCGGGGCTGTGGCTCTGTCGGGGTTGTCTTCCGATGCGGCCCGGCTCGTGCGGGTTCTGGAGGACTCACGCCTTTTCACCGGGGCTACTTTGCTGGGCGCGATTATCCCCGACGCGACCGAGCAAAGGGACCGATTTCGCATCAGCTTGAAGTTGCGGAATTTCGGCGCCGGACGCGTTGCCAAATCAGCGGAAAGGTCCGGTTCATGACTGGCGAGTTGCTCCGGCGGCGGCTGATTTTCTACGGGCTCAACGGAGCGATCGTGCTGGCTGTCTGTTTTGCAATCTTCGAGCCAATTGTCTCGCATTTCGGTCTGCGCAATGACGAGATACTGGATAGCGCAGCGCAACTCGCTCAGGTCCGGCGTGTCGCGCATGACACGTTCAGGCTCGCCAAGGCTTCGACACCGGAAGCCGATCCGTACCTTGCGGGTGCCGAGGAACGGATCGCCAGTGCCGACCTCCAAGCCAACCTCCAAGCGTTGGCGGGCGCCAAGGGATTGGCGGTGCAGGCCGTGCGCGGGCTGCCGGGACGTCAAGCCGCGCAATGGCGCGCCGTTCCGGTCGGGCTGGAGGTGGAGGGGACGGCCGCGGCGGTGCGGGAACTGGTTGCCGCAATCGAAACCCAGACGCCTTTTCTGTTCATCACCGACTTGTCGCTGCGAACACTTGCCGACGGTGACGATAGTCGTATGCGGGTGAGCTTGACGGTCGAGGGTGCGTTACGCACGCCAAAGCCCTCCCCGGGCGGCCCGCTGTTGAGCGAGATTCGGCCCGGCGGCGAGGGGAAGGCGACGAGCCGATGATCAAAAAGGCGGCCCAACTCGGTCGGCGGCAACTGATGCAAGCCATCGTGACGTCGCGGAGCGCGCTTGCGCCCGGGCCCTTCCGTGACCTCTTGCGTGCTTATGTCCCCGGCCAACGGGAATTGAGGTCTATCGCGCCGATCAAACGGGGATTTTTGCTAGGCCTTGCCGGGTTGTTGTTGCTCGCGTTGGCCGCGCCTATCGTGGCGATCGCGTCTCTGGAGTTCGCGATCGCCAGCCAATCCGCCGCTGGCGGCGCCGGTGCCCGGACTTCCCTGGAGCGGGAGAACCAGGGCGCCGGGACGCACGATAACATCCTGCAGCATCCGCTCTTTTCGAGGAGCCGTCAGGCGCCGGCAATCGCGGCAGCGCCCGCAATATTCGGCGCGTCCCCGCCACCGAACAGAATGATGCTCGACTCCAGCGTCGCGCTTCGAGGGGTCTTCATGAACGGGGAGCGAGCCAAAGCGTTTATGACCTCGTCGGACAACCCGGTAGGAGCCTGGGTCGCATTGAATGAGCAGTGGTCTGGCTGGCGTCTCTCCGAGATCAAACCTAACGAGATCGTGCTCGAGGCGGATGGCGAAAGACAGACCCTGCATCTTTCCGTCTTGGCGAAATGAGCAAACGGCTCCGCAAAATGCTGGTGCGGATCAGCCGCTACCTTGCGTGCGCCCTTTGCGGCCGCGCTCCTTATCGCGATCAGTTTCTACTGGCCTGGCTTCTGGTCGTTGGGTTGTGCTGGATCCTGGTGAACGCGCAGCCAAGCTCCATGTGGATCTTGCACCTGCTACTCAGCCTTAGTCTTTTCGCCCTCCTGTCGGCGATCTGTGCGATCGACGCCAGGTTCGGCATTATCCCTGATAGCCTGGTCGGCGCATTGGCGATGGGAGGGGTGGCCGCGGTATCGCTCCAGGACCCGGACGCAATCATGTCTCGCCTCGCGGACGCCGCTATCGTGGCGATTGCGATCGCGAGCTTTCGCTCGATGTTTCGGTGGGTCCGCGGCTACGATGGGCTTGGGTTCGGTGACGTAAAGTTTCTTGCCGCTGCGACGTTGTGGATCGGCCTTCGCTCGCTGCCGGTCGTGCTTCTGGTCGCCGTTGTCTCGGCGCTCGCCAGCGCATTCCTGCTGGCGTCGCAGCGCTACGAAGTCGATGGTCGGCATGCCATCCCGTTCGGTCCCCATCTCGCCGTCGGGCTTTGGCTCGCTTGGGTGTTCGATCCGATGGGCTTGCTGTCGGGATAGGTTCGCAATAGTCGCGGCACTTGCGGGTCTCAAGCGCGTTTCCTGGCTCGAATAAACTGGACGACCTTGACCGCGGCAATCCCTGCGCAGCCCGCAACGACTTTCTCGAATGCGTCGAACAGGGTGCCGTGCCGGTCGGGTGTCAGCGTCTGAAGCACCTCGAACGTTAGCGCACTGCCGACCACGATCAGGCAGACTAAAGCTGTGCGACGAGGATATGTCGCGGCGAAGAGGCAGCCCAACGTCAGGAAGGCGATCGCGTGTTCCAGATGCGCCCATGTCGCCATGTCGACCCCAAAAAGGAACGGTTTGATCTTTCCATAAACTGTGTAGATGAATTGAACCTTCGTCAGCGTGGCATAACCGATGAGGGAAATGACACCCCAGGCGGCAATCGCAAGCACGGTTGTGACGGTCGATCTCTTCATCGTCGCCTTATGCAGTTACAAGTGTCAGGCGTCCAATTATTTCGGTAACGCCATCAACTTGGTTCGCCTCTCTCCAAGACCAGGGTTGAAGGCTTAACCACGTCTCGGGCGAGCAGTGTTCGTCCGGCCTACGGGCGGTATAGAATGACCCCTGTCGTGCCAGCAGGGAGACGTGAGGAAGCGAGTACATAGATGAAAGCCAAGGGGATTACGGTCACCGCTGCCGCCGTATTAGCGGCGCTCTTACCTTCCATGGCCGAGGCTCGCGAAGGGGCGGGTCCCTATCGGAAGCACCATTGGCGCAGTGCATACGGATTTCATGCTCGACTCGCGCCTCCCATTGTGACCGTGGTGACGCCAGATCTCTACTATCCCGTCGCGCCTTACGCGTACAACAGACTCGACGATGGATATGATTACCCCTTCGGTTACGGCGAGTACGCCGTCTATGGAAAGTGGGCGCGTGATGCTCTTGGCCGGCCTGACGTGGCGCGTTGCCGACTGGTCTGGTTCGACGGCCCGCGAGTGCGAAGTCTAAACCGCTGCAACTGATTGGGCGGACGTCAGCGGGACTGATCCTCACGTTGATCGATGCGTTGTGCAGTGTGAAGCGCGAGGAGCCAAGCCTCCAGGCAGCGAGCGCCGTCAACTTGCTGGAATGCTTAACGCAAGCCTATCACGAGATCTGGCATTCTCACCGGTCTACTACGGCCGTATTCAGGCTGGCTCGAAGTTATTCATCGAATTAACCTGGTGAACACGTGGCGCGATGAGGATACCCCGAAATGCAAGGGTACTTGTTTGGGGGCGTCGTCATGACCGTCGACACGAGTAAATCTTCAGCGTCTCGGTGCTTCAAGAAACCGCGTTACGACAAGCGCCGGTCGGCGGTAGCGGGCTATACGTTGCTCGAGTTGCTCGTCGTCATGGGCATCCTCGCAGCGCTAACCGCCATGGCGACTCCGCAGGTGATGGGCTATTTTGGAAAGGCGAAGACACAATCCGCGCAGCTGCAAATCGAGAACATCAACACGGCTCTCGAGATGTACTACGTCGAGAATGGGTCCTATCCCAGTCCCAGCGCCGGCCTCAGAGCCTTGGTCGAAGCGACGCCGGAAGCGCCTCGCTGGAACGGTCCCTATTTGAAGAACGCCAAGACACTTCTGGATCCGTGGGGGCGGCCGTACCAGTACACGGTTTCGGAGCAGGGCGAGTACAATGTCTACTCGCTCGGTCCCACCGGGAAGGGAACGAAGAAGCCGACCTCTGCTGCGAATGCGGGCCGGTCATGGGCCGACAACGGGTAAAAGTCTGCTGGGCGTCCGCTCAGGCGCGGCGCTTCTGGTTGTGAAGGAAGGACTCTCGCTGGTGATGGCCCCATCCCTCTGAGCGTGGGCCTTGATGCAGGTTCGCACGCTTTTGTCCTGCACGCAGCTGAGCTGAAAGCATGGGTGTAACCGCCGAGGCTGGATGATCCCATGTCATTCCAGAGCCGGTGCTGTAGTTCCCGCGATCGACTTCGAAAAATCGCGCTCAGGCCAGCCATTGCCGGCTGTCAAAGCTCGGGAATATCTCGTCTCGCTTATCGCGTTGAGACCTTTGTGGTGGCCTGCTTGGTTAGTGTAGTGCCACCGAGACGCCGAGCTTGAATGGCATCCGCTCGTGCCTGCTCCGCTTCGAGCTCCCGCCTTAGCTTGAGCACTTCGTCACGCATGCGGCCGAGCCTGGTGGACGGGAGATCACGCTCCGGAGGCTTGTATCTCTGCTTGTTCATAGGAAGAGACATAGCGGGGGCGTGCGATCGAGCAACTCGATTTAGCCCTTAACCTAACCAGTCAACCTTACTGAGGTAGTTCTCAGGCATTCAGCACGGAAGGCAGTGGCTCATCCGCATGACGGAAGAAGGGCCTCAACAAGAGCAAGCCTGCTCGAGCCTCTTTGGCTGGCGGCATCTGCGGGGCAGGGTCATGCGTCTGCTCCGTCTCGCACATGGCGGTGCTTCTTTCAGCAGTGAGCTGGTGTCATCGTAGCTTGGAGCAGCCCAGGGGCCCTATGCATCCATCGTTGCTCATCGCGTGAGATGTGAACTTCCTCCGAATGAGTGGACACCTGTAGTAGGCTCGTTGAGCCTGGAGGTGTTGAATGGAACGTGCACGTCGGTCGTTTACTGAAGAGTACAAGCGCGAGGCGGCGGGGT
>NZ_LMQJ01000009.1:0-164446 GCF_001424605.1 Bradyrhizobium sp. Leaf396
CCTCGCCTACAACATCCTCCGCGCCATCAACATCAAAACCGCCGCAGCCTGAAAGCACCTGAAGCAAAAGAGGCCCCGGTTACCCGGAGCCTCCAATCGTTTCCACACAGCCTGGTGAGCCGGGGCTTCGTTCGCGTAAATTCTCAGTGCAGCCCTTTGAGCCAGTCGTCGACGTCCTGCCGAACCTGGTCCTTGGCCTTGCCATAACGTTCCTGCAGCCGGCCCTCGAGCTGCTCGCGGCGACCCTCGATCAGTTGAAGGTCGTCGTCGGTGAGCTTGCCCCACTTCTCCTTGGCCGAGCCCTTGAACTGCTTCCAGTTTCCTTCGATGCGATTCCAGTCCATGACCATCTCCTGTTGGTTGATGGCCCGACAACGCGACCCCTTCGCAGCCGGTTCCGCGGCACCTTGCGGCGTTTCGTCCAACGAAAAAGCCCCGGCATGCGCCGGGGCTTTTGACGTTTCACTGAGTTCGCTCAGCCCAGCGACTTGGCCTCGCGGCGGCGCGCGGTCAGGATGTATTCGGTGTAACCGTTCGGCTGCTCGCGGCCCTTGAAGATGAGGTCGCAGGCGGCCTTGAAGGCGACGCCGTCGAAGCTTGGCGCCATCGGCTTGTAGATCGGGTCGCCCGCATTCTGCTTGTCGACGACGATGGCCATGCGCTTGAGCGATTCCATCACCTGCGCCTCGGTGATCACGCCCTGGTGCAGCCAGTTGGCGAGATGCTGGCTGGAGATGCGCAACGTCGCGCGGTCTTCCATCAGGCCGACGTCGTGGATGTCGGGCACCTTGGAGCAGCCGACGCCCTGGTCGATCCAGCGGACGACGTATCCGAGGATGCCCTGGCAATTGTTGTCAATCTCCTGCTTCACGTCATCTGGCGCCCAGTTCGACTTCGACACCGGAATGGTGAGGATGTCCGAGAGCTTTGCGCGCGTCCCGCCCTTGGCGAGTTCCTGCTGGCGCGCGATGACGTTGACCTGGTGGTAGTGCAGCGCGTGCAGCGTCGCGGCGGTCGGCGAGGGCACCCAGGCCGTGGTGGCGCCGGCCTGCGGATGGGCGAGCTTTTGCGCCAGCATATCCGCCATCTTGTCGGGCGCGGCCCACATGCCCTTGCCGATCTGGGCGTGGCCGGGCAGGCCACAGGCCAGGCCCATGTCGACGTTCCAGTCCTCATAGGCCTTGATCCAGGCCTGCGCCTTCATCTCGTTCTTGCGGATCATGGGGCCCGCTTCCATCGAGGTGTGGATCTCGTCGCCGGTACGATCGAGGAAGCCGGTGTTGATGAACATGATCCGCTTGGAGGCGCGCTGGATGCAGGCCTTGAGGTTGACTGTGGTACGCCGCTCCTCGTCCATGATGCCGACCTTGAGCGTGTTCTCGGGCAAGCCCAGCATCTTCTCGACGCGGTCGAAGATCTCGCAGGTGAGCGATACCTCGTCCGGCCCGTGCATCTTCGGCTTCACGATATACGCCGAGCCCGTGCGGCTGTTCTTGACCTTGGAGAGACCCTTGAGGTCGTGAATGGCAAGCAGGCCCGACACGGCGGCATCGAGCAGGCCCTCGGGGACCTCCTCGCCCTTCTCGTCCAGCACCGCGTCGGTGAACATGTGGTGACCGCAATTGCGCATCAGGAGCAGGCTGCGGCCGTGCAGCTTGAGCTCGCCCTTGCCGTCAGGCGTCTTGTAGCTGCGGTCGGCATTGAGCGAGCGCGTCAGCGTCTTGCCGCCCTTCTCGAAATCGGCCGACAACGTGCCGTTCATCAGGCCGAGCGTGTTGCGGTAGACCAGCACCTTGTCCTCGGCGTCGACGGCAGCGACCGAATCTTCCATGTCGAGGATGGTCGAGACTGCAGCCTCCATGATCACGTCGGCGACGCCGGCCGGATCGTCCTTGCCGATCGCGCTGCTGCGGTCGATCTTGACCTCGATATGCAGGCCGTTGTTGACGAGCAGCACTGCACTCGGCGCGGCGGCATCGCCCTGGAAGCCGGCGAACTGCGCGGCGTTCTTCAGCGCGGTGGCGTTGCCGCTCTTCAGCTTTACCGCAAGCTGGCCCGCGACGACGCTGTAGGCGGTGACGTCGGTGTGGCTGCCGGTTGCGAGCGGCACGGCGTTATCGAGGAACGCCTTGGCCTTGGCGATCACCTTGTCGCCGCGCGCCTTGTTGTAGCCCTTGCCGCTCTCGGAAGCATCATGCGGGATGGCATCGGTGCCGTAGAAGGCGTCATAGAGCGAGCCCCAGCGCGCATTCGCCGCGTTCAGCGCGTAGCGCGCATTCGTCAGTGGCACGACCAGCTGCGGGCCGCAGATCTTGCCGATCTCCTCGTCGACATTGGCAGTCTCGACGTTCTGGGTCGCCGGCTCCGGGACCAGATAGCCGATCTCCTTCAGGAAGGCGGTATAGGCGTCGAGGTCGAACGCCTTGCCCTTGTTGGCCCGGTGCCAGTCGTCGATCTTGGCCTGAAGTGTGTCGCGGAATGCGAGCAGTTCGCGGTTCTTCGGCCCCAGTTCCTTGATGATGCCGGCGAGCCCGGCCCAGAACGCATCCGGCGCGATCCCCGTTTTCGGGGCCGCTTCCTTGGCGATGAAATCAAACAGGACGGGAGCGATCTTCAATCCGTGGGCGTCGACGCGTTTCATGATGGGCTTTCTTGTTGGAAATGGCTGCTTTTGGCTGCTTTTGACCCGACAGCAGCAAAATGCGCTCCAGGGAGCGGCTTTCGGGGGCCTATTAGCCCCAAAAAAGGGGCGGTGAGAAGACCCCCGCGCGGTTGTCAAAATGTCAAGGAATAGGGGCAGCCGCTCGCGCCGCTGTCATTTCCCGCGAAAGCGGGCAAGCCAGTGCGCCGCGGCTTCTCCGTATCCCATCGCTGTCTCCGGCGTATTGGGGCGCCCGGCCAATCGGGCGAGGACCGCGGGGGGCTGGGACAGAATCAAATATTCGCAGCGAGGTCCACGACCTCGTCGAACAGCACGCCGGTCGTCTTCAGCATGTGCTCGACCTCGTCGGTCGCCTCGGCGACCGTCCTCTTCGACGTGTCGATCACGAGTTCGGCCGCGTCAGGCTTCTCGTAGTCGTTGCCGATCCCGGTGAACGAAGCCAATGCACCTGCACGGGCCTTCTTGTAGTGGCCCTTGGGGTCGCGCTCCTCGCACACCTCGGCCGGCGTCGCGACGTGGATCTCGCGGAACGCGGTGTCGGCGATCCGGCGTGCCGCTGCGCGATCCTCGCGGGCCGGCGAGACCGCGGCGACGATGGCGATATGGCCGTTGCGGGCAAGGTGCGTCGCGACCTCGGCGAGGCGGCGGATGTTCTCGCTGCGATCAGCGGCGGAGAAGCCGAGATCGCTGTTGAGGCCCGCGCGCAGCGTGTCGCCGTCCAGCAGGATCGGCGAGCCGCCATGGCTGAACAGCCGCCGCTCCAGCGCTTTTGCCAGCGTCGACTTGCCGGAGGCGGGCAGGCCGGTGAGCCAGACCACGGCGCCGTTGTGGCGATAGCGCGCCGAGCGCTCGTCGGGCCGCAGCGCCGATTCCACCGGCACGATGTCAACAGGCACGGCGCGTTGGCCGGCATCGACCGACAGCACCAGGCCGCCGCCGGCGATGCGTCCGGACACCTCGATCACGAGGCGGCCGGTGCGCGGGTTCTCGGTGTAGGGGTCGGTCGCGATCGGACTGGACAGGGAGATGTCGATCTCGCCGACATGGTTGCGGCCGATCACCCTGTTCTCGGAGCTCGAGAGCTCGCCGGGATCGATCGCCTTCTCGATGGCAACCACGGTGGCGCGGCTTTCCTTCGGCCCGCAGCGCACCAGCAGCTGGTCGCCCCTGGCGAGCGGCTTGTCGTGCAGCCAGAAGATCCGCGCGCGCAGCCGCCGCGTTTCGCGCGGTGCGCTGCCTGCATGCGCGACGATGTCGCCGCGCTCGATGAACAATTCGCGATCGAGCGTGATGCCGACCGAGCGGCCCGCGCCCTGACGGCTGGCGACCGACGTTACCGGCCAGCTCTCGACCGACTTGATCCTGGCGATCTTGCCGGCGGGCATGATCACGATCTCGTCGCCGGCGATCAGGTTGCCGGACTCGATGCGGCCCGCGACGATGCGGCGGTCGTCGAATTTGTAAATTGCCTGCACCGGCAGCCGTAGCGGCAGTGCCTCCAGCGCCCGTGCGGGCTCGAGCCGGTCAAGCGCTTCGACCACGCTTGGTCCCTTGTACCAGCCGATCCGATCGGTGCGCTCCGCGACGCCGTCGCCGTCGCGCGCCGAAATCGGGATCACCGCCGTCGGTGTCACGCCGAGGCCATTGAGATGCGCGGAGATCTCGTCGCTGATCGCGTTGAAGCGGTTGACGGAGAAATCGACGCGATCCATTTTGTTGACGACGACCGCAACCTGCTTCACGCCGAGCAGATGCAGGAGATAGCCATGCCGCCTGGTCTGGTCGCGCACACCCTCGAGCGCATCGATGATCAGCACCGCGCCGTCGGCCTGGGAGGCGCCGGTGATCATGTTGCGCAGGAACTCGGCATGGCCGGGCGCGTCGATCAGCACGATGTCGCGCGAATTGGTGCGGAAACGGATCTGCGTGGTGTCGATGGTGATGCCCTGGTCGCGCTCGGTCTGCAGCGCATCGAGCAGGAACGACCATTCGAACGGCATGCCGCGCCGCGCGCTGACGGCTTTCAACATGTCCAGCTTGCCCTCGGGCAGGCTGCCGGTCTCGTGCAGGAGCCGGCCGACCAGCGTCGACTTGCCGTGATCGACATGGCCGACGATGACGATGCGCACCTGGGGACGGGTGGTGCCGTTCGGAGTGCTCGGCGGAGCCGTGGTGACGATCATGTTCATGGAACGCTCGCGTCCTTGAGGTCAGAGATAGCCGGCGACGCGCAGGCGCTCGAAAGCGTCCTCGGTCTCGTGATCGAGCGCGCGCCCCGAGCGCTCCGGTACCTTGGTCTGTTCGAGCTCGATCAGGATCTCGTCGATGTTCGAAGCGTTTGAGGCGACCGGATTGGTAATGTCCTGGTCACCCAGCGAGCGATAGCGCTTGCCGTTCCTGGCGAGGTACAACGGAATGATCGGGATGTTCTCGCGCTTGGTGTAGGCCCAGATGTCGGCCTCGGTCCAATGCAGGATCGGATGGATGCGCAGATGCGCGCCCTGCGGCGGCGAGGCGTTGAAATGATCCCAGAACTCCGGCGGCTGGTCGCGCACATCCCAATTGCCTTCGAGGCCGCGCGGCGAGAACACGCGCTCCTTGGCGCGCGTCGCCTCCTCGTCGCGGCGGATGCCGGCGATCAGGCCGTCGAAGCCGTATTTGGCGAGCGCCATCTTGAGGCCCTCGGTCTTGCGCGCGGCGGAACGCGCGGCCGGCGGCAGCGTCGGGTCGACGGCATCGATCGGCGGGCAGGGCTCGACGCGCAAATCGAGATCCCATTCTTTGCCGTAATGATCGCGGAAGCGATACATCTCCGGAAACTTCTTGCCGGTATCGACGTGAAGAGCCGGGAACGGCATCTTGCCGAAGAAGGCTTTCCGCGCCAGCCAGATCATCACGTTGGAATCTTTCCCGAGCGACCACAACAAGGCGATCTTCTTCAGCCGGGCAAAAGCCTCGCGGAAGATGTAGATGCTCTGCGCCTCGAGCTGGTCGAGATGGTCCATGCTCGGAGCGACATCGGCGGAGAATTCTTGCGCGCGCGCGGGGTCGGCCGGCGCCGGCTTGCTCACTCGATCAGCGGCGGAATCGTCCTTGAGAAGATGCATCTCTGCGACTTTGCGTTTGGAGGCGAAAATTCTATAGTTGCAGTGCGGAAGAGAAGAAAAAATTTTCTCTTTGCGCGCTAGAAACGAGACATATATAGAAAATAATTCCAGTCAACCCCGGTTGTGGGGAAGCGAGTAGCGCATGCGGTTCTTGCCGGTATTTCTCGATCTCAAGGCCGGTCCGGTGGTCCTCATCGGTGCGGGCGAGCTTTTGCGCGCCAAGCTGCGCGTGCTCGCTGCTGCCGGCGCACGCATCCGCGTGCACGCGATCGACGGTAACCATGACCTTGGCCTCAACCCGGAAGATGCGGCGCGCGTCGAGATCGCGGCGGGCGATCCGCTCACGGCCGATCTCTCAGGTGTCATCGCCATCGTTTGCGCTGGTGCGGGTGATGTCGGGGTGGCGATGTCGGTCCGCGCCAAGGCTGCCGGCCTGCCCGTCAACGTCATGGACGATCTCGAACATTCCAGCTTCATTTTCCCGGCGATCGTCGATCGCGGGGATGTCGTGGTCGCGGTCGGCACCGGCGGAACCTCGCCGGTGGTGGCGCGTCGCGTGCGGGAGAAGATCGAGGCGCTGCTGCCGGCCCGCATCGGCGAGCTTGCGGAGTTCATCGGCGGCTTCCGCAAGTCCATCAACGAACGTATCGCCGAATTTCCGCTGCGTCGCCGCTTCTGGGAGCGCGTGATCGACGGTCCGATCGGCGCCGCCGTGCTCGCCGGTCGCAGGAGCGAAGCGGACGCATCGCTCAAGGCGATTGCCGACCCTTCCGAATTCGCGCGTGCCGACAAGCCGGAAGGCTCGGTCGCGCTGGTCGGTGCGGGGCCAGGCGATCCCGATCTGCTCACCATCAAGGCGCTGCGCGCGTTGCAGGATGCGGACGTCGTTTTCCATGACGAACTGGTCTCGCCCGAGATTCTCGATCGCATCCGCCGCGACACCACGCGCGTCGCGGTCGGCCGCCGCGTCGGCAAGCCCGGCATCGGCCAGGACGCTATCAACAAGCGCATGATCGAGGCGGCGCAATCCGGTCAGCGCGTGGTGCGGCTGAAGGGCGGCGATCCCTTCGTGTTCGGCCGCGGCGGCGAAGAGGTTGAAGCGCTGCGTGCCGCCGGCGTCGCTTATTCGATCATCCCCGGCATCACGGCGGGCCTCGGCGGCGCCGCCGATTTCGAGGTGCCGCTGACGTACCGCCATGAAGCGACGCGCATCACTTTCCTCACCGCACACAAGGCGCGCGATGCGGAAGCCGTCGACTGGTCGACGTTGACCGACACCAAGATGACCGTCGTGGTCTACATGGGCATGACCGCGGCGCCGGCCGTGCGCGCGGGCCTGTTCGCGGCCGGCCGCTCGCCGGAGACGCCGGTCGGCGTGTTCGCCCGCGTCACGCGGCCCGATGCGCAAGGCGCGATCGGCACGCTGCGGGATCTGCCCGAACTGGTGCGGCGGACCCAGGGCGGTCCCGCCATCCTCATCATCGGCGACGTGGTCCGGCACGCCGGCTCGCTTCGCCGCCAATCTCCAAGACAAATCATCTCCGACCTCCTGGATGCAGCCGAATGACCTCTCCGCTCGAACAAAAGAAGATCCGCATCGCCGGCCCCTCCGTCGTGACCGCCAACCGCACCTGGGACGGCATCGTCGTGTACCGCACCGCCGCTAGGGCCTGGTCCGCGGAGCTCTCGGAAGCCGCGATCGTGCGCAACTCCGAGGAGGCCAAGGCGTTGCTTGCGGAGGCCGTGGCCGATGACGTCGGTGCCATCGGTCCCTATATCGCGCCGGTTCAGATCGGTGCCGACGGCAGGATCGTTCCCGGCAATCTGCGCGAACAGATTCGCCGCACCGGCGTCACCATCGGACAGCCGGCCCAGGTTTAAGGCACGCACTCATGTATGCTTACGACGAAATCGACCGCACGCTCGTCAACGAGCGCGTCTCGGAGTTCCGCGACCAGGTGAAGCGGCGCCTCTCCGGCGAACTCACCGAGGACGAGTTCAAGATCCTGCGGCTTCAGAACGGCGTGTATCTGCAGCTGCACGCCTACATGTTCCGCGTCGCGATCCCCTACGGCACGCTGGCGACCAACCAGCTGCGGGCGCTCGCCCACGTCGCGCGCAAATACGACCGCGGCTACGGCCATTTCACCACGCGGCAAAACATCCAGTTCAACTGGATCAAGCTCGCCGAGCTGCCGGACGCGCTCGAAGACCTTGCCAAGGTCGGCATCCATGCGATGCAGACCTCCGGCAACAACATGCGCAACGTCACCTCGGACCAGTGGGCCGGCGTCGCGCCCGGCGAGATCGAGGATCCCCGCATCTGGTCGGAGCTGATCCGCCAGCACACCACGCTGCATCCGGAATTCTCGTTCCTGCCGCGCAAGTTCAAGATTGCGATCACCGCCTCGGATCACGACCGCGCCGCGATCAAGATCCACGACATCGGCCTGCGCCTGATCAGGAACGAGAAGGGGGAGACCGGCTTCGAGGTACTGGTCGGCGGCGGTCTCGGCCGCACGCCCTTCATCGCCAAGACCATCAAGCACTTCGTGCACGGACGCGACATCCTCAGCTACATCGAGGCGATCTTGCGCGTCTACAATCAGTACGGCCGCCGCGACAACATCTACAAGGCGCGCATCAAGATCCTTGTGCACGAGCTCGGCATCGAGAAGTTCTCGCGCGAGGTCGAGGAGGAGTGGCAGCAGATCCGCAACTCCTCGCTCCAGATCGACGACGAGGTGATCGAGGACATCCGCTCGCGCTTCACCTATCCCGCCTACGAGAAGCTGCCGCACATGCCCGACGAGCTGCGCCAGGCCGCGGCCGATCCGGATTTCGAGGCGTGGCGCAAGAACTCGGTCGCACCGCACAAGGTGCAGGGCTATTCCATCGTCACGATCTCGCTGAAGCCGACCGGCGGCCCTCCGGGCGATGCCACCGCCAAGCAGATGGACGCGCTCGCCGATCTCGCCGACCAATATTCCTTCGGCGAGATTCGCGTCGGCCACGAGCAGAACCTGGCGCTGCCGCATGTGGCCAAGCGCGATCTGCCGGCGCTGTGGAAGGCGCTCGACAAGCTCGGGCTCGCGACGCCGAACGTCAATCTGATCACCGACATCATCGCCTGCCCGGGGCTCGATTATTGCTCGCTGGCGAATGCCCGCTCGATCCCGATCGCGCAGGAGCTGACGCGGCGCTTCGCCAATCACGAGCTCGCCAACCTCATCGGCCGGCTCCACATCAACATCTCCGGCTGCATCAATGCCTGCGGCCATCACCATGTCGGCCACATCGGCATTCTCGGCGTCGAGAAGAACGGCGAGGAAGTCTACCAGATCACGATCGGCGGCCGCGCCGACGAGAACGCCACGCTCGGGACCCTGATCGGCCCCGGCGTCAAGTTCGACGAAGTCGCCGATGTCGTCGAAGACGTCGTGGAAGCCTATCTGGCGCTGCGTGAGCGGCCGGAGGAGCTGTTCATGGATACGGTCAAGCGCCTCGGCGTCGAACCCTTCAAGGAGCGTGTCTATGCCACTCGTTAGCGGCGGAAAGATCACGGGCGACGGCTTCGTCAAGCTCGCCGTCGACACCCCGCTGCCCGAGGGCGGCGACATCCTGGTGCCGGCCGAGCGGTTTCTCGCTGAGGCCGACGCGCTGCTCGAGCGTTCGGGCAAGGTTGGCGTGATCTGGCCGAACAATCGTGACATCGCTGAGCTGGTGCCGTATCTCGGCAAGGTCGCCGCCGTCGCGCTGGTGTTTCCGACGTTCCGGGACGGGCGCGCCTACAGCCAGGCGAGGCTGCTCCGCGAGCGCTACAATTACCGCGGCGAGTTGCGCGCCACCGGCCAGGTGCTGCGCGACCAGTTCGTGTTCATGCTGCGCGCCGGGTTCGATGCCTTCGAGGTGAAGAAGCAGGCTGATGCCGAGGCCTTCATGCAGACGGCCAAGCGCTATTCGGTGTTCTACCAGCCGACCGGCGACGGCCGCATCACGGCGCTGCACCGGCGCATGCAGCTGCGTCATTCTGAAGGTGTCGGCACGTGAATGCGGTCGCGCCTCAGGTTTCAGCAGTCTCTTCGTTGCCCTCGGCGGACGAGCTCGATCGCGCCTTGCGCGATGCCTCGCCAGCGGAGATCGTTGCGGCGGCGCTGAAGACGGTCGGGCGCGACAAGCTCGCGCTGGTGTCGTCCTTCGGCACGGAATCGGCGACGCTCCTCAAGGTCATGGCAGACGTCGATGCTGCGATTCCGGTGATCTTTCTCGACACCGGCTGGTTGTTTGAGGAGACGCTGGCTTATCGCGATACGCTGATCGCCACGCTGGGCCTCAAGGATGTCCGCTCGGTCAAGCCGGCCGAGGAGGTGCTGTCGCTCGACGATCCCGACCGCGATCTCTGGTTCTCCGATCCCGACGCCTGTTGCCGCATTCGCAAGGTCGAGCCGCTGGCGCGCGCGCTGCAGCCGTTCTCGGCCTGGATCAACGGCCGCAAGCGTTTCCAGGGCAATGCGCGCGCCGAGATTCCGGTCGTCGAGGACGATGGCGTGCGCTTGAAGTTCAATCCCTTCGCCAATGTTTCGCGCCAGGAGATCGAGGCGATCTTCGTCCGCGCCAGGCTGCCGAGGCATCCTCTGGTTGCTTCAGGATTCCTGTCGGTTGGGTGCATGCCTTGCACCAGCAGAACGACCGAGGGTGAGGATGCGCGCGCTGGTCGCTGGCGCGGCCGAGCCAAGACAGAATGCGGCATTCACACGATGAAGGCTTCGTAGCACCGTCACGAGGCTTCGACCGCCCATCGGAAGGAGACAGGCAAGAGCGTCGGGATCAGGCCGTCGCATGGCGATAGCGTTCGCAGGCGCGCGCGGTGATCGATGGATGGCAGGCCGATGTGCTGACGCTTACGCTGGCCTGTGGGATCGACGCCATCGCGCGCAAGGGTCTCACCACGACCGATTGGCAGAAGCGCCTGCGCAGAATTCGTCGCCCTATCCGTGGCACTGCGTCGATCGATCCTCGCCGAGCCCCCGTCACCATCGTCGACGAGGTTGTCGACAGAAAAGCAGCCTGAACGCGGCTGACCCTTGCTTGCGGTATTGGTATACTAAGGGGCGCGAGCGGTCGCGGCGCGCACTTTCTATCGTTCCAGCGACGCCAAGATTGCGAGGAAAGCACGAGAGCATCTTCGCGAAGATCGAGCTGTTCGGGACGTCTTCGGCGGTTGGACCAAGGCGCAGAAGGAGCATTTCGCCCATGGCGGCGACTTTGATCAGATCTACAAGACTGATCGGGCGTCGTCGAAGGCGTCTCCCGCCATGTTCGTGGCGAGACCAATAGGATGCCGCTGCTGGTCGAGATCCTCTACAACGAGTATCAGTTCGCCGCCGCCTTTGCGATCGCCTCGCTGCTGGCGATGCTGGCGCCGATCACGCTGATCGCGAAGGCCGTTCTCGAACGCCATCTGGACGAAGGACAGGACGCAAGTGACCATTGAAGTCAGAAATCTCGTCAAGACTTTCGGCAGCTTCAAAGCGCTTGACGGCATCGATCTCAAGGTCGACAGCGGCGAGCTGGTGGCGCTGCTTGGTCCGTCCGGCTCCGGAAAGACCACGTTGCTGCGGATCGTCGCCGGCCTCGACTGGCCCGATTCAGGCGAGGTCTTCATCAATGGCGAGGACGCACTGGCCCAGGGCGCGCGCGAGCGGCACGTCGGCTTCGTGTTCCAGCACTACGCGCTGTTCCGCCACATGACGGTGTTCGAGAACGTCGCCTTCGGTCTGCGCGTGCAGCCGCGCGCGGTCCGCAAGGACGAGGCCGCGATCCGGACCCGGGTCAAGGAGCTGCTCGATCTCGTGCAGCTCGACTGGCTCGCCGACCGCTATCCGAGCCAGCTTTCCGGTGGCCAGCGCCAGCGCATCGCGCTCGCCCGCGCGCTCGCGATCGAGCCGCGCATCCTGCTGCTCGACGAGCCGTTCGGCGCGCTCGATGCCAAGGTGCGGAAAGAGCTCCGCGAATGGCTGCGCTCCCTGCATCACGAAATCCACGTGACCTCGATCTTCGTCACCCATGATCAGGAGGAGGCGCTCGAAGTCGCCAACCGTGTCGTCGTGATGGACAAGGGCAGGATCGAGCAGATCGGCTCGCCCGGCGATGTCTATGAATATCCGGCGACCGCCTTCGTCCACGGCTTCATCGGCGAGTCCATCGAGCTGCCGGTCCAGGTCGAGGGCGGTGCTGTCAGGCTCGGTGGCCGGCCGCTTCGGCTCGCAGCCGAAGGGCTTGCGCCTGGCGCGTCGAAGCTGTTCGTCCGGCGACACGACATGCTGATCGGCCCGCCCGGCAGCGGCGCGTTCGAGGGCGCTGTTCGGCATGTCCGCAATTTCGGCCCCGTACAGCGCGCCGAGGTCGCGCTGTCGGGCGGCGAGACCATCGAGATCGACGCCCCCCGCGACAAGGAGCTGCGCGTCGGCGACATGATCGGCTTGGAGCCCCGCCGCTACCGGATATTTGCGGGCTGAGGCGCCCGGTCATTCCGGGGCGATGCGGAGCATCGAACCCGGAATCGCGAGATCGTCGCGCGAGATTCCGGGCTCGCGCTGAGGCGCGCGTGGGGAATAACGGCTCAATTTTTCCTCAAAATTCACCTTTCAGCCACGGTTGGTATGCAACAACGGCCCCTCATTTGGGGGTCTCGATTCATGCGCGCTGCGGCCGCAATTCTCATCACTTTGCTGCTCGCCGGTTGTGCCGGCAATGAGACACCGGTCCAGCAGCCGTCCATGTACACCGACATGGCGGTCCCGGGCTCCAAGCTCGATGTGCAAGCGGCAGCGGTGATGATCTCGCAATACCGCCAGAACAACGGGCTCGGCACGGTCGTGATCGACCCCGATCTGACGCGGCTCGCCGAATCGCAGTCCAATGCGATGGCGGCGGCCAACAAGATGGACCACGATGTCCGCGCGCCGCTGGCCAGGCGCCTGGCCGCCGGCGGCTATCCCGCGACCGTGGCCGTCGAGAACATCTCCGCAGGCTATCATACGCTGGCGGAGGCGTTTTCCGGCTGGCGCGATTCGCCTCCGCACCGCGCCAACATGCTCAAGAACGGTGTCACAAAATTGGGCATCGCGGCGAGCTATGCTCCCGGCACCAAATACAAGGTGTTCTGGACCATGATCCTGGCCTCGACGGAGCCGCGATAAGCCAGACTTGATTTGGGGTGCATTGACGCCACGGCGGAGTGTCGCCACGTTGACCGGGCCTCTGCTATTGTTCCAGCATGACCGATCATAGTCCGGAAATCGCAACAATCCCCACGAATGCGCAACGCGTCCTGGTCCTCCAGGGCGGCGGTGCGCTCGGCTCCTACCAGGCCGGCGCCCTTCAGGCGCTGTGCGGCTACGGCTTCGAGCCCGAATGGGTCGCGGGCATCTCCATCGGTGCGGTCAACGCCGCCATCATCGCCGGCAATGAGGGCCAGACGCGCGTCAAGCGGCTCAAGGAATTCTGGGAGATGGTGTCGGCGCCGGTGCCGTGGAAGCCTCTCGGCAAGAGCGATCAAAGCCGCGAGCTTTTCAATTCGACCAGTGCAGCGCTGATCGCGACCTTCGGCGTGCCCGGGTTCTTCACGCCGCGCATTCCGCCGGCGCCGCTGTGGCCGCCGGGGCACCCCGAAGCACAAAGCTATTACGACACCTCGCCGCTCAAGAAGACGCTGGAAGGTCTGGTCGATTTCGACCGCATCAACGATCTGAAGACGCGACTATCGGTGGGAGCGGTCGGCGTCACCTCGGGCAATTTCAGATATTTCGACAATTTCGAGTTCAAGAAGCTCGGCAAGATCATCGGTCCCGAGCACATCATGGCCTCGGGAGCGCTGCCGCCGGGCTTTCCTTCGGTGATCATCGACGGTGAGCATTATTGGGATGGCGGCATCGCCTCCAACACCCCGCTCGACTACGTGCTCGATACCGAGCTCGAGCGCGACATGCTGATCTTCCAGGTCGATTTGTTTTCCGCCCGCGGCGATCTGCCGACCTCGCTGCTGGAGGCCGCCGAGCGCGAGAAGGACATCCGCTATTCGAGCCGCACGCGGATGAACACCGACAAGAACAAGCAGTTGCATAACGCCCGCAGGGCCGTGCGCGACCTCATCAGCAAATTGCCGGATGACCTGAAGAACGATCCTTCGGTCGAATTCCTGGCGAAAGTGTCGCGCGAAAGCACCGTCACGGTGGTGCACCTGATCTACCGCAGCAAGAACTACGAATCCTCGTCCAAGGATTACGACTTCTCGCATGTCGCCATGGTCGAGCATTGGGAAGCCGGCGTGCGCGACGTGCATCTGTCGATGCGCCACAAGGACTGGCTCGAGCGGCCGCAGTCCGGCGAGACCATGGTGACCTACGATCTCACGGGGGACGTCACCGCGCCCCCGGCAAAAAGGAGCGAATAGAATGGGTAGTCTGTCAGGCAAGAACGCCGTCGTGACCGGATCGACCAGCGGCATCGGGCTCGCCTATGCGCGTGCGTTCGCCGGCGCCGGTGCCAACGTCGTCATCAACGGCTTCGGCGCGCCGGAAGATATCGAGAAGGAGCGCGCCAAGATCGAGTCCGAATTCGGCGTGAAGGCGATCTACTCGCCCGCCGACATGACCAAGCCCGCCGAGATCGCCGGCATGATCGCGCTCGGCGAGAAGACGTTCGGCTCGGTCGATATCCTCGTCAACAATGCCGGCATCCAGTTCGTCTCGCCGATCGAGGAGTTCCCTCTGGAAAAGTGGGACCAGATCATCGCGATCAACCTGTCCTCGGCCTTTCACGGCATCCGTGCCGCCGTCCCCGGCATGAAGAAGAGGGGCTGGGGCCGCATCATCAACACGGCCTCCGCGCATTCGCTGGTCGCTTCGCCCTTCAAGTCGGCCTACGTCTCGGCCAAGCACGGCATCGCCGGACTCACCAAGACCGTGGCGCTGGAAGTTGCCACGCACAAGATCACCTGCAACTGCATCAGCCCCGGCTACGTCTGGACGCCGCTGGTCGAGAAGCAGATTCCCGACACCATGAAGGCGCGCAACCTGACACGCGAGCAGGTCATCAACGACGTGCTGCTCGATGCGCAGCCGACGAAGGAGTTCGTCACCTCCGAGCAGGTCGCCGCGCTGGCGCTGTTCCTCTGCAGCGACGATGCTGCGCAGATCACCGGCTCCAATCTCTCCATCGACGGCGGCTGGACGGCGGCGTAGGTCGCGCCGGTTCAGCTGGCTCGCTGCCATGCCCCGGCTTGACGGGGCATCCGGTACGCCGCGGCTTATCGATGCGATCACAGCTTGCCGGGGTACCGGATCGCCCGGTCAAGCCGGGCGATGGCCGTGAGAGTGTGGGGTCTTTGGTCTAATGCGTCCAGGCCAGCGCCGTCACGAAGACCGTCGACAAATTCAGTTCCGCAAACACGATCTTGCCTGTGACCGCGAACAGCACGCAGGCAAGTGTCAGTCGCAGCAAGGTTTCAGGCACGCGCGTTGCGCTGTAGCTGCCGATAACGATGCCGGGCAGCGAGCCCAAAAGCAGCACGCCCATCAGCGCCCAGTCGACGTCGCCGAGCGCCCAATGTCCGATGCCGGCGACCAGCGTCAGCGGCACGGCGTGTGCAATATCGGAGCCGACGATGGTCGCCATCGGCAGGCGCGGGTAAAGCAGCAGCAGCACCGTGACGCCGACCGCGCCGGCACCGACCGAAGAGATCGACACCAGCACGCCCAGCACAATGCCGGTGGCGACGGTCGCAATCGCGGTGGCGCGCGCGTCGACCTGCTCGAGCCGACGACGATAGCGCTCCATGAGCGACTTGCGGAAGATCAGCGAAGTCGCGGTCAGCAGCAGCGCGAAGCACAGCACCAGATTGACCATGCTGCGCTCGGCATCGCTCTTGAGATCGAGCTTCCACAGCACCAGCAGCGTCAGCGCGCTCGCCGGAATGCTTCCGCAGGCGAGTCGCAGCACGGCCGGCCAGTGCACGCTGCGCGACCAGCCATGCACCACGCTGCCGGCAGTCTTGGTGGCGGCGGCATAGAGCAGGTCGGTTCCGACCGCGGTGGAGGGATGAACGCCGAACAACAGGATCAGGAGCGGCGTCATCAACGAGCCGCCGCCTACGCCCGTCATGCCGACGAGCAGACCGACACCGAAACCAGAGGCGACGTAGAGTGGATCGAACATGTAAGGGCGAATCTTAGGTTGATCTCGTCGACGGGGCAATACGACCTAAGATAAACTTTCCCCAGTACGCAACCGCTTGGGCCAAATAAGAAAAATCATGCTGCAGGCAAAAAAGGCCGTAGTCGATTTACCCTGCTCGCCGGCCGCTTGCGAAGACACTGCTTCCCATCGGGCAGCGGCGTTGTCTATTTTCCAAACGCCAGCACATGCAGGCCGAGGCGCTGCCGCACGATCCAGAACAACAGCACCGTCTCGAAGGTGAGTGAGATCGAGGTTGCGGCCGCGGCGCCGTGGCCGCCGTAGTGCGGTACCAGCGCGATGCAGAGCACCAGGTTCATGAGGAAGGCCAGCGCGTAGGCCAGCGCGCAGATCTTCTGCTGGCCCAGCATGTTGAGCAGCCGCTCGACCGGGCCGATCGCAGAGCGCACCACGAGGCCGATTGCGGCGACGAACATGATGTCGTAGCCGACCGTGAACTGCGGACCGAACAGCCAGAGCAGCGGCTTGCCGAGCCCCAGCAGCACGATGGTCGCCGCCAGCGACGGCCAGAACGTCCAATTGATGGCGTGCGCGACGTAAGCCGACAGCCGCGCCTTGTCGCCGCTCGCGTGGTATTCGGCGAAGCGATGCGCCGTCGTCGCCGACATCGCGTAGTGGATGAAGGAGACCAGCGCCAGCGTCTTCACCACGGCGAAATAGACGCCGACCTCCTCGGAGGGACGGAACTGCTGCAGCACCAGCACGTCTGTGTAGGACAGGAGCAGGTAGAAGCTCTCGACCAGCAGGATGGGCAATGAGACGGCGAGCCAGCCGCCGACGTCATAGGCCTTCGGTCCCGGCTCGATGTGATCGGCGAGCTTGCGGTTCAGCACCACCATCTGCCCGGTCATCGCGATCCACACCGCCGCGGCGCTTGCAGCCATCGCGGCGACCGCGCCGAGGTGATAGCCGAGCAGGAAGGCGGAGCCCGTGATGCCGATGATCAATGCCTGACGGATGATGAATTGCGGCATCAGGCCGAGCTGCATCCAGTCGTGCGAGCGCGCAATGCCGTCCTGGGTGTTGGCGACGACGAAGGCCGGCAGTGTCATGCAGCCGATGTAGAGCGGCAGCGCCTCGGCAGGATCCATCCAGGCCGAGAGCAGCTTGACGATGCCGGCGAGGGCCAGCGACACCAGCATGGAAGCGGCAAGGGTCAGCCAGCGGCTGCCGGAGAGGAAGCCGCGCAGCAGCGCGTGCTCACCGCTGGCGCGATACTCCGGAATGATCTTTGGCGCGGACGCAGAGATGCCGAAATCCATCATGCTGCCGAGCAGCAGCACCCAGGTCCAGACATAGACATAGATGCCGTAATCGGACGTGCCCATCCAGCGCGCCAGCAGCACCTGCGAGACATAGGCAAGGCCGGCGCTGATGACGCGGATGATGAAGATGGTGCCGGCCAGCCGCCGCGTCAGCGACGCCTCGTTCGATCCGCCCGTCAGCTTGGCCCGCAGCCGCCCGATCAGCCCGGCCTGTCCGGTCGTTGCAGGTTGTGCATCCATCACGGCCAAGTCGAACAGCCCCCAAAGGCATCCCGCGTGCTGCGGCATGCCTGGGAACTAGCAACCATTCGTTAAGATTCGGTTGGGTCTGCGCCAGCAGCGCCCGGGCGTTGTGCTTCGCCGAGACGACCCCTCACTCCAAGTTCGTATTGAACTCGTATGCCTTGTCCGGCCCGACCAGCGTGAACTTCAACGCGGCCCCGTCCGGCTTGGCGCCGGGCGGCAGCCCGTCGAGCTCGAAAGCAAAGCGCGTCACCCCAGGCGGGCTGTGCTGCACGGGCGCCGGAATCGGTAGCGCCCAATCGGGCGTCGGGCCTTCCACGAACAGATTGACGTTCCGGCGGTCCGGCGTCACCACGTCAACCACCACGTTCCTGGGTCCGTCACGCTTGACGTCGCGGATGGTGAGCGGATTGGGGTCGCCGATATTGGCGGGCTTCGGCACGGTGTCGAGCGCGGCACGCAAGTTCGCATCCTCGGTCGAGGCGACGCTGTTGAAGCCGAGCTCGGCGCTGGCCTCGACCGGAATGCAGAGCTTCTCGCACACCGCGTAACTGATCTCGGCGCGCAGCGTCACGGGCTTGTCGGCCGCCTTGGCGACGATGCGCAAGGGCAGCACGATCTGGTCGCGATAGCCGATCGAATGGCCGCCCGCGCCGTCGTCGAACTTCAGCGGCGCCGGCCACATGACCGTCACCGCCTCGACATTCTCGGACTTCGAGAAGTCGAAGCGCGGCGGAACGCCGGAATCGCCCGGCATGCGCCAGTAGGTCTTCCAGCCGGGCTGGAGCTGGAAGGCGATACCGCCGAGCAGCACCGCCCCGCTGCGCGATCCCGCTAAAAGCCGCACCGCGGAATGTCCGTCGCGCTGCCACGGCGAGGCGTCGTCGGCATGGGCGGCGAAAGCCAGTGACGACGCAAGCAAGATTGTCGCGACGCCAATCGCCGCACGCAGGGGAACTATGCTGGACATGGCACGTCTTTACAGTGTCGCCTTGGGCCAAACCATTGAATTGCTTGTGATGGATGCACTGGAATCAAGTCTGTGCAAGCCTTGATTTGACAGTCGCCCGGCCCGACATCAGGATAGGAATCGAAACCGGAGTGCTTCACCGATGGCTCCCACAGGAAAGAGGACGGGCGAAAGCACCCGCAGTGCGGGCCTCGCGCTTTCCGGCTCGGCCGGCTATCTCGATGGCCGGCTGCTGATCGCGATGCCCGTGATGGGTGACTCCCGCTTCGAGCGCTCGGTCATCTATCTCTGCGCGCATTCCGCCGAGGGAGCGATGGGGATCATCGTGAACCATCCCGCCGGCAGCATCGATTTCCCCGAGCTCCTGCAGCAGCTCGGCATCGTCAAGAAGGGCGAGCACATCAAGCTGCCGGAAAATGCCGAAAGCATGAAGGTGCTGCGCGGCGGCCCGGTCGATACCGGCCGCGGCTTTGTGCTGCATTCCAGTGACTTCTACATCGAGAACGCGACGCTGCGCATCGATGACGGCGTCTGCCTCACCGCGACGGTCGACATCCTGCGCGCGATCGCCAACGGCTCCGGTCCCAAGCACGCCATCCTCGCGCTCGGCTATGCCGGCTGGGCGCCGGGCCAGCTCGAGACCGAGATCCAGAGCAACGGCTGGCTGCATTGCGATGCGGATGCCGACCTGATCTTCGGCGACGACGTCGACGATAAATACACGCGCGCCTTGCAGAAGATCGGCATCGATCCCGGGATGCTCTCCAACGAGGCCGGCCACGCGTAGCTGTCGCTGCCGGCATTGCCAGGAGCGAAGCGACGCAGCAATCCAGAAACCCTCTGCGGAGGCATTCTGGATTGCTTCGCGGAGCCTTTCATCGGGCCGCGCTATGCGCGGACCCGTTGGCGCGCAATGACGGCGTGTGTTGCCTACTCCGCCGCCTGCTGCTGCACCGTCGGCTCGGTCCCCGCCACCGTTGCGCGGCGCATGTCGCGTGGCTGGGACTGGTCGTAGCGGCGGACGCGGTGCATGGTCTGGCGGTTGTCCCACATCACGAGGTCATGCAGCTTCCATTTGTGCACGTAGACGAACTCAGGCTGCGTCGCGTGTTCGTTCAGGTCGCGCAGCAGCAATCGTCCCTCGGGCACGCTCATGCCGACGACCTTGCCGGCATGCGATGACAGATACAGCGACTTGCGGCGGTGGACCGGATGGGTCCGCACCAGGCGTTGCAGCACGGGCTTGAACATCTCCTTCTCTTCGTCGGTGTACTCGGTGAAGCCGAGCGACCCCCGCGAGTACATCAGCGAGTGCTCGCAGACGAGGTCCTCGATCTCCGTCTTGGTCTCGTCGTCGAGCGCGTCATAGGCCGCGCGCATGTCGGCGAACTCGGTGTTGCCGCCCTTCGGGTTCACCACGCGCGCCGACAGCAGCGAGAATTTCGCCGGGATCGGGCGGAACGAGCTGTCGGAATGCCAGAGGCAATTGCCGAGATTGAACAGATGGGTGCGGCTGTCCTTTGCCAGCGGCTTGCCGTCCTTGCCCAGATTGGAGACGTCGTTCAGGCCTGATTGGAGGCGGTAGTCCTTCGCCTTGGTCACCGTGCCGCCGCGCGCGTCCTCGCGCTGGCCGAAATTGAGCGCAAAGGCCATCTGCTGCTCGTCGGTGATGTCCTGGTCATGGAAGACCAGCACCGCATACTTGTCCATCGCGGCTTCGATGTCGCGCGCTTCGTCCGCCGTCAGCGGCTTGCGCAGGTCGAGGCCGGACACCTCGCCGACGAAATGCTTATGGAGTTGCCGGATGGCGATCGTCATGGCGTTTCTCCCGAGAGGTCGCGAGCGGTTGGTCCCGCTCTGTCGACGAAAAAGCTACTCCCGCAACGGGAGTTGTCAACGCTCGCAACGCATGGCAGCCCGTAGTCTGGATGGAGCGCGGCGCAACACCGGATTACATATTCCTCCGGACGGTCGCCCGACGGAGGAGCTGACCGGTTTTCGGCCCGCAACGGCGCCATCATTCGACCATGATGTCGATTGAACGCAGTGACATGCGCAACCGCATCGCTCTCTTCGCTTCCGCACTGATCGCCTTCACCGTCGCGGTCTTCCTGTTCGAAGCCCAGGCCAAAGCTCCGCACCGCGCGCCGGGACATTGCGGTTTCTGGACCACGATCGATGCAGGATTGTCCTGCCGCTGAAGCGCGGCCCGATGACAGGCTCTGCGAAGCAATCCAGAGTCGTTCCGGAGAGATTTCTGGATTGCTTCGTGGCTTTGCGCCTCGCAATGGCGAGGCCTCAGAACAGGCTGCCCTGATCCACCGGCTTGGCCAACCGCTTCGGTGCGGGCTTGGTTTCCTGCGCAGCCGGCTTCGGTTGCGCCGGCGCGCGCTTTGCGGCGGGAGGCGGGCGATCCGCATCCGCCGTCGCGCCGACGCGGCCGTCCGCGAACTCGATCTCGACGCGTGCCCCCGGACCGATCGAGTCCGCGGCATGCACGGGGTGGCCGGCCTCGTCGCGCACCAGTGCAAAGCCGCGCGCGAGCACGCTGCGATAGGACAGCGCGGAAAGCAGCTTGCCGCTGTTCTCGACCCGAGTGTCGAGCCGGTGCAGGAGCGTCGCAAGCGCACGCCCCGCGCGCTCGGCGAGGCGATGCGTGCGCTCGCGCTGGCGGGCGATCGCGTTGCGCTGCGCCTGCGCGTTGGACAGCTTCGAGGCGCGCAGGCGTACCTCCAGCCCGGCAAAGCGATCGCGCCGCTGCCGCAGCAGCGAGCGCGCCGAGAGGCCGAGCCGTTCGCCGCACACGGTGAGGCGGTGATCGGCTTGCGCGATCTGGCCGTGCAGCACCCGCAAGGTCAGCTTGGCGCCGGCGGCCGTGAACCGGCGGAAATGCGCATGCGTGTTGGCCTTGAGGCAGCGGGGCAGGGACGCGCCCGCCGAATCCAGCCGCTGCCTGGGAATGGCGAGCAGATCGGAGGCCGCGGGCAGCGCGCGCGCGGCGGCGCGCAGCTCGCTGCGGCGGCTCTCCTGGGCGCGCTGCCAATAGGCGCGGGTGCGGCGGCCGAGGTCGGCGACCTCGATGAGCAATTCGCTGCGCACGGGAACGGCCATCTCGGCCGCTGCCGTCGGCGTCGGCGCGCGCTTGTCGGCGACGAAATCGATCAGCGTGATGTCGGTCTCGTGCCCGACCGCCGAGATCAGCGGGATCATGCTCTCGGCCGCGGCGCGCACCACGATCTCCTCGTTGAACGACCAGAGATCCTCCAGCGAGCCGCCGCCGCGCGCGACGATCAGCACGTCGGGGCGCGGAATCCTGCCGCCCTCCGGCAGCGCGTTGAAGCCGCGGATCGCCGCCGCGACCTGCTCGGCCGAGCCTTCGCCCTGCACCTTGACCGGCCATACCAGCACGCGGCGGGGGAAGCGGTCCTCAAGCCGATGCAGGATGTCGCGGATCACGGCGCCGGTCGGCGAGGTCACGACGCCGATCACCTCGGGGAGCCAGGGCAGAAGCTGCTTGCGCGCCTCGTCGAACAGGCCTTCGGCGGCGAGCTTCTTCTTGCGCTCCTCCATCAGCGCCATCAGCGCGCCGATGCCGGCCGGCTCCAGCGCCTCGATCACGATCTGGTATTTCGAGGAGCCCGGATAGGTCGTGAGCTTGCCGGTGGCGATGACCTCGAGCCCTTCCTGGGGCTTGAAGCGCATGCGGCCGTGCACGCCCTTCCAGATCACCGCCTCGATCTTGGCGCTCTCGTCCTTGAGCGCGAAATAGCAATGGCCGGAGGAATGGGCGCCGCGAAAGCCGGAAATCTCGCCGCGGACCCGGACATGGCCGAAGGCGTCCTCCACCGTCCGCTTCAAGGACTGGGAGAGCTCGGAGACGGTGAATTCGGGCGCGTTGAGCAGTTGTTCCGCAGGCGGCATCGGCAAACGATTCGGCATTTTGGGGTCGCGCCGGACGTTAAGGATTTTCGTAGGCAAGCGCCAATCGATTCCCATTGGGCGGGAACCCGGCGCGAAGACGCTCACTTGACTCCGGGTTCGTTTCATATATGAAATTACCAAATCATATATGAATTAAGAGGAAGCGGACCCGATGACGGTGGCCACAGATCCCGACGATCCGCGCGCACGCATGTTCGGGGACTATCGGCTCAAGCCGAACAGCGGGGTCAATCCGCCCTATTCGCCGGCCTATCCGGTCGAGTGGGGCTGCACGTTGCGGACCGTCGAGATCATGACCCGCGTGGCGCCGGGTAAGGTCGCGACCCTGCTCGCCGACACGCCGTTCGAGATCGCAAGCGATCGCGTCGCCTTCCGCTTCATGCGTTCGCCTGGCCACTCCCTCGCCGTACACGCCGGCGAGATGTTCGATCTGATGATCTCGGTTCCCGTGCGCTACAAGGGACTGTTCACCGAGACGCACATCTTCATGTATTGCAGCGATCCCATGGGGATCTGCGCCGGGCGCGAAGTGTTCGGCTACACCAAGAAGGATGCGCACTACGCGTTCGACGAGCATCCGGACGGCTCGATCACCGGATGGGTCCGGCGCCGCGGAATTCCGCTCGCCGATTTCGCCTTCACGCCGGATCCGTCCGCGCCCGTGGTCCGGGTCGTCGATGGCGACGAACTGCCGGCGGGTGAGATCCACGTGCGCCGCTTGCCGCACCCCGAGCGGCTCGGCACGGCCTATGCCGACATCGCCTACCGCCGCACGCCGTTGAAATATTCCAGGCCGCTGCCGGGCCGCGCCTCGATGACGCTGCACGCCTGCGCGTACGATCCGATCGCCGAACTCGAGCCGGAGATCCTCGGCGCGCATTTCATGGTGTCGGACGTCTATGGCGGCGGATTCGAGGTCGAGGACCGGCGGCTCATCGAGCGGCTCACTCCCTGAACAATAAGATCAGCCTGCATGCGATGTACGTGCGGGCGGCGAATACCGGGAAGAAACACGCACAAGGCAAGGAGGGCCTCGACATGGCAGGACGATTTCGGGTGAGCCGCCGCCGGCTGCTGGCTGGCGCCGGCGGACTGGCGCTGGGCATGGCAGGGCTCGGTGCGCGGGCGCAGGAGACGAAGCCGCTCCGCATCGGCGTGCTGACCGACATGTCCAGCCTCTATGCCGATGTCACCGGCCCGGGCTCGCTGCTGGCAGCGAAAATGGCGGTCGAGGATTTCCAGGCCTCGGGTCCAAGGATGACCCGGCCGATCGAGATCATCAGCGGCGACCACATGAACAAGGCCGATCTCGGCGCCAACATCGCGCGCGAATGGATCGACCGGCAGAGCGTCGATGTCATCGTCGATGCGCCGAACTCGGCCGTCGCCCTCGCGGTGCGCAACGTCGTGCAGCAGAACAACAAGACGCTGCTGGTGTCGGGCGCCTCATCGTCGGACCTCACCGGCAAGTCCTGCTCGCCCAATCTCGTGCACTGGACCTACGACACCTACGCGCTGTCGTCGGGTGTCGCGCGCGCCGTCGTCGAGAGCGGCGGCAAGAGCTGGTTCCTGCTCACCGCCGATTACGCCTTCGGCCATGCCATGGAAGGCGACATCAGGAACGTCGTGCAGAAATCCAGCGGCAAGGTTCTCGGCGCCGTTCGCACGCCGATCAACACGCAGGACTTCTCCTCCTTCCTGTTGCAGGCCCAGTCGTCGAAGGCGGAGATCATCGCGTTGATCAATGCCGGCGGCGACACCATCAATTCGATCAAGCAGGCGGTCGAATTCGGCATTCCGCAAGGCGGCCAGCGCGTGGTCGCTACGGTGCTGTATCTCAGCGACGTGCATTCGCTCGGCTTGAAGATCGCGCAGGGCCTGCAGTTCACCGAGTCCTTCTACTGGGACCTGAATGACGACACGCGCGCATGGACCAGGCGCTTTGCGCCGCGCAACAACGGCCGCTATCCGACCGCATTGCATGCGGGCGCCTATGCCACGACGCTGCACTACCTCAAGGCCGTCGATGCGCTCGGCGCCTCCGGCGACGGCAAGGCCGTGGTCGAGCAGATGAAGAAGCTGCCGACCGATGATCCCCTGTTCGGCAAGGGCAGCGTGCGCGCCGACGGTCGCAAGCTGCACAACATGTATTTGTTCGAGGTGAAGACGCCCGGCGATTCCAAATATCCCTGGGACTATTACAAGCTGGTCAAGACCATTGCGCCGTCCGAGGCCTGGCGGCCGCTGGCGGATGGCGGCTGCGAGTTCCTGAAGTCGTGAGCGGTGCTGACCGGCCGCCGGTCGCGCTGGTCACCGGCGGCGGGGGCGATATCGGGCGCGCCATTGCGTTGAGGCTGGCGCGGATGAGCGCTGCGGTCGCGATCGTCGACCGCGACGAAGCGGCTGCACGCTCCACGGCGCAACTGGTCGAGGAGGGTGGGGCAAGGGCGCTCGCCATCCGCGCGGATGTCTCGCGCGCGCAGGATACGATCGCCTTCGTCGAGGCGACGGAAGCACGCCTGGGGCCGATCGGCATCTTCGCCAACAATGCGGGCATCGAGGGCGTCGTCGCGCCTCTCCACGAATACCCCGACGAGACGTTCGATCGATTGCTGCAGGTGAACGTCAGGGGCGTGTTTCTCGGCCTCAAGCACGTGATCGCAAGGATGATGCAGCGTGGGACGGGCGCAATCATCAACACGGCATCGACCTCCGCGATCCGCGGGCGTGCAGGGCTCGCCGGCTATGTCGCCTCCAAGCACGCGGTGATCGGGCTGACACGCACCGCGGCGCTCGATGTGGCCGGGACGAGGATCAGGGTCAACGCCGTTCTGCCCGGACCGGTCGAGTCGCGCATGATCCGGGAACTGGAGGGCCAGGCGCATGACAGCGCCATTGCGTTGCGTCGAAACGTTGCGACAGCGCATGGGCGGCCGCAGGATGTCGCGAACGTCGTTGCCTTTCTCGCCTCCGACGAGGCGGCGCATGTGAATGGTGCCGCCTGGGTCGTGGACGGCGGGATGACGCTGGCCTAGCTCGTTTTCGAGCGAAGTGGGTACCGGTTTGCGCAAAGAAAACGCGTCAAACAAGAATCTGGAGCTTCGGTTCTGATTCAATCAGAACCGAAAATGCTCTAGCGCCTGACGCTCTGCCGTCAGGAGACGGCGACTGCACGCAGGTCGCCGCGATGGCCGGCCAGACTGGCGAGGCTGGCTTCGCCCTGCCGCATCGCGGCAAGTCCCTCCGTCATCGTGATTTGCGGCGCGTAGCCCAGCTCGGCCTGCGCCTTGGCTGTGCTGATCGTGAACGGCTTGCCGATAAGGCGCAGCATCTGGCGCGTGATCGGCGGCTCGCCGCCGAGGCGCAGGATGCGCCACGCTGCGCCCATGAGGCCGGCCATGGTCCAGGCCATGGCGAACGGGACGGACTTGTCTGGCGGGCTCACCCCGCGGGTGGCGAGCAGCGACGAGATGAAGCTCTTGAGCGTGCTCTGCTCCGAATCTGCGACGAAGTACGCCTCCCCGCCACGACCCCGATCCGCGGCGAGTATCAGCGCGGAGCACAGATTGTCGACGTGACAGCTCGAGATGGCCTGCGTGCCGCCAGCGACCCATTGCCACCGGCCGGCCTTTACCGTCTGCACCATGTGATCGAGGGTCGGCATGTTGCCTCCCCAGACAAAGGGCGGCCGCAGCGCGATCGTCTCCAGGCCCGGGCGGACGCCGCTCGCGGCCAGCAAGACACGCTCGCCCTCAGCTTTCGATGAGGCGTAGGGCGAGAAGGCGCGGACTTGCAGCGGAAGGCTCTCGTCGGCATTCGACATCGGCTCGGGATCACCCATGACCACCGCCGCTGCGCTGACCGCGACCACGCGGCGCACGCTGGCCGTCGCCGCCGCCGCGTTCACGACCACGCGCGTGCCCTCGACGTTGGTCCGGTCGAAAAGCTCGCGCTTGCCCCAAAGCTTGAAGTGCGCGGCGGCGTGAAACACGATTTCGCAGCCTTGCATCGCCATTCGCAGCGCCTGCTCGTTGTCGAGCGCACCCCGCACCGGCGTCGCTCCCAGCGCTTTGACCTGCGCCTCGCTCGAAGCGCTTCGGGCCAGCGCCCGCACCTGCCAGCCGTGGCTGAGAAGGTGCGAGATCAGGCGGCCGCCGACGAAGCCGGAGCCGCCGGTCACGAGCGCAATTCGGGCCTGTTCGGATGGCTTCAGGGCATCAGTCATGGCGAACCTCTCGGGCTGGATTAAGCCTGATGATGTCGCGCACCCGTTCAAAAGTCAACGAACATAATTCATATCTTGTTCGGATTTGCGCGCAGGGCGGCTTTGCTGTACTTTTCGCCAGCAAACGCAGGTCGATATGCCTTCAAGTCCTTCTTCCGACGACAATTCGTTCCGAGAGCAGATTCTCGAAACCGCGCGAGCCCAGGTGCGTCGGCATGGCGAGGCAAAGACGAACGTGGTCGACATCGCGCGCGCGCTCGGCACGTCGCACACCACGATCTATCGCCACTTCCGCTCCAAGGCCGACATCTTCGACGCCCTCGTCGTTGAAATGATGCGCGACGAGGAAGAGATGGCGAGACAGTTCGTCGAGGCGCGAGGATCCTTCGCGGAACGCCTGGAGGGCATGGTGCTGGCGCTGCACGCCCGCAAGCGCGAACGGTTCACGGCCGACGCGGAGGTCTATGGCCTGTACCGCCGGATCGTGGAGGAGCGGCCTGAGATCATCGCGGCGTATGCGAAAGCGATGACGTCTCTGGTCGGCCGCATCCTGACCGACGCAAAAAAGCGCGGCGAAATCCGGGTTGATGACGTCGAGGCCGCGGCCGGCGTCGTGCGGGACGCGGTGACCGTGTTCGTCCATCCCGTCCACGTGGCAGCCGCCGTCGCGGCCAATCTCCCCAGCGAGAAGATGGCCCGCAACGTCGTGCGCACGATTTGCGCCGGATTCAAAGCGGGTGCCAAACTGACGTGAGTCCGGTGTCGGCGCGCTGATCGACCCGGAGCGGAAGTCGCGCCCGGCAGGGCTGTCGCTCGCAGCGCGCCTCAGGTCTCTCGCTCGGGATTTACCGAGATCAGGCGTGAGATAGCCTCGGCACTCTGAGATGGCTTCAGATTATTTACATCGAGGGTGACTGCAGGCTGAGGCATCGATACCATGCAGGCGTCGAACTGCGGTCGAAGTGCGCGCAGTAGCGACAGGTCCCGCATCTTGCCGAATGCGGCACGATTGTCATCGACCAGGCGTCGCTCTTGCTCTGCCTGTTCCAGGTGCAGTGCCACGAAGATGACCTCGCCGCCATTCCGCTCCACGAGTTCTTTTACCCGGACCGGGAAGTCCCCAGCCACCGTTGGCTCGGGGGCGAATGTGAATATCAACGATCGCTTCTCCTTGGCAGCTTCCTCGAACACGGCCATCCAGAACTGTTCGCGCAAACGCGAGAATGCCTCCGTGCCGAACGGAAACACCGAGCCAACTGCGTCGACGACGAGGTGATTGTGAAACAGCGCAATCCCTGTCCGGGAGGCAAGATGGCGCGCGATAGTCAGTTTGCCCGAGGCGACTTGCCCATAGATGAAAATAAGCTGCATCGGATCATGATATCACACTGACACCCTCGAAGGCGTCTCCTGGAATCGCCAGGCAGGCATTGCCGCGGCTCGACCAGGAGCCTCAACGGAATCGGGAACAATGCCGTGGGGATCTGATTGGAACGTTGTACGCCCGATCCTGGGATCAACCAGCGAGTTTCCTGGGAGGCGTCTTATCAGGAAGGAGCCACCAAATGGATGACGAACGAAAATCATCAAGGGCGGGGCAACAGGCCGCCGAAGGCTTGCGTGAAGCAGCGTCCAAGGAAGAAGCGAAGAACGAGAGCAGGATGGGGCACGATCTGGCCAAGGGGGCTGATCGTTTCGAAGAGCGCTCGAAAAGCTCCGATGGAAAAAGCGCAGAAGAGAAGCAAGAAGGATGAAAGCAGCAGAGCACGATGGGTAGATCTGCCCGCGCATCGCGCTTGAGCGGGTTGGCTTTGGCTGAAGCGATCCCGGCGGGTTCGGTGCAACCTCTCCCGCGAGCGGGAGAGGGAGTGCAATTGCGTTGTAGCAATCAAGCCTGATCCCAACCTACGTCAGGACACGCCGCCGATCTTCTCGGAGACGATCCTGGCCGCATTGCGCAGCTCGGCGGCGATGGTGCCGGCCTCGCTAGCGGGGATTTGATCCTGCCGCACCAGCGGGACGGTCATCGCGGCCACCGCGCGGCCTGAGGCTTCGACGATCGGGCAGCTATAGGCCAGGATGCGCGTATAGCCGTCGTCATTGGAGAAGTTTCCTCCCTCCGCCGAAATGCGGTCGAGCGCGGCAAGCGCCTTTTTCGTGCTGATCCGGTCATTGGTCGCGATGACCTGCGCAAGCTCCTCGCGCCGGCCCTCGAGCTGGAAGGCCGCCAGCACCTTCGCGGAGGCGTATTGCTGGGTGAGCGGAAACACCGCGCCGACCTTGACCGACCAGCCCATCAGCCATTCCGGCTCGATCCGGGCGATCACCATGAACTGCTCGCCGTGCAGCACCGTGAGGTGACAGGACAATTGCACGCGCGACGCCAGCTGCTCCATCACCGGCAGCGCCGCCTTCAGCAGCCGCTCGGTCGGCGGGAATTGCGAGGCGATCCGGAACAGCTTCAGCGTCAAGGTGTATTCGCCGGTCGCCGGGTCGCGCGCGACATAGCCGCGCCGCTCCAGCGCCACCAGCATCCGGAAGATCTCGCTGACGGAGCGCCCGACGCGTTCGGCAAGCTGCTTCTGGCTCATTCCGCGCGCAGCGCCCGCCAATGCCTCCAGAAGGTCCAGCCCTTTTTCCAGGGCGGGCGCGCCCGGCTGCGGCTTTTCAGTCATCTCTGGGCCTTGTTGGATCAGCGCTTTGCGAGCACGCGGGGGAAATGCAATTCCCGTGTAGCCGATTGCTCGCACGGCGAAAAGTCGATCGCCGGCAAGCGCCTGGCCGAGCTCGACGAGCTCACCACCAGACAGTTCGTAGGATGGGTTGAGCCCTTGCGAAACCCATCGCTGCTTTATCCCCGCTCACCGTAGTCGCGGCCGTGATCCAATTGATCGCTGGCCCAATCGACCGGATAATTGCCAAGCCTGACGTGGCGATGAAACGACGAGGGCGCCCAGTCACGCACCCGGTTGACGAGCCCGTGCTTGACCGGATTGATGTGAACATAGTCGACATGCCGCGCGAAATCGACGTCGTCACGAATGGTATGCTCCCAATATCTGCGCTGCCAAATGCCCCGTTCACGTTTGGCCAAGCGGCTTTGGGATATCCTTTCATTGTGCGCCAGGCCGCGCGAAAAGGTGGACTTGATCAGCTGCCAGCGCATCGCAAAATCGGCATCACCTTCTGGTAGCGTCCACACCGTGTGAAGGTGGTCAGGCAAAATCACGATGGCATCGATCGTGAACGGATGGCGCTGACGCGTTTCGCGAAACGCCGCGCGCAACGCCTCGACATGATCTGTCAGCAATGACAGCCTCCGCTCCGCCAGATTGACGGTGAAGAAGAAACAACCACCGGCACGAAGTTGCGGCGGTACGCGGTCATAACGCGATCTTATCACGAAACAAGCGCGATGGGTTTCGCAAGAGCTCAACCTGTCCTACGGGCTGTCACCGTAATTCTGACGTTTAAATCTGCTTCGGTTGGTACAAGGCTGGGAGGGCTTAGACCGCTTGATGCTCTTGTTGATAAGTAGCCGCGAGCCTTGCCCTAGCAAGAGTGGACTGATCAACTGCAACTAAGGCTTGCGGATAGATTTTGCTGTTGTGCTTCGCGACAGTTGATATGAATGCGCGTAGGAATGCGCGCTCCGTGCCGTTCGCTGCGTCTATGCGTCTGATCTGGCGTACGAGTATCCGCAAGCCCTTTTCCCTCATGACACAGCTGGCTAGACTCAGAGGCGTTAAGACGCTCCCCCAACTGGCACGAGTTTTGGGAGTCCAACCGGCATCCTTGTCGTTCGTTCTTTACTGGCTCCCTGATGAGCAGAAGTACGAGCAGTTCACTATACCCAAGAAGGGAGGTGGCTGGCGATTAATCACGGCCCCCAAGCCGCGCCTGAAGATGATTCAGACAAAGTTGGCTGATCTTCTTTTGGACATTCATGTTGAGTTGGAACAATCCCGCTCCCGAAGTCAGTGCCGACTGGCACACGGCTTTAAGAGGGACTTTTCGATTGTCACGAACGCCACGGCGCACCGAAACAAGCGGTTCGTGTTCAACGCCGACCTCAAGGACTTCTTTGCCGAACAGCTTCTCAAAGTACGCTTCGTATTCGTTGTCGGCCCATTCGGCAGGAAATCCGCGAGACTCCATGAACGATTGGATACGGTGACGGACAGCGTCGTTCTGGATGTCTTGGCGCGTAATTTCCTGATTTTCCTCGCGGCAATAATAATGGCGCTTGAGGTCCCAAAGGAGATCGGTGGCGCTGGGGAGGCCAGCAGACCGTGATGCACCAGCGCCCAGGAACCACGCGAAGTTCTGCGGCTTGGCGCTGACGATCTCGATCAGCGCTTTTTGGTCAAATGCATGCTCTTCCTTCATGCCGCTACCCTCACGCGGGATACGTCTGTTGGGGATTGAGCTTCCGGCCGCACTGACGCGGCACCGACGATTCGTTGCGCATTGTAAAGTGGCACGGGCAACCTGACATAAATCAGCTCAGGTTACCCCCAGCGGATTTGGTCCTTGTCGGTTTGATTTGCTGGATCCGAGGCGCTACCTGCGACAGTGCAGCTTCCACCGCGCATTGCTCATAGCGCGGCCATTCCCAATCTTCGAGATGTCCGCTCCTCGCCCATCTGAGACTAGTGGGTCCAACCGAGTGTCCGGTTTGCGCAAATACTGTCCGTGCTGACAGCCGGCGGCCTACGGATCGGGGCTCACGCCCTAGCGTGCGCGCCTCGGAATGACGGGAGTTCGGAGCAGGTCCCCCTTGAGCCCCACCCCGATTCATGCGACCTCCGCCCCAGCAAAACCCCTCATTCTGAGCCTCTTATGCATATTCTCCTGCTCGGTTCCGGCGGCCGCGAACATGCCCTGGCGTGGAAGATCGCAGCCTCTCCCCTGGTGACCAAATTCTGGTGCGCGCCCGGCAATGCCGGCATCGCCAGGGAGGCGGAGTGCGTGGCGCTCGATGTCGCCGACCATGCCGCGGTGATCGACTTCTGCCGGCAGAACAAGGTCGAGCTCGTCGTGGTCGGGCCGGAAACGCCGCTGGCGGCCGGCATCGTCGACGATCTCGCAGCTAGCGGCATCAAGGCGTTCGGCCCGAGCCGGGCGGCGGCGCAGCTCGAAAGCTCCAAGGGGTTCACCAAGGCGCTGTGCACCGAGTTCGGCATTCCCACAGGCGCCTACAAGCGTTTCACCAATGCCGATGACGCGCGCGCCTATGTGCAGAGCCAGGGCGCGCCGATCGTGGTCAAGGCCGACGGCCTCGCCGCCGGCAAGGGCGTCGTCGTCGCCAAGACCGTGCGCGAGGCGGAGGATGCCATCGCCATGATGTTCGAGGGCGCCTTCGGCGAGGCCGGCGCTGAGGTCGTGATCGAGGAGTTTCTGCCGGGCCGCGAGATCAGCTTCTTTGCGCTGTGCGACGGCGAGACGGCGATTCCGCTCGCCTCCGCCCAGGACCACAAGCGCGTGTTCGACCACGACGTCGGCCCGAACACCGGCGGCATGGGCGCCTATTCGCCGACGCCGCTGGTCACGCCTGCCGTCCACGACGCGATCATGGCGAAGATCATCCTGCCGACGGTCGCAGGCATGAAGCAGCGCGGCACGCCGTTCCGCGGCGTGCTCTATGCCGGGATCATGCTGACGACGCAGGGCCCGAAATTGTTCGAGTTCAACGTCCGCTTCGGCGATCCCGAGTGCCAGGTCTTGATGCTGCGCATGATGAGCGACATCGTGCCGGCCTTCCTGGCCGCCTGCGACGGGCAGCTGAAGAATTTCGACCTGCGCTGGCATCCGGATTCCGCGCTCACCGTGGTGATGGCCGCGAAGGGTTATCCCGGCGACTACCGGAAGGGCACCCGCATCGCCGGGCTGGAGGAGGCCGCCAAGGTCGAGACCGTCGAGATCTTCCACGCCGGCACGGTGGCGAAGGACGGCGCCATCCTCGCCAATGGCGGCCGCGTCCTCAACGTCTGCGCGCTGGGCAAGACCGTGACCGAGGCGCAAGCCCGCGCCTACCAGGCCGTCGACCGCATCGACTGGCCGGACGGCTTCTGCCGCCGCGACATCGGCTGGCAGGCGGTGGAGGCGGAGAAGGCCCAGGGCTAGCCCGTCATGCCGGCCGGCGCGCAAGCCGGCCGTCCGGTCCATCGCGGTTTTGCGTCACCACCCCGCCACATCGGCATTGCAGATTATGCAATCAGCTGTTGGGGTTAGGTGCCGGGCTGATAATACCGGTACTGTGCATGGGGTTGTTTTCGACTTTCGCTGTGTCGGGCGGCCCCGCGACCGACCAATAAGGATGCAAGAAGATGTCCGACCTCGTCGACCTCTATCCGGGCTTCGCCGCCGAATGGATCGATACCTCCTTCGGCCGCATCTTCGCCCGTGTCGGCGGCAAGGGCCCGCCGCTGCTGCTGCTGCACGGCTTCTCCGAGACGCACGTGATGTGGCACCGGGTGGCGCCCGACCTCGCGGAAGCCTTCACGCTGATCATCGCCGATCTGCCGGGCTATGGCTGGTCCGACATGCCCACCAGCGATGCGCTGCACATGCCCTACAGCAAGCGCGCGATGGCGCGAGCCATGGTCGAGGCGATGGAGCGCCTCGGCCATGTGCATTTCGGTCTCGCCGGCCACGACCGCGGCGGCCGCGTCGCCTACCGCCTGGCGCTCGACCATCCCGGCCGGCTGTCGAAGCTCGCCGTGCTCGATATCCTGCCGACCTACGATTACTGGGAGCGGATGAACCGCGCCTCAGCGCTGAAGATCTACCACTGGACCTTCCTGGCGCAGCCCGCTCCGCTGCCGGAGACGCTGATCGCGAGCAATGGCGAATTCTTCCTGCGCTTCAAGATGGCGAGCCAGACCAGGTCGAAGACGCTGGACGCGATCGATCCGCGCGCGCTCGAGCACTACATCGCCCCGTTCCGCGATCCTTCCCGGGTGCACGCGATGTGCGAGGACTACCGCGCCGGCGCCTATTTCGACTACGACCTCGACAAGGCCGATTTCGAGGCCGGCAAGAAGATCACCATTCCGATGCTGGCGCTGTGGGGCAATGCCGGCATCGCTCAGGCGGCCGCGACCCCGCTCGACACCTGGAAGCAATGGGCCACCAACGTCGACGGCATGCCGGTGGATTCAGGGCACTTCCTCACCGAGGAGAATCCGCAGGTGACCGCGAAGGCGCTGCTGGAGTTCTTCTCAGGCTAAGCCGCAATGACGGGGGAGAGACCTACCGCCGCTCGCGAAAGAACTCCTTGAGCAGCCGCGCGGCCTCGCTCTCGCCGACGCCGGAATAGACGTCCGGCACGTGATGGCAGGTCGGCGAAGCGAAGAACCGGACGCCCGATTCCACCGCGCCACCCTTCGGGTCCGCCGCGCCGTAATAGAGGCGCCTCACCCTTGCAAAGGAGATCGCGCCCGCACACATGGTGCAGGGCTCCAGCGTCACGTAGAGGTCGCAGTCGACGAGACGTTCGCTGCCGATCTTTTTCGCGGCCTCGCGCAGTGCGACGATCTCGGCATGGGCGGTCGGATCATGGTCCGTCAGCGTCCGGTTGGCCCCGGTGGCGATCACCTCCTGGTTGCGGACCACCACGCATCCGATCGGAACTTCGCCCGATTGACCGGCATTTTCAGCCGCCTGAAGCGCCAAATCCATGAAAGAAGGGGCTTTCATGCCTCGTATCATCGCCAGAAACCTGCTACTAGCTCCGCCTTCAGCGAGAGTGGATACCGAATTTGCCTGAGCGTGCGGCTCGGAACGAGCGCGCAGTGCCGTCTGGCTACCCCGTCAAGTGAGATTAGTCATGCCTCGCGACAGCGACAAAGACAACGATTCCCGCGGCCGGCGAGGCCCCGCCAAAGGCCGCAGCGGCAAGCCGCGCGGGCCTGAGAAGAAATTCGCCAAGCGCGGCTTCGAGGGCAAGGGCGATCGCGACAGCCGTCCGCCGCCGCGAGGCGACCGTGACAGCCGCCCGTTCCGCCGCCGCGAGGAGGGCGATGCCCCGCGCCGCGATTTCAGCGACCGTCCCCGCGTCAAGCGCGACGACCGCGGCGGTGAGGGCCGCGGCGAGCGCAGCTTCAAGCCGCGCGGCGACCGCCCGTTTTCCGATCGCGGCTCGCGCGATGGCGAGAAGCGGCCGTTCAAGCCCCGCGGTGACCGTCCGTCCCATAGCCGCGACGACCGCCCGCCGCGCAGCCGGGATCGCGACGATGCGCGTCCGGCCGGGCGCTCCAGCGAGCGGAAGTTCGGCGACAAGCGGCCCTATGCGCCGCGCGGCGATCGTCCCGAACGGAAGTTCGACGGCGAGCGGAAGTTTTCGCGTGGCGGCGATCGCGGTGATCGTCCGCGCGATCGTGGCGAGCGCGGCGATTCCAAGCCGTGGCAGAAGCGCGATGACCGGCCGCATGGAGATCGCCCGCGCAAGAGCTTCGGCAGGGACTTCGGCGGCCGTGACCGCGGCGAGGAGAAGCCCTGGCGTCAGCGCCCCGACCGCCCGGACGGTGGTCGCGGCGAAGACCGTCCGCGCTTCTCCAAGCGTCGTGACGAGGGGGATGATCGCCCGCGCTTCTCGCGCCCGCGTGAGGAGCGTTCCGGCGACGATCGTCCGCACTTCAAGCGTCCGCGCGAAGGACGGCCGGAAGGCCGCACGGACTGGCAGGAGCATCCGCGCAACGAAGGTCGTTTTCGCGACAGGCCGCGGCGCGACAACGAGGACGACGGCAGGATTTTCGAGAAGCGCCCCGCTTTCGGCGGCCGCGGCGCCTATCGCGAGCGTGATCGCGACTTCGAGGGTCGGCCGCGGCGCGAAGACGCGCCGAAGCCGAAGAAGGCCGGAGAGCGCATCGCCAAGGCGCTGGCCCGCGCGGGTCTTGCCTCGCGCCGCGACGCCGAGGAAATGGTCACGCAGGGCCGCGTCACCGTCAACGGCCGTGTCATCAACTCGCCGGCGCTCGACATCACGAAGAACGATGTCGTCATGGTCGACGGCAAGCCGTTGCCGGAGCGCGAGCGCACGCGGCTGTTCCTCTATCACAAGCCGCGCGGGCTGATGACCACGCATGACGACCCTGAGGGGCGTCCGACCGTGTTCGAGAATCTGCCCGAGGGCCTGCCGCGCCTCATCAGCGTCGGCCGGCTCGACTTCAACACCGAAGGCCTGCTGCTGCTCACCAACGATGGAGGGCTCGCCCGCACGCTCGAGCTGCCCGACACCGGCTGGCTGCGCCGCTACCGCGTCCGCGCTCATGGCGACGTCACGCAGGCGCAGCTCGACGAGCTCAAGAACGGCATAGAGATCGAGGGCGTCAAGTACGGTCCGATCGAGGCGACGCTGGAGCGCGACCAGGGTGCCAATGTCTGGCTGGTGTTCGCAATCCGTGAAGGCAAGAACCGCGAGGTGCGCAATGTCTGTGCCCATCTCGGGCTCGAGGTAAACCGCCTGATCCGCGTCTCCTACGGCCCGTTCCAGCTCGGCGAGATCCCCGAGGGCCAGGTCGAGGAGGTCCGCTCCCGGGTGCTGCGCGAGCAGCTCGGCGACAAGGTGATCGAGAAGTCGGGTGCCGAGTTCGATGTGCCGGCGAAACCAGCCACACGCGAGGACGATGGATCGAAGAAGCCCGCCAGCAAGCGCGCGGTGATCAACGACCGCAAGGGCCGCCGCGTGCTGGTGCAGCGCACCGGCAGCGAGGAGGCGCGCGAGCGCAACGAGATGGAAGCGGGCGGCTATGGCCCGCCGCGCCGTCCCAAGCGCGGCTACCACGGCAAGCGCGACCTGACCCCGCGGGAGGATTGACGTTGCGCGTCGTCGGCGGTCGTTTGAAGGGGCGCAATCTCGCCTCGCCGTCCTCGCGCGACATCCGCCCCACGGCGGACCGGCTGCGCGAGTCCGTGTTCAACATTCTCGTGCACGCCTATGACAATCCGATCGAGGATGCGCGCGTGCTCGATCTCTTCGCCGGCACGGGCGCCCTCGGCATCGAGGCGGCCTCGCGCGGCGCGAGGTTCACGCTGTTCGTGGACAATGGCGCCGAGGCCCGTGCACTGCTGCGTAACAATGTCGAGGCGCTCGGCCTCGGCGGCGTCACCAAGGTCTACCGCCGCGATGCGACGGATCTCGGCCCTGCGCATCCCGTCGAGCCGTTCTCGCTGGTCTTCCTCGATCCGCCCTATGGGAAGGGGTTTGCGGAAAAGGCGCTTGCGAGCTTGCGCGATGGCGGCTGGCTCACGCCGGGCGCGTTGTTGGTGGTGGAAGAGTCGAAGGCCGCGCAGGTCGTGCCGCCGGAGGGCTTTGAGGAGTTGGAGCGGCGGGCGTACGACGACACGGAATTCGTGTTCTTGCGCAGGACGGGTTAGCGAAGCGTAATCCGCCACGGTCTCTCGCTGCGGAAGAGGAAGAGGTGGATTACGACTTCGGCTCATCCACCCTGCCGCTGCGGAGTCACCTCCGCCCGAACAGCTTCTCCACGTCGCTCAGCTTCAGCTCCACATAGGTCGGCCGGCCGTGATTGCATTGGCCGGAGTTCGGGGTGTCCTCCATCTCGCGCAGCAGGGCGTTCATCTCTTCCGGCCGCAGCCTGCGGCCGGCGCGTACCGAGCCGTGGCAGGCCATGGTGGCGGCGACGTGCATCAGACGACGTTCCAGAGGAAGCGCCTCGTCCCATTCGGCCATGTGCTCGGAGAGATCGCGCAGGAGGCCGCCGGCATTGGTCTTGCCGAGCAGCGACGGTGTCTCGCGCACCGCAACTGCGCCGGGGCCGAAGGATTCGATCGCGAGGCCGAAGGATGCCAGCTCCGCGCTGCGCTCGAGCAGGCGCTCCACGGTCGCCTCGTCCATCTCGACGATCTCGGGGATCAGGAGGATCTGCCGCTGAACGCCGTTCGCGGCCAGCGAGGCTTTGAGCCGCTCGTAGACGATGCGCTCATGCGCGGCATGCTGATCGACGATGATCAGGCCGTCACGGGTCTGCGAGACGATGTAGGTCTCGTGGATCTGCGTGCGTGCCGCTCCCAGCGGGCGGTCGACGAGATCGCCGGCGGGCTGCGGCTCGATCCGCACGTCCGCGCTGGGTGCACCGACATCGAAGGCCGCCTGCGCGCGTTCAGCGAAGGCCGGCGCTGCGGCACCTTCGAATGATGGTAACGGCGCGACGGGAGCTGATGGCGAGGCCCGCCAGTCCCAGCTCGCCGGACGCTGCGGCGTGAAGGCGGGCCGGAACGATGACAATGCGCTCTCGCCGCTGTTGGCGGCGGTCCGCCGGCCCTCGCGCGCGAGGGCCTCCTTCAATCCGTGCACGATGAGCGCGCGCACGAGGCCCGCGTTGCGGAAGCGTACCTCGGTCTTGGCCGGATGCACGTTGGCATCGACCTCGCGCGGATCGAGCGTGACGAACAGCGCCAGCACCGGATGGCGATCGCGCGGCAGATAGTCGGAATAGGCCGCACGCACCGCGCCAAGGATCAGCTTGTCGCGCACGGGGCGGCCGTTGACGAAGAGATATTGCCCGAGCGCGTTGGCCTTCGTGAGCGCCGGCGCTGCGGCATAGCCGGCGACGACCACGCCCTCGCGCTCGGCATGGACCTCGATGGCGTGGCTGCGGAATTCCGCGCCCAGAATGTCGCCGAGCCGCGTCAGCCGTCCCGCGGTGCCGGGCAGGGCGGCGGCCCAGGTCACCGGCGCGCGTTCTTCGCCCGCGAGCGTGAAGGCGATGTCGGGCCGCGCCATGGCGAGGCGCCGCACCACCTCGCGAATGGCTTCGGCCTCGGTGCGGTCGGTCTTCAAGAACTTCAGCCGCGCTGGCGTCGCATAGAAGAGGTCGCCAACCTCGACCCGCGTGCCGTGGGCCAGGGCCGCGGGCATGATCTCGGACTTTGTGCCACCCTCGACGGTCAGCGCCCAGGCGTGCGGTTCGCTGGCATGTCGGGTGGTGATGGACAGCCGCGCCACCGAGCCTATCGACGGCAGCGCCTCGCCGCGAAACCCAAGGGTGCGGATCTGCAGCAGATCCTCGTCGTCGAGCTTGGAGGTGGCGTGGCGCTCCACGGCAAGGGCGAGATCCTTCGCGGTCATGCCGCTGCCGTCGTCGGTGATGCCGATCCGCCGCCGCCCGCCGCCGTCGGTGAAGACGTCGATGCGGCTCGCGCCGGCATCGATGGCGTTCTCGACCAGTTCCTTGACCACGCTCGCAGGGCGCTCGACCACCTCGCCCGCGGCGATGCGGTTGACGACCTGTTCTGGAAGCTGGCGGACGGGCATGGGGGACTCAGTGGACGTTCAGACGGCCAATCTAGTCCTGCTGGCGCTCAATTGCATGAGGCATGTCCGGGCTGCCCACATGCTGTCCACCTTGGAACAACCGCTAGTCTTCGAAGCTACGGCCGCGTCCGGCCTTGACGTCACTCCGGCGCTTCTTGCCTTCGAGCCGGCGCTGCTTGGAGGCGAAGGTCGGCCGCGTCGCGCGCCGCGGCGTCGGCCTGATCATCGCCTCGCGCAGCATCTCGGTGAGACGGTCGATGGCGTCCTGCCGGTTGCGCTCCTGGGTGCGGAAGCGCTGCGCCTGGATGACGATGACGCCGTCCTTGGTCATACGCTGGCCGGCGAGGCGGGCGAGGCGGATCGCCGCATCCTCCGGCAAGGTCAGCTTGCGTGTATCGAAGCGCAGCTGCGCCGATGTCGCGACCTTGTTGACGTTCTGCCCGCCCGGGCCGGAGGCGCGGACAAAGCCGATCTCGATATCGTCCTCGTCGATGACGAGATTGCGGGATATCCGCAGCATGATGGCACCAGCAAGAGATTCGGGTGCGCACAATAGCGGTTTTAGATGGAGTTCGTCATTCCGGCTGTCCGAAGGGCCAGCCGGAACGACGAGATTCTCAGGTGCGCAATCGCGCACCATGCTTCGATGCCTTGCATCGTCCCGGAATGGCAGCTGGTCAGTTCGACTTCGTCGTCGGTGCTGCCGCCGGTTGCACAGCGGCCTGCGGGGTGCGGCCGACCACGACGGTCAGGAGACCTTGGCCCCACAGGCGCTTGGCGGCCGCCTTGGCGTCGTCCAGCGTCACCGCGTCGACGATGGCGTTGCGCTTCTCGATATAGTCGATCGGCAGCTTGTCCTGCTGATATTGCAGCAGCGCCTGCGCCAGCTTGGACGAGGTGTCGAGCGCCAGCATCTGCGAGCCCTTCAGGTAGGATTTGGCCTCGTCCAGCTCCTTCTGGGTCGGGCCTTCCTCGGCGATGCGGCGCACCTCTTTCTCGATGGCATCGATGGTGTCGCCGGCGCGGTCGGCGCGCGTGCCGGTATTGCCGATGAAGATGGCCGAATGCTCCATCCAAAGCAGCGATTCGAACACCGAATAGGCCAGTCCACGCTTTTCGCGGACCTCGCGATAGAGCCGGGAGGACAGTCCGCCGCCGCCGAGAATGTGATTGACGACATAGGCCGCCATGAAGTTGGGATCGCTGCGTTTCACGCCCGGGCCGCCGAAGGTGATCACGGTCTGAGGCACATCAAGCGTGACGAAGGCGCGTTGCGGCGGATTGGCGGCCTCGACGTCGGGGACCGGCGTCAGATTGGCCTTGGCGGGCAGGCTACCGAACGTGTGGTCGAGCAACTTGCCGAGGGTCGCCGGATCGACATCGCCGACCACGGCGATCTTCAGCCCATCCTTGGCGATCACCCGACCGACATAATCCTTCATATCGGCGACGGTGATGGTCGGCACACTGTCGAGGTTGCCGTTGGTCTGCCGGCTGTAGGGATGATCGCCGAAGGCGACCTCCAGGAACTTGCGGCTTGCCAGCGAGGTGGGATTGGTGGTCTCGCGACGCAGGCCCGAAATGACCTGCGAGCGGATGCGTTCGACATCCGCCGGGTTGAAATGCGGTGACGTGAGCGCGCTCCTGAGCAGGTCGAAGGCCTCGTCCTTGTTGTCGCGCAGCATGCGCAGGCTGCCCCGGAGGGTGTCGCGGGTGGCGTTGAAGGAGAGCTCGATGGCGCGTCGGTCGAGCCGTTCACGGAATGTCTTGGAATCGAGATCGCCTGAGCCTTCGTCGAGGAGAGAGCCGACCAGATTGGCAACGCCCGGCTTGTCCTTGGGGTCCTGCGCCGAGCCGCCGGCGAAGGAATATTCCATGGCGATCAGCGGCACGGTTGCGTCCTGCACGAACCAGGCTTCGATGCCGCCCGGCGAGATCAGGTGCTGGATCTTTGCGGCAGCCTGCGACGGCGAGACCGCCGCCAGCGCAAGCGCCGCGCCGATGACGAAGGAGTGCGCGGCGTGTCTTGTGCCTCGGAAGCATCTTGCGCGAAGGAAGTGATGGGTCACGAACGCTTCTCCTCGCGCTTGGCGGTGGCGGTGTCCTTGATCAGATAGCCCGTCACCGAGCGCTTCTTCTCGAGCCATTTCTGCGCAACGGCTCGGACCTGCTCGGCAGTGACGGCGCGGATGCGATCGGGCCAGCTCCTGATATCCTCGATCGAAAGGCCCGTGGTCAGCGCGCCGCCGTACCAACGCGCCAGCACCGCCTGGTTGTCCTGGGCGTAGATCGCCTCGGCAATGAGCTGGGTCTTGACCCTTTCCAGATCCTCAGCGCGGATCGGGTTCTGCGCAACGCTGGCGATGACATCGTCGACCGCCTGCTCCACCTCTGCGAAGCTGACGCCGGGTTTCGGCGCAGCGGAGATCGCGAACTGGGTTGGGTCGAGCGAGATGCTCGAATAGCTGGCGCTGGCCGAGACCGCCAGGGGCTTGTCGACGACGAGCGCGCGGTAGAGATAGGAATTGCTGCCGCTGCCGATCAGCTGCGCGAGCACGTCGAGAGCCGCGCTTTCCCCGGCTGCAGCCGTGGTCGCCGACGGCACGAGATAATAGCGCCGCATGTTCGGCTGCTCGACTCGCGGGTCGGCCAGCGTGACGGTGCGCGGCGCCGTGGGGTCCGGTTCCTGCGGACGAACACGTCGCGCCGGGATCGCGGGCTGCGCCGGGATGGAACCGAAATTGCGCTCGACCAGCGGACGGATCTCGGCAGCGTCGACGTCACCGGCGATCACCAGGATCGCGTTGTTCGGCGCGTAGAAGCGACGATAGAAGGCGAGCGCATCCTCGCGATCGAGCTTCTCGATCTCCTGATGCCAGCCGATCACCGGACGTCCATAGGGATGGTTGAGATAGAGCGCGGCCATGATCTGCTCGTTCAGCCGCGCGTCCGGATTGTTGGCGACGCGCATGTTGTACTCTTCAAGCACGACATCCCGCTCCGGCAGCACGTTCTCGTCCTTGAGGACGAGGCCGGTCATGCGATCAGCCTCGAACTCCATCATGGTCGGCAGCTGCTCTTTCGGTACACGCTGGTAGTAATTGGTGTAGTCGACCGAGGTCGAGGCGTTCTCGTTGCCGCCGATGCGAAGCACGGTCTGGGAGAATTCTCCCGCCGGATGCTTCGCGGTGCCCTTGAACATCAGGTGCTCGAGGAAGTGGGCGAGGCCGGACTTGCCCGGCGTCTCGTCTGCGGAGCCGACCTTGTACCAGATCATCTCTGTGACGACAGGCGTGCGGCGATCGGGAATCACCACGACCTGCATGCCGTTGCCGAGCGTGAAGCTGGTGGGTGGGGCCGATGTTACCGTGGTCTGGGCCGTGGCGGCGCCGGCCGAGAGGACACTCGTCGAAAGCAGCGCGGCAAGGAGGCAGGCAGCCGATCGGTAAGATGACATCATGATCCCTAGTGAAAGGCCGAGCCCGGATGTCCGGCTCTGAAGGCACGGCATGTTACACCGTGCGGCCAAGGCTTCGCGTCACGAAGCAGAGAACTCAACGCGGAGGCAAGTTACTGATAGGCAATCTTAAACGGCGTCGGGCGCGGACATGAGCCGTCGACCCTCGACTCGCGTCGGTCAAAATGTCGCGACAGGACGGGGAACGCTATTGTTCCTTCTCCTTGCCCGACATGATGTCGTAGTACATCCGTCGCGACTTGTCCGGCCCGCCGGCGCCATAGGCATAGTTCGGCGAGGGCGTCTGGTATCCCGGCGGCGGCTCGACCAGCGATTGGCGCGGCGGCTCCGACGTGAACTGCTTGGTTTCGGAGCTGCTGCCGCCCTTCATCATATTCCACAGGCCACCGGTGAAACCGAGTTCGGCGGGGCTCAGAGAAGGGTTGCTGTTGGTACCCGGCTGAATTGGATCGTTGCTGGTGCGGGGCGCTGCGGCGACCTGGCCAGACTTCATCTCGGCAGGAGTCAGAGGCTGGGCGGCCTGCCAGCTCTCCGTTGCCTTCGTGGCCTTCTTGCGTGCGGCGATGGCTTCCTTGCGGCGCCTCTCGTCGGGGTCCTTGGGCCAGTTCGGCGCAGCCTTGGCTTCGGTCGCAGGCGGCGGCAGATCGAGTTTGGGCGGCACGACCAGCGGCGAGCGCTCGCGGTACTCGATGCCCTTCTTCTCCATGCTCTTGGCACCGATGCCCGACATCAGGTTGTCGATGAGCCTCTCTTCGAAGGTCATATCGTCTTCTTCGTCGTCGTCCCCGGCGCGGGCCGCGCCGGTCGACATGACGAGACCGATGCCGAGTGCAACAGCGGATAATTTCAATGCCCGCCAGAACCCCCACCGGGGGTCTTGCACCATCGAACCGCTGGTCATCGCGCTGCGCATCACTTTACCTGTTTCATATCGTGGCCGATTGCCGCTCGCACGCGGCTCTAACCCTCGCAAAGCCGGGTTCCAGCTGCCGGTCCGTATCGGCCGGGATCAGGGCGCTTTTGCGGCGGGTACCCCCAGGAAGGAATCATACAATAGCGCCGCCACCCCAGCAACGATGGCCACGTCCGCGAGGTTAAACACATACCAATTATAGGTTTTTCCGGCGATCTCGATGTGGAACAGGGCGAAATCCACCACCGCGCCATAGGCCAGGCGGTCGATGCCGTTGCCGATGGCGCCGCCGATGATGAGGCCGAGCGCAATGGTCGCCAGCAGAGTGTGCGAGCGGGCCATCCAGACTGCCAGCGCGACCACCGCGATACCTTTGACGGCCATCAACGCGAACTGAGCCGCCTGATTGTCGCTCTGGAGCCAGCCGAAGCTGATGCCGATGTTCCAGGCCAGCACCAAGTCGAAGAACGGCGTCACCCGCACCACGCCGCGGCGGGCGAGGTCGAACACATTCAAGAGCCACAGCTTCGTGGCCTGGTCGGCCACGAGCGTGACCACGGCCGCGAGGATGCCGGCGCGGAGCGGGGTCATGGCCGACCGATCAGACGCTCACCCCCAGCGCCTTCCACTCGCGCAGCGCCTTGGCGTCGCGCGGGGTGACGTCGGGGTATTCAGCGTCTTCGCCGACCGTCGGCGAAATCTTCCAGGAGCGGGCGCATTTGCTGCCGACTGCCTTCTCCACCACGACAGCGACTCCCGGCACGGCATCGAGACGGAACGCCGAAGCTGGTGCCTCGCCCTCACGCACCTCGTAGTTCGAGGTGATGCAGATCTCGGCGAGGTCGGTGTCGAACAGCGTCATCAGCATGCCGCGATCGGCGACATAGATCACCGGCGAGGCCTCCAGCGAGGAGCCGATGTTCTTGGCGGCCCGTTCCAGCTCGAGCGCGCCGGTGACGACGCGCCGGACGTTGCGGATCGCCTCCCACTTCGCAGCGAGCTCGTCGTCGCGCAAATCTTCGAGATCGGTCGGGAACAGCGTCAGATGCACGGACGGCTCGGCGTCGGGCCGGTACATGCGCCACGCCTCCTCTGCCGTGAAGCTGAGGATCGGGGCAAGCCATTTCAGTATCGAGGCGCACAACAGATCGATGGTCGTCAACGCCGCCTTGCGCGTCGCGGATGACGGCGGGTCGCAATACAGCGTGTCCTTGCGGATGTCGAAATAGAACGCCGAGAGCTCGCTGTTGAGGAAGGCGGACAGGATCGCGACCACGCTCTTGTAGTCGAACTCCCGATAAGCCTTCCCGATCGCTGCCGCGCGCACGGCGAGCTCGTGCAGCATCAAGCGCTCCAACTCGGGCATCTGGTCGGGCGCGACCGCGTCGGCCGGCTTGTAGTGATGTAGCGTGCCGAGCATCCAGCGCACGGTGTTGCGCAGCTTGCGATAGGTTTCGACGGTGTTCTTCAGGATTTCGGGGCCGATGCGCTGGTCGTCGGTGTAGTCGCAGGATGCAACCCACAGCCGCAGGATGTCGGCGCCGGATTCCTTGATGACCGACTGCGGCTCGATGGTGTTGCCGAGCGACTTCGACATCTTGCGGCCGTCCTCGGCCTGGGTGAAGCCGTGGGTCAGCACGATGTCGTAGGGTGCCCGACCTCGCGTGCCGCAGCTTTCCAGCAGCGACGAGTGGAACCAGCCGCGGTGCTGGTCCGAGCCTTCCAGATACATCACCGTGTCGGTGCCGCCATCGACCTTGCGCTTGATGCCCGACAGTCCCGGGAAATGCACGGGGTCTTCCAGCACGAAAGCATGGGTGGATCCGGAATCGAACCAGACGTCGAGAATGTCGTCGACCTTCTGCCAGTCTTCGCTCGCGCGCGATCCGAGGAAGCGCTCGCGCGCCCCCTTCGCGTACCAGGCGTCTGCGCCTTCCTTTTCGAAAGCTTCACCAATGCGCGCATTGACAGCCTCGTCCTGGAGGATCTCGGCGGAGCCGTCACCCTTCTCGCGCACGAACACGGCAATCGGCACGCCCCAGGCGCGCTGGCGCGAGATCACCCAGTCGGGGCGGGCCTCGATCATGCCGTTGATGCGGTTTTCGCCCGACGGCGGCACCCATTGCGTCACCGAGATCGCGTGCAGCGCGCGGGCGCGCAGCGTATCGCCGCTCTTGGTCTTGCCTCCCGTCGCGATGTCCATAGCCCCGGCCTTGCCCGGGGCGTCCACAATCGGCTTGTCCATCGCGATGAACCATTGCGGCGTGTTGCGGAAGATCACCGGCTTCTTGGAGCGCCAGGAGTGCGGATATTGATGCTTGAGCCGGCCGCGCGCGAGCAGCATGCCCCGCTCAACGAGCGCCTTGATCACGGCCTCGTTGGCGTCGCCCTTCTCGCCCTTGTCGGTGATGACGCGCTTGCCGACGAAGCCGGGCGCATGATCGGTGTAGGCGCCGTTCTCGTCCACGGTGTAGGGGATTGCAGTGGTGATGCCGCGCGCATCGAGATCGCGTGCATGCGCCATCCAGACGTCGAAGTCCTCGCGGCCATGGCCGGGAGCCGTGTGCACGAAGCCGGTGCCGGTGTCGTCGGTGACGTGGTCGCCGGGCAGCAGCGGCACGACGAAGTCATAGCCGCCGCCAACGCCCTTCAGCGGATGGGCACATTCGATCGCGTCCATGGTGTCGCCAGGGACGTCACGGACTTTCTCATAGGCGGTCACACGCGCCTGCTTGAAGACTTCTTCAGCGAGCGCGTCGGCGAGGATCAGGAGGTCGCCGGTCTTGGTCCAATTGTCGGCGGGCGCGTCCGTGACCTTGTACAGGCCGTAGGCGATCTTCGGCGAGAAAGAGATGGCGCGGTTGCCGGGCAGGGTCCAGGGCGTGGTGGTCCAGATCACGACGCTTGCGGAGGCAAGCGCGCCGTGCGCGGGCGACGTCACCGGGAACTTCACCCACACCGTATCGGAGGTGTGGTCCTCGTACTCGACTTCGGCCTCGGCCAGCGCGGTCTTCTCGACCACGCTCCACATCACAGGCTTGGAGCCGCGATAGAGCGTGCCGTTGGCGGCGAACTTCATCAGCTCGCGCGCGATCTGGGCTTCGGCGGGATAGTTCATGGTGGCGTAGGGATGATCCCAATCGCCGATCACGCCGAGGCGCTTGAACTCCTCGCGCTGCACGCCGAGCCAATGCGTGGCATAGGCGCGGCACTCCTTCCGGAAATCGATCATTGCGGCGCTGTCGCGGAAGTCGGGCTTCTGCTTGCCCTTCTTGCGATAGTGCTCCTCCTCGACCTTCCATTCGATCGGCAGGCCGTGGCAGTCCCAGCCCGGCACGTAGTTGGAATCGAAGCCGAGCATCTGCTGGCTCTTGGTGACGAGATCCTTCAGGATCTTGTTCAGCGCCGTGCCGATATGGATGTTGCCGTTGGCGTAGGGCGGGCCGTCGTGCAGCACGAACTTGGCACGGCCCTTGGCACTCTCGCGCAGCTTCTCGTAGAGGCCGATCTCGTACCAGCGCTTGAGGATCTCCGGCTCTCGTTGCGGCAGGCCGGCGCGCATCGGGAATTCGGTCTGCGGCAGGAACAGGGTCTTCGAATAGTCTTTGGCTTCAGACTTTTGGGACTTTTGCGGCTTTTCGGACATGAGGCTGACTGGCTCGGAAGGGCGCGGAAACGAATGGCGATGCGGAATCGCGGGCGAAACGACGAAATCCCGGTCTTGCGCCGAGCCTTCAGGCTCAGGCGGAAGCCGGGCCGCTAATCCCTATGATGCGCCGCGCAAACATGGGCTCTCCATAGCAGGGGGCCAGGGGAAGCGCAAAGGTTCGGAGGCTCGCTTCAGGTTCAGTCGACCGTCCCGAGCCGCGGAAACGCGTCCGGGGCGGCGGCCAGCATGGCGCGGGCGCGGGCGGAATCGTCGTCCATCTGGCGGATCAGGGCCTCGAGGCTGTCGAACTTCAGCTCCTCGCGGATGAAGCCGATGAAAGCGCAGTCGAGGAGCTGCCCGTAAAGGTCGCCCTTGAAGTCGAACAGGAAGATTTCCAGCAGCGGGGCGCCATTGTCGAACGTCGGGCGGCGGCCGAAGCTGGCTACCCCGTCGAGCCGCTCGGCGCCGCGGCCGACCCGCACCGCGTAGATGCCGTGCTTGAGACCGCAATTGGCGTCGAGGCGGATGTTGGCGGTGGGATAGCCGAGGTCGCGGCCGCGCTTTTCGCCATGGATGACCTCGCCGGTGATGAACCAGGGTGCGCCCAGCATGGTCGTGGCCTCATCCAGCTGGCCCTCGGCGAGGGCGATCCGGATCGCGCTGGAGGACACCGGCCGTTCGTCGATATCGACATGCGGCTGCACGTCGACCTCGATTCCGAGCCGTGGCGCCTCGTTGACGAGCAGGCTCGGCGAGCCGACGCGACCTTTGCCGAAATGGAAGTCGTAGCCGACCGCGATACCACTGACGCCGAGACGTCCGATCAGATCATGGTGAATGAAATCTTGGGCGCTGGTTCCGGCACGGGCCTTGTCGAATGTCATGACGACGGCGCCGGCAAGGCCGGTGCCGGCCAGAAGTCGCAGCTTGGCCCGCTCGTCCGTCAGGCGGAATTGCGGGGTGTTGGGGCTGAAAAACCGCCGCGGATGGGGTTCGAAGGTCAATGCCAGCGCAGGGCGGCCATGCGTCCGGCCCATCTCCAGGGCAGCCGCGATCACGGCCCGATGGCCAAGATGGACCCCGTCGAAATTGCCCATGGCGACCACGGCGCCCCTCGGAATCGCGGAATCCGGCGTTGTGTCGCGGATAACGGTAAAAGGCTGGACCATCAGGGAAATTCTCGAAGCGGGCAGGACCGGCCCGGACCGTGGCGCGACCGGCCCGACCAAGTCAAGCGGGGGGAGCGAAGACATTGAACACGATTTCAGTCCTTCGAACATGTCGGCAATTAACGCGCTGTTTAACGCCTTGGTGCTAGTCCTTGAGCGTGGAACTGCCGGGCCCCGGCTTGGCAGATCCGATCCTAATATTTCCTGGGTTTGCGTTGGGGGAGTCGAGATGGCGGTTGATTTGTCGATGCCGGTTCTGGTGGTGGATGACTACAGCACCATGATCCGTATCATCCGGAATCTGCTGAAGCAGCTTGGCTTCGAGAATATCGATGATGCAAGCGACGGTTCGGCAGCGCTGAACAAGATGCGTGGCAAGAAATACGGGCTCGTGATCTCCGACTGGAACATGGAGCCGATGACGGGTTACGACCTGTTGCGCGAAGTGCGCGCGGATCCGAACCTCGCCACCACGCCCTTCATCATGATCACGGCGGAATCCAAGACCGAGAACGTGATTGCCGCCAAGAAGGCTGGCGTGAACAACTACATCGTCAAGCCGTTCAACGCGGCGACGTTGAAGACCAAGATCGAGGCGGTCTTCCCGGACATGGCGAGCGCGTAAGCGCGCCTCGCCTGACAACATTCATCTGCTGAGATCGTCATGCCCGGGCTTGTCCCGGGCATCCACGTTTTGGTGCAGAGAGCCGTGGATGGCCGAGTCAAGCCGGCCGTGACGGGTCGGGCACTTAGGCAATTGGTCTAAGTCCGAACTGTCGCGGTCGGCCGAAGCCGTCACCACTTCAATTCGCGCATCAGCGCCTTCGGCGGGTGGCCGAACAATTCCATCACGGACGCCGGGTCGAGCTGGTCGAGACCCTCGAACTCCTCGGCATGAATTCCGCGGGTCACGAACAGGCAATCGATGCCGAACTCGCGCGCGCCGGTTAGGTCGGTGCGGACGGAATCACCGATGGCAAGCACCTTCTTGCGGTCGATCTGGTAGCCCTGTCGTTCTCCGGCGAGCGCCATGGCACGCTCGTAGATCGGCCGGTGCGGCTTGCCGTAGAAGATCACCTCGCCGCCGAGCTCGCGGTAGAGCTCCGCGATTGCGCCGGCGCAATAGATCAGCCGGTCGCCACGTTCCACCACGATATCGGGGTTGGCGCAGACTAGCGTCAGCTTGCGCTCGCGCGCCTTCAGCATCATGCCGCGATAGTCTTCCGCCGTCTCGGTCTCGTCGTCATAGAGGCCGGTGCAGACGATGTAATCGGCTTCCTCGAGCGGAGCTGTCACTGCGTCGAGGCCACGATAGATCGAGTTGTCGCGCTCGGGACCGAGCCAGAACATCTTGCGACCGGGATGCTCGGCGACATAGAGCCGGGTCAGATCGCCCGACGATACGATCGCATCATAGGTCTCATCCGCGACGCCGAGCTTGCGCAATTGCCGCTGCACCGAGTCCGCCGGACGCGGCGCGTTGGTGATCAGGATCACCGTACCGCCGTGGCTGCGATAGGTGTGCAGCGCCTCGCAGGCTTCGGGAAAGGACTCCAGGCCGTTGTGGACCACGCCCCAGATATCGCTGAGCACGACGTCCACACCGCCCACGAGCTCGCGCAGGCCTTCGGCGAAATGCAGCGCAGTCATGAGGCGCGCGGCCGATCAAATGCGACGCGCGAGCGCCGCGTTGCCGGTGATGCGTTGTGGCGGAGGCGCAGAGGACGTCGCGCCTGCGCTGGGTGTAGCGGAGCCATTAGGTCCCTGAATGTCTTTCGCCTGGTTAGGTGAGGTCCCGGCGGTAGCAGATGCCCCCTCGGGCCGCAATGGCCGGGGCGGCGCGAACAGGAACCCCTGGCCGAATCGCACGTCATAGTCGAGCAGGTCCACGACCGCGCGCTCGCCCTCGATCCGCTCGGCGATCAGGTCGATGCCGAAGCGGCCCAGCAGGTCCGAAAGATCGGACGGATGGATGTCGGAGGTCGAAGCCTGTCTGGGGTCGAGCAGCAGCGCAGCCGGCACCTTGATGAAGCGGACCCCGCGATCGGCGAGCTCGCGCGGCTCAATGCGCAGGTCCGTGACGTGGTCGATCGAGAAACGGAAGCCGCGTTGGGCAAGGGCGGCGAGATTCTCGGTCTCGGCCGGGCCGAGATTGCGGAAGGTCGACTGCTTGAACTCAAGAACCAGCGAGGGCGCCAGCGCCCGGTTGGCTTCGAGGAAGTCGAGGCATTGCGCGAAGGTGGTGGAATTGCCGAGCGTGGAGACCGCGACGTTGCAGAACACGCCGACGTCCTTGTTGCGGACCATCAGGCGCCGCAGCACCTGCACGCAGCGCAGCATCACCATGTTGTCGATGCGCCCGATCAGCCCGGAGGCTTCCGCGATGCTGATGAACTCCTCGGCGGCAATCAATTGGTCGCGCTCGTCGCGCAGGCGCGTCACCGCTTCGTAGAACCGCACCTTGCGTTGTGGCAGCGTCACCATTGGTTGCAGGAAGATGTCGATGCGGTTCTCGTCAATCGCGTTGCGCAGCGTCGCCAGCAGCTGGGTCTGATTGCGTCCGTTGGCGGTCTGAACCGGGTTGGCGGATTGAGTTTGAACGACCGGCGCCGGCCGTGGGGGCGGTGCGGGAAGCGGAGGAGGCGCGACCGGCTTTTCCTCGAGTGGGGCGGCCAGATCGATCATCGCCTCCGGCTCGGGCTTTGTGACCGGTGCAGAAACTGGCGCCGGTGCGTTGCCCGCCAGCAGATCCTCATGAGTCGCCACGGTCGTGGCAAGCTGCCTGACCAGCCCGCCGAGTTCGTTGATTTCGCCGATCACCGACTGGATGCGGTCGGAGTTGGCCGCATTTGAGGAGGCGATGCGCCCCTCGATCGCGGCAAGCCGGCGGCCGAACTCGGCCACCTGGCGGGCGAGGTCGGCGGTGCCCCGCGAGAGGTCGGCGATCTGGCCGCCGACGTCGCTGCGGTCGCGCAGCCGCATCGACACCGCGTTGTAGAGAATCAGGAAAGTCAGCGCGGTCAGCGCCACGATCGCCGATTGCGTCCCGCTGATGCCCGCGACCGAATAGAGCACGAGCCCGAGCGAAGCCGCGACCAGGACCATGCAGATGGCGATGAAGATCGTCGAAATGCGAATCATGCCGCGGGTTCGCCTCAAGAGCTGACTGCCTCACCCGGGAAAACACGGGTCGCGTCCGAACCGTCGCGCCTCATGCTCCCCCAAGCATTGCAACACCCTAACATCATTGTTGATTCGAGGGGATAGAGACTGTCTCGCAGCCCACCTCAGGTCGGCCCGGCGAAAGCTTTGCAGCGCGCGATGCGGTCGCGGGCGAGCTTGATCGCACGCAGTTCGCGGCGCTCCACCGAAACGTCACGCGTCCTCCCCGGCTCCGGTCGGGAAATCAAGGCGCTCTCAGCGTAAAATAACGCCCCTCTCAAGGCCAGCGAGCCGCACGTGCCCTAGTCGTTCCGGCGTTCTCAACCGCAGGAGATTGCCCATGTCGACATCCGCCGCGCTCAAGCCAGCTCCAACCCAACCCGACCTTGCCGCCCTCAAGCAGCGCCAGCACGGCGCCTGGTCGTCGGGCGACTATGCCGTGGTCGGCACGACCTTGCAGATCGTCGGCGAACAGCTCTGTGAGGCAATCGACTTGCGTGCCGGCAGCAAGGTGCTCGACGTCGCCGCCGGCAACGGCAATGCGACTCTGGCTGCGGCGCGGCGCTGGTGTGACGTCACGTCCACCGACTACGTGCCGGCGCTGCTCAAGCGCGGGCGCGAGCGCGCCGTGGCCGAACATCTCACGGTCGAGTTCCGCGAGGCTGATGCCGAAGCGTTGCCGTTCGCCAACGCCAGCTATGACGTGGTGCTCTCGACCTTCGGCGTGATGTTCACGCCGGATCAGGACAAGGCGGCTTCCGAGCTCGCACGGGTCTGCAGGTCCGGCGGCAAAATCGGCCTCGCCAGCTGGACGCCGCAAGGCTTCATCGGCCAGCTGTTCAGGACCATCGGCCAGCATTTACCGCCGCCGGCCGGGGTGAAGTCGCCGGCGCTGTGGGGCACGGCGGCGCGGCTCGAAGAGATGTTCGCAAGCCAGGCTTCCGAGATCGCGGCCGAGCCGCGCATGTTCGTGTTCCGCTATCGCTCGCCGGACCATTGGCTCGAAATCTTCAAGACCTTCTACGGACCCACGCTGAAGGCGTTCGCTGCGCTCGACGCGAACGGCCAGGCCGCACTGAATCGCGATCTCCTGGCGCTGCTAGAGGAGTTCAACCACGCCGACGACGGCACGATCGTGGTGCACAGCGAATATCTGGAAGCCGTGATCACCAAGCGCTGACGACGCCTGCGATGCGGTCAGGCCGGCCCCCGGCCTGACCGTCACCGGGTCAAAATGGCGCGTTCGCGCCCACGGTGTCGGCGGAAACGGCTTGGCGGGTACCCAGCGGCTTCGGCCGCCCCGTGGTCGTGTCGCGCAGGGTCTGCCGCTCGATTTCCGAATTCAGCTCGGCGCCGAACATGATGACGATCACCGACATCCACATCCACATCATCAGGCCGATCGCAGCGCCCAGCGAGCCGTAGGTCGCGTTGTAATTGGCGAATTCCGAGAGGTACCAGGACAGCAGGGCCGAACCTGCGATCCAGAGAATCGCGGCGGTGACCGCGCCGAGGCTCAGCCATTGCCAGCGCGGCGCGTCACGGCTTGGCGCGAAGCGATAGAGGACGGCGAGTGCGACAAGCAGGATCAGGAACAGCAGCGGCCATCGCGCCAGCGCAACGATCAGCTTGTTTTCGGGCGCCAGGCCGAGATGATTGAGCGCAAGGGGGAAGGCGACGACGGCCCCAACCATCAACAGCAGCGCCACGATGCCGCCGACGGTGAAGGCCAGCGAAACCATGTTGAGCCGAACGAAGCTGCGCTTCTCGCGTTCCTCATAGGCGACGTTGAGGGCGTCAAGGATCGCCTTGACGCCGGCATTGGCGCTCCAGATCGCGAGCAGCAGGCCGAACAGGAACGTGACACCGAGTGTCGCATTGCCGTTCGACACCACGCGGGCGACCTGCTCCTCGACAATCTGGAAGGAACCCTCGGGCAGCATGGTCGCGAGCGTGTGAAGATTGGCGCTGATCGTCGCGGGATCGGCAAACAAGCCGTAGGATGAGACGAGTGCGGTCACGGCCGGAAAGATCGCGAGCAGGCCGAAGAAGACGACGCCGCCTGCCGTCGCGAGCAGTCGATCCTCGTCAATGCGCTGATAGGTCCGCCAAAAGATATCCTTCCAGCCGGCCCAGGGGATCTCGAAGGGACTTTTCGCCTTGCGACCGCGGCCGGGCTGCATCGCCGCCCCGGCCGGCTGCGTTTCGGGGGAATTCGCTTCCCCTCTCCGGTGCTCTTGTGGAGGCCCCGATCTGATCAGGCCGAAATCCTTGAAGTAGCGCTCCGCGGTCAGCACGAACAGCGCCGTTGCGGCCACAAGCACCCACGAGTCCACCTGATCGGAGCGCCGCAGCGGCATTTAGGCGTCCAGTCTCTGACTGCGACGCCTTCGCCGCGCCGCTGTGAACCCTGCCAGCCCAACCGCCGCAAGCATGAGCCCGAGCTGCACGGGCCGGTTGGCGCGAACGGGCCAGGCAGTTCTGCCATGGCCGCGCTCGCCGGGCGCGAACGGCGCCAGGGGAATGGTCGTCGCGACCTCCTTGACGGCCTGCTTGACCGTTCCGCGGGGAATCCGCGGGCTGGCGATCGCTACGCGCATCCGGCTGGCAAGTGGCACGATCGGCTTGGTCGGCCGCTTCATCATCGCCATGGCGACGCCGCCACAGACCGCCGCCAGCACCAGCAGCACCGCGCCGACGACCGCGAATCCCCAGAATTGCCCGTAGGTGATGGCGACCCAGCGATAAAGGGCGATCAAGCCGACGAAGAAAGTCGCGATCGCGAACAATCCGGCGGCTGCAAACAGGCCGGCCGCGATCGCATAGGACGTTGCGCGCCCCGTGGCCTGGCTGGTGCGGTCACGCATATAAGATTGCGCGGCGCGCTTGAGATGGTTGAGCTTGAGCGCCATGCCGGCGCGCAGCAATTCGCCCGATGGCGCGAGCATGCGGACATCCTCCGAGAGACAGACAGTTCGTCGAGGGATGAACGTTACGGTATTTGACTTGTTCCGACGGAGCTTGATCGGTCGTGAGGATTCAACCGAGATCGGCGGCGGCAATCCAGAACACCTCGCCCTCGGAGTCTTCGGTGTCCAGCCAGAGCAGCGGCAGCTCCGGAAACGCCTCGTCGACCAATTCCCGGCCGCGGCCGATCTCGCAGATCAGCCCGCCGTCCGGCGTGAGGTGATCGGGTGCTTCGCGCAGGATGCGGCGCACCACGTCGAGACCGTCGGCGCCGCCGTCGAAGGCGATCTTCGGCTCCGCCCTGCACTCAGGCGGCAGCGCCGCCATGCCTTCGGCGTCGACGTAAGGCGGGTTGGTGATGATCAGGTCGTATCTGTTATCGCCGAGGGGGGCGAACAGGTCGCCGCGGTAGAGGCTGATCCGATGCTGAAGCCCGTATTCGCGGACATTGCGCGCCGCGACTTCAAGTGCACCCTTGGAGATGTCGACAGCGTCGACGGCGGCGTTCGGGAAATGATGCGCGGCGAGAATGGCGAGGCATCCAGATCCCGTGCAGAGATCGAGCACGCGCCCGACTGCCGTTGGATCGTCGATCAGCGAGCCCGCATTGTCCTCGCCGCCGAAATGCGAATCCAGGAGCTCGCCGATGAAGGAGCGCGGAACGATGACGCGCTCGTCGACATAGAAGGGCAGGCCGCGCATATAGATCTTGTTGACGAGGTACGCAGCAGGTTTGCGTGTGGTGACGCGCCGATGGATGAGGTCGAGGATGGTCTTGCCTTCTGCCGCGGTGACGCGCGCATGAGCGAAGCCCTCGAACTGGTCGGGAGTGAGATGCAGCGCCTCGCAGACCAGGAAGGCGGCTTCCGCCACAGGGTCGGTGGTGCCGTGGGCAAAGGCGAGCTTCGCCTCGACAAAGCGGCTCACCGCATAACGGACGAAATCGAGCAGCGTCAGAAGCTCGCCTGGCCCGACTTTCGCGAGCTTTGGCGCGGCGCGGCCGCGCACGGTCTTTTTCGCGACCTTTGCCATCAGGATCGGGTCCACCGTGCGGCGGCTTCGTCGTCGCGGATGTGGGCCTCGACCCAACCCGTGCCGGTGGCGCTCTCTTCCTTCTTCCAGAAAGGCGCATTGGTCTTGAGATAGTCCATCAGGAACTCGGCCGCCTGGAATGCCGCCTGTCGATGCTGTGAGGCGGTCAGCACCAGAACGATGTTCTGGCCCGGCATGAAGCGGCCGACGCGGTGGATGACGGTAACGCCGTTCAGCGGCCAGCGCGATGTGGCCTCGCCGACATGGCGCGCGATCTCTTCTTCCGCCATGCCGGGATAATGTTCGAGCGTCAGCGCGGCGACCTTCGCGCCGTCCTCGTCGGAGCGGCAGATGCCGGAGAAGCTCACGACCGCGCCGATGTCGGTCCGGCTCCTGGTCAGGAGCGCGATCTCGCGCGCGATGTCGAAATCGTCTTCCTGGATGCGGATGGTGACTGGGCAGGTCATGAGCCTAGCCGCCCGTCATGGGCGGGAAGAACGCGATCTCGCGGGCGCCCGCGATGGCGGCGTCCGGCTTGACATGGGCGTGGTCGATCGCGGCGCGGATCACCTTCGGCTTCTCGAAGGCATACGCATAGGCCTCGCTCTGACCGGAGAGCCAGGCGATCAGTTCCTCCACCGTGCGCACGCTGGCGGGCGGCTCGATGATCTCCTCCGCCTTGCCGACGCGCTCGCGCACCCAGGCGAAATATTTCACCTTCATCCCTCGTCCTCCTCGATGAGGTGATGGATGCCGGCACGGAAATAGTCGTAGCCGGTGTACATGGTCAGGATCGCCGAAGCCCACAGCAGCGCCAGTCCGATCATCGAGACCACCGGCACCACCTGATCGCCGGCCGGGCCGGCGATCAGGAAGCCGATCGCAACCAGCTGGACCGTGGTCTTCCACTTCGCGAGCTTGGTCACGGGCACGCTGACGCGGAGCGCAGCCAGATATTCGCGCAGGCCGGAGACCAGGATCTCGCGGCACAGGATCACGATGGCGGCCCAAAGCGACCAGCCATGGATGATGCCGTCGGCGGCGAGCATCAACAGGCAGGAGGCGACCAGCAGTTTGTCGGCGATCGGATCGAGCATGCGGCCGAAAGCCGATTGCTGATTCCAGATCCGCGCATAATAGCCGTCGAGGTAATCCGTCACCCCGGCCGCGATGAAAAGGGCGACCGCGAGCCAGCGCAGCCAGAGCGGCTGATCCAGGATCGACTGCGCATAGATGCATCCGACCACGACCGGGATCGCGGCGATCCGGCCATAGGTCAGGATGTTGGGGAGGGACATCGCGCGGCTGGTCGTCCCTCGTGTCGTGGCGATGTTCATCCGTCCTACCAATACCGCTCAAGGCTGAAGGTCAACCGTTCCGCTTCCCAGATGGGGGCGGGATACGACGACCATATGACCGCGGTCCCCCTTTAGTTCACCCCGGCTGGGGATGGAAATACTCGAAAATCCTGCGCGCGCTCTCGGCGCTCACCCCCGGAACCTTGCCGAGATCGGCGATCGACGCCCGTTCGATCTCCTTCAGGGTCCCGAAATGGTGCAGCAAGGCACGTTTGCGTGACGGGCCGATGCCCGGAATTTCCTGCAAACCGGCCTCGCGGATGTCCTTCTTGCGCAGCTTGCGGTGCGAGCCGATGACGAAGCGATGGGCCTCGTCGCGCAGGCGCTGGATGAAATAGAGCACGGGATCGCGCGGCTCGAGCTTGATGGCCTCGCGTTCAGGCATGAAAAGGGTCTCGCGGCCGGCATCCCGGTCAGGCCCCTTGGCGACCGACATCAGCGACACCTGAGTCAGGCCGAGATTTGCAAAGATCTCACGGACGGCGTTGAGCTGGCCGCGGCCGCCGTCGATGATCACGAGGTCGGGCCATTGCGGGAAGTCGTCGTCCTTTCCCTTGGCTACACCCTCTTCGGGCGGATTGATCAGGCGCTTGAAACGGCGCTCCAGCACCTCGCGCATCATGGCGTAATCGTCGCCCGGCGTCAGTCCTTCCGACTTGATGTTGAACTTGCGGTACTGATTTTTCACGAAACCATCAGGACCCGCGACGACCATGGCGCCGACTGCATTGGTGCCCTGGATGTGGCTGTTGTCGTAGACTTCGATGCGCTTGGGCGGGTGCGGCAGGCTCAGCGTCGCGGCCATGGCCTCGAGCAAACGGCTTTGCGTCGCGGTGTCCGCGAGCTTGCGGCCGAGCGCCTCGCGCGCATTGGTCAGCGCGTGGATGACCAGTTCCTTCTTCTCGCCGCGCTTGGGCGCGGTGACCTCGACCTTGTGACCGGCCTTGATCGAGAGGGCATTGGCGAGCAGCTCGCTCTCCTCGATCTTGTGCGAGAGCAGGATGTTCCTCGGCGGCGGCTTGTCGTCGTAGAACTGGGCGAGAAAGGAGCCGAGCACTTCTTCCGGCGTAAAGGTCTTCTCCGCGCGCGGGAAATAGGCCCGGTTCCCCCAGTTCTGGCCGGTGCGGAAGAAGAACACTTCGACACAGGAGAAGCCGCCCTCCTGGTGGATGGCAAATACGTCGGCTTCCTCCACCGTGCGCGGATTGATGCCCTGCTGGGACTGTATCGCCGAAAGCGCGGCGAGGCGGTCGCGGTAGAGCGCGGCGCGCTCGAATTCGAGTTCGCCGGCCGCCTTCTCCATCTCGCCGGCGAGCTCCTGCTTTACGGCATGGCTCTTTCCCGACAGGAAGTCGCTCGCCTCGCGCACCAGAGTTGAATAGCCGCCGAAGTCGATCTCCCGGGTACAGGGACCGGCGCAGCGGCGGATCTGGTGGAGCAGGCAGGGCCGAGTGCGGCTCTCGAAGAAGGAATCGGTGCAGGAGCGGATCAGGAACGCGCGCTGCAGCGCAGTGATGGTGCGGTTGACCGCGCCGGCGGAGGCGAACGGGCCAAAATAGCGGCCGGGCCGGGTCTGGGCGCCGCGATGCTTGAGAATCTGCGGTGCCCAATGATCGCCGGTGATCAGGATGTAGGGAAACGACTTGTCGTCACGCAGCTGGACGTTGAAGCGCGGCCGCAGCTGCTTGATGAGATTGGCCTCGAGCAGCAGCGCTTCGGTCTCCGTCGTGGTCGAGACGATCTCAACGCTCACAGTCGCCGCGATCATGCGCAGGATGCGGGCCGGAAGGGGCGCACTCTGGCGCGCATAGCTGGACAGGCGCTTTTTGACGTTCTTGGCCTTGCCGACATAGAGCACGTCGGCGTTGGCATTGAGCATGCGGTAGACGCCGGGCGAGGTGGGGGCGAGTCGAACCGCGCGTTCGATCGCCTCGTGACCGCTCGCCAGTGGGCCTTCGCCGACCGTACCGCTCTCTTCCAGGATATCCGGCAGCAGCGAATCGTCCTCGTCGTCGCCTGCCGTCGCGGGATCGAGGTCCGGCGCTGCCAGCCCTTCGGGCGGCGCGTCGTTCGCGGCAGCCTGCGGCGACTTGCGCGCGCGGTCGTCCCGGTTGTCGGAGGAATTGTGAACCATGGTGCGAATTTAGGCGCTGGGGGTGCCGATTTGAAGTTCCGGCCCTGCGGCGCGCACAGAGGAGGGCGGCCAGTTCCCGGTAACGCTTCCTTAATTCTGTTAAGCGGGCGGTAACCCGACTTAACAGCCCTTTAACTTAAAACTCTCGATAAATCCTACGCGAAAAGTTTTTGGTTCCGTAACCACGCGACGGGCCGGCGCGGCGGCGCGGGCATCGCCAGGGGTTGCGACAGTTGCGTTGGAGTGAGTGATGAAGAGGCTCGTTGTGGGCGCAGCCGCATTGGTCGCCGCCGGCTGGACGGCTTCGGCACCGGCCGCCGATCTCAATTACGGGCAGCGTGCGCCCTACACCGTCAATCAGCCGCTCAATGCCTATAGCTGGGCAGGTCCCTATCTCGGCGGCAACATCGGCTATGAATGGGGCTCGGTCGACAACAACCCCACGAAGCCGTCGGGCTTCGTGGGCGGTGTGCAGGCCGGTTACAATTTCCAGAACGGTCCGTGGGTGTTCGGCGTCGAGGGCGACATCCAGGCGGCCGGTGCCGACGACACCTTTGCGCCGTGGAAGTTCTCCAACCCGTGGTTCGGCACCCTGCGCGGCCGCGCCGGCTATGCCTTCAGCAACGTTCTCTTCTATGGCACCGCCGGTCTCGCCTTCGGCGAGTTGCGCGGCCAGACCTTCGGCTGGGCGGAGTCGCATACGACTGCGGGTTGGACCATCGGTGCCGGCGCGGAAGTGGGCCTTGCGTCGAACTGGAGCGTCAAGCTCGAATATCTCTACATCGATCTGTCGACGAGCCAGTTCGCAATTACGGGGGTGTCAAACGGCTATAGCGCCAGCGTTGTGCGCGCAGGCGTGAACTATCACTTCTGATAGTGAAGAAGAAAATACCGGACCAGCCTCCCGGCCGCTTGCGGCCGGGATTTTTTTGCTCAGGACCCGCTAGGAGAGGATCACCAGATTGACCGCCTTCGGTCCCTTCCCCTTCTTGTCCGGTTCGACTTCGAAAGTAATACGCTGTCCTTCGGCAAGATCCTTCAGTCCCGCCCGCTCGACGGCGGTGATGTGAACGAAGACATCGCGACCGCCGTCGTCAGGCTTGATGAAGCCGTAGCCGCGCTCGCCGTTGAAGAACTTGACCGTTCCCGTCATGGCCATCGGGAAACTCCCCCTCATTGCTCCTCCGCCGCGACGCAGACTCACGTCGCGACATGACCGGGCGTTACGGAGCCCGGGAGCTGGCCATCCTTGGACGGACCTCATCGGTCCGACGGGATCTTTCTTAGGGCCTTCACTCCGCCGCAACCATTCGCGGAAGCGGAACGTAAAGCCAGTCACGGAAACAGCATAATACGGTTCGTTGCAGATTGACTACCGGTCCTGCATATTTTTCCCAAGAACGCCGAAGCGTTACGGCCTCGGCACCTCAAGTCGGAATCTGGCAGCTCCGCCCTGGCCCAGCGGCATTTCCAGCTCGGGCAGGATGGTCTTGAGTTCGCCCTGTAGCGTGTAGGGCGGATTGACGATCAGAAGCCCGGCGGAGGTGAGAGCCTTGCTATCGGCCTGCGGCGCGACACTGAATTCGAGGCGCAGGCATTTTCCCGGCGGTTTTGCTGCAGCTGCGAGCCGCGCCACCGTCTGGGCCAGCGTGTCGGTGGCGCGCCGGCTCTTGGCGGGGTACCAAATTACATAGATACCGGTCGGCCATTTCGCGAAGGCGACCGAGAAGGTTTCGCCAAGCCGTTCGAACTCGTCCTTGGCCTCGAAGGGCGGATCGATCAGCACGAGGCCGCGCCGCTCCTTCGGCGGCACGAAGGCAGGCAGTGCCACCCAGCCGTCGAGATCGACCACGCGGGCCTGCTCGTCGCGGCGCAGCGCGTCGATCAGAGCCTTGCGTGCCTTCGGCTCGAGCTCGCAGGCGACGAGCCGGTCCTGCGGCCTGAGTAGGCCCCGGGCAATCAGGGGCGAGCCCGGATAAGCCCTGAGCTCGCCCTTCGGATTGAAGGCACGGACGATGTCGAGATAGGGCTTGGTCAGCGCTGCGGTCTCGTTCGACAGGCGCGCCTGCATCAGCCGCGCAATGCCGGTCAGCCACTCGCCGCTCCGGCGCGCCTCGTCGCTATCGAGGTCGTAGAGGCCGGCGCCGGCGTGGGTATCGATGACGCGGAATGCGGCCGGCTTGTCCTGCAGATAAGTGAGGATGCGCGCCAGCACGATGTGCTTGATGACATCTGCGAAGTTGCCGGCGTGAAAGGCGTGTCGGTAGTTCATGGCGGAGAGTTACGACATCGCGCGATGAAAGTAACTGCCGTCAATCCGGGGCACGCGAAGTGTGAACCCGAAATCTACGAGATTCCCGTCCGGTACTAACTCGCCACGGCGGCCTTCACCCACCTCTGATCGGTGGCATCGTCACCTGGTCGCGGCGACAGGCGCGGCGTTCGATCTCGTCGCACGCGCGGAATTGCAGATCCTTGCTGAGGCAGATGCGGACCTCGGAGAGCCGTGTCCGGTTGCAGGTGACCGAGATGGCGGCATTGCTGAGACCCGGATTGGCCTGGACGAAGGCCTCCTCGACCTCCGCCGGCGAGACGGTCTTGGCTTGCGACAGATCGAGATAATCGGCCGGGATCTTGATCGCGGCCCGTGCCTTCCGGATCGTCTCGAAATAGCTGCGGCCCTCGAGCCCGGAGCAGGTGCCGTGCTTGTCCCATTCGTTGAAGATCAAGCCCGGCGCCGGCATCAAGTCGAGCATGGAGGAGACGATGTTGCGATTCAGCCGCGGGGCCGGCCGCTTGCAATATTCCGGAAAACCGCTCTCGTATTGCGGCCATAGCCCATGCACGACAAAGGCATAGGGCCGTCCGCCGCATTGCATCTGCGAACGGCCGCCGCGCTCGGCGGCTTCCTCGCAGAAGGAGGGCGACCATGACAGCGCCAGCACATAGAAATCGAATTCACCGGGCGCGTTCTGCCGCTTGTCCTGAGCCCTTGCGTCGCTTGCGAATGAGGCCAGGCCTGCAGCAAGCATCATGGAAAGGGTCAGCGAGATCACGAGGCGGGAGAATGAATGCAATCTGGAATGAAACATGGCGACGCCCCTCAACTAGACTGTGCAAGCAAGCCTAGCAGGCGATGAGAACATTTCAAGAACAAAATTGATGCGGCCACGGTCGAGCAGCCAGCGCAGTCCGAATCAGGGCTTGGCGGCGCGGCATGCCGGATTGTAGGCCCAGTTGCGGTCGAGCCCAACCACGCACCATTCGACGCCATTGCCGTAACCGGCAAAGCCACCGTCTTCGATGAGCGAGAAATGCACCTTGCGCACCTTGCCGTCATTGAGGATAGCGTCGGCGGCGCAATACCGGCGCGGAATGTTGTCGGACTGCCAGGGGCGGAATGCGACTTCGCGAACGGCGGAGAAGCCGGTGATCTTCAAAGGGGAATTCCAGAACGAGCTTTCTTTCTCCCAGAACTGGGTGGCGATCGTCGGCAGCGCCCTGTCGCAATCGGCAACAGTGCCGTCATAGCGCGGCCCGCTCAGCCAGAAATTCATCTCGAGCGGATTGGCAGCCTTGGCCTCGCCGAGCGTCAGCGCTCCGAACATGAGGCCGAGCACGGCGGCGAAGCGAAGCGATTTCAGGGAGGGGGCGCGCATGGTCAATCCAGACAGCTCAAGTCTTGCGAAGGTCGGACGGTGACGCGAAGGCCGGGGCAGGTCAAGTGCAGCGCGGCAACACTTGGCCAGGAGTTGACTGCAACGCTGCCGCCCACAGGGCTTCAGTTCTTTTCATGGCGATCACGGCACCGTAGACTGCCCTCCAGCCAATTGGAGTGACGGGAATGCGAATCATTGCGGCCGCGGGCCTTCTTGCCAGCCTGGTTGTCCCGGGCATGATGGCGAGCCAGTCGGCGCGTGCCGACTACGTGCCGCCGTTCAAGGGCAACGACACCGGCGGCATCATCGCTTACTCGATGGCGACCCAGGTCGATGCGCGTCAGGTCGCGGTCGATCACTGCGCGCGCTACGGCAAGGTGGTGAAATTCCTGGCCGTGCAGCCCTATGAGGGCGGCTACATCTCGTTCTCCTGCCGCTGGGTGCCCTATGGCGCCGCCGAGCAGCCGATCCGCACGCTCTACTGAGACGCTGTCGTCACGCCGCAATTCTCGGCCGGGAGCCTCCACATGACGCGCAAACTCGCTTTGCTCGGCTCGCTGCTTTGCCTCGTGTTCTCCGCAGGCAGAGCCAGCACCGACGACCTGCCGGTGCGCAAGGCCGGTCTTTGGGAAATGAAACTGGTCACATCAGGCTCGCCCGTGCCTGAGATGACCATGCAGCACTGTACCGACGAGACCGTCGACAAGGAGATGAGCAACAACGTCTCCCCGATGGCCAAGCAGATTTGCGCCAAGCAGGAGATCAAGAAGACCGCGACCGGCTATGTCAGCGATTCCGAGTGCAGCGTCGCGGGCGTCAGCACGACGTCGCATGCCGAGATCACTGGCGACTTCAATTCGGCCTATACAATGAAGACCACCTCCCATGCGCAAGGCGGCGTCGCCGGCGCGGCGGGGCGCGATACCACCATGACGCTGCAAGCCAAATGGTTAGGAGCTTGCAAGCCCGACCAGAAGCCGGGCGACATCGTGATGCCCGGCGGCTTCAAGATGAACGTGCGCGACATGGACAAGCTGAAGGCGCTGCTTCCGAAGTAGGGCCATGGCGGCTACACCGGAATCCGGACGCTCGCCCTCAATCCACCCATCGGGCTGTCGCCGAGCGTGATATCGCCGCCGTGGGTGCGGGCGATGTCGCGGGCGATCGCGAGACCAAGGCCGGTGCCGCCTTCGTCCTGGTTGCGGGCGTTGTCCAGCCGCAGGAACGGCTTGAACACCTCTTCGCGCAAGTGAGCGGGAATGCCCGGGCCGTCGTCGTCGACGGTGACGGTCAAATAGCGGTGATCGCGCTGGCCGGTGATGGCGATGTTCTTGCCGTAGCGTGCCGCATTGGTGACGAGGTTGGCGAGGCAGCGCTTGAACGAGGCCGGCTTCACCGTCACCACAGGCAGGCCGTGGAAGGCGACGGTTGCGCTGTGGCCGTGGCGTTCGGCATCGCTGCGCAGCTCCTCGAGCGCCTGCGCCATGTCGGTCGGCTGCGACTGCTCGCCGGTATCGCCGCGGGCGAAGGCGAGATAGTCCTCCAGCATCATGGACATCTCGTCGACGTCCTTGCGCATGCCCTCGAGCTCGGGGCTGTCGCCGATCAGCGCGAGCTCGAGCTTGAAGCGGGTCAGGATGGTGCGCAGGTCGTGGCTGACGCCGGCGAGCATCGCGGTGCGCTGCTCCATCGTGCGCTCGATGCGCGATTTCATTTCGAGGAAGGCGACTGCGGCGCGCCGCACCTCGCGTGCGCCCCTCGGACGGAAATTTGGCGCCTCGCGGCCCTTGCCGAAGCTTTCGGCGGCATCGGCGAGGCGCAGGATCGGCTTGATCTGGTTGCGCAGGAACAGCACCGCGACGATCAACAGGATCGACGACGTGCCGACCATCCAGAACAGGAAGATCTCCGAGTTGGAAGCGTAGGCGGCGCTGCGCTGCGCGAACACGCGCATCACGGCATCGTCCAGCTGGATGCGGATCTCGACCAGATTGGAGCGGCCGACCGTGTCGATCCAGAACGAGCGGCCGATCTGGCGGCCGAGCTGCACCGACAGCGTCTGGTCGAGCAGCGAGAAGAACGGCTTCGGCCCTGGCGGCGGCATATCGCCGGCAGGCAGGAAGTCGACGACGAGGCCGAGCCGCTGCTGGGCGATGCGGCGGATCTGGTCGCGATCCCGGTCCTGCGGATAGCCCTTGTAGACGTCGATGAGTGCGGCGATGTCCTGCACCACAGCGGCCGACAGGCGGCGCGTCACCGTGTTCCAGTGCCGCTCCATGAACACGAACGCGACGACCGATTGCAGGATCACCATAGGCACGATCATGATCAGGAGCGCGCGAGCGTAGAGGCCGGTCGGCATCCAGCCCTTGAACGCGTTGCCCATCCAGCCATTGGCGGCGGAGACGCGGCCGGCAGCGCTCTTGAGCAGCGTCAGGCCGGTATCGATCGTGCTCATCTGGCGCGCTTCACTGCGTTAGGGCGAGGCCACCAGCCGGTAGCCGATGCCGCGCACCGCCTGGAGGAATAGCGGATTGGCGGGATCGGTCTCGATCTTGCGCCTGAGGCGGTTGATCTGCACGTCGACGGCGCGCTCGTTGACGCTGCCGTTCCCGGTCAGTGCGCTACGTGGCACGGTCTCGCCCGGTGTCTCCGAGAGAATGCGCAGCATCTCGCGCTCGCGGTCGGTGAGGTGGATGACCTCCTCGCCCTGGCGCAGTTCGCCGCGCTCCAGATGGTAGACGTAGGGACCGAAGGCGATCTTCTCCACGGTCGCGGCCTGCGGCGGCGGGGCGGCGCGCTTGAGGATGTTGTTGATGCGCAGCGCAAGCTCGCGCGGCTCGAACGGCTTTGCCACGTAATCATCGGCGCCGATCTGCAGGCCTTCGATACGGGCTTCCGCCTCGTGCCGCGCCGTCAGCATCACGATCGGAACCGAGGAGGAGGTGCGGATGAAGCGGGCGAGGTCGAAGCCGGTCTCGCCCGGCATCATCACGTCGAGGATCAGGAGGTCGAAATGCAGGCCCAGCAGTTTCGAGCGCGCATCGCCAGCGCTCGCCGCGGTGGTGACCCGGTATCCTTCGCTGGCAAGAAAGCGCGAGAGCAGATCGCGGATGCGGCGGTCGTCATCGACCAGAAGCAAATGTGGGGCGTCGTCGGCGGGTTGCACCGGCGGGCGGGCGAGCGTGGCAGCGAGCGGCACGGTCACTCCTTGGCGTCGTGGTTGACGGAAGCGAAGATCGTCTCGAGCACCTTGTCCGGATCGTCGCGGTCGATCATCGCGCGAAGGAAGCGCTTCACGGTCTCGGCGTCCTGCGGCGTCATCTCGGCAAGCGCCCTGGTGATGCGCGTGGTCTGAAGTCCGGCGAGCTTCTGCACCAGCGCCTCGCCCTTCGGCGTCGCATAGAGCAGACGCTGGCGGCGATCATTGTCGCCGGTCTTCTGCACGATATAGCCTTCATCCAGGAGCTGCTTGAGCACGCGGCCGAGCGACTGTTTCGTGATGCGCAGAACGTCGAGGAGATCGGCAACCTTGAGCCCGGGATAGCGATAGACGAAGTGCATCACCCGGTGATGGGCGCGGCCGAAGCCGAAAGCCTCGAGCTCCTGGTCGGGGTCGCCGACGAAATCGCGATAGGCGAAGAAGAGCAGCTCGATGATATCCCAGCGCAAATTGCCTCCGTCATCGGCCGCCGGCCGGGGCACGGCAGCGTCGGGAGACGAAGTGGCGAAATTTATGTCAGGCATATTGACGTATCTTGGGTTCAATGTTACAAAACCATAAGCCCGCACGAAATTTTAGATCGTTTCGCGTCGGGTGGCATCGGAGCCACGCGGCCTGAGAGTGCCGGACAGGCGACGACGGCCGAAACAGATCTACCGTGCGATTGTCGAGCGGCATTTCGGCAAAACATACTGGACTTCCGCCTTCCGCAAAAGCATGTCCTCGGCGGCATGCTGGCCACGGAAACCGGCCGTAACAAGGCTGGCGGCGATCCGGCAGAAACCAATCAAAGCCAGCCGGGCCCGGAGCGGGCAGGGCGGGCGCCAGAACAGCGCCGCCACCGGCAGCGGGAGGCAAGGACATGACCATGAAATTCGATATCCAGCCCGCATCCAATCCAACCCCTGAAAAGGACCGCGTCGCCAAGCTGGTGGACCCCGGCTTCGGACGGGTCTTCACCGATCACATGGCGATTGTCCGCTACAATCAGGCCAAGGGCGGCTGGTATGAAGCCAAGATCGAGGCGCGCGCCAACTTCCAGCTCGATCCGGCCGGTGCCGTCCTGCACTACGCCCAGGAAATCTTCGAAGGCCTGAAAGCCTACAAGCGCGACGACGGCGGGGTGAACCTGTTCCGGCCGGACGCCAATGCGCGACGGTTCAGGGACTCGGCCGACCGCATGGCAATGGCCCAGCTTCCGGAAGACGTCTTCATCGAGGCCGTCGAGCAGGTCGTGCGCATCGATCGCGCCTGGATGCCGGGCGGCGAGGGCAGCCTTTACTTGCGTCCTTTCATGATCGCGAGCGAGACCTTTCTCGGCGTCAAGCCGTCGTCCGAATACATCTTTGCGGTCATCGCTTCGCCGGTCGGCTCCTACTTCAAGGGCGGCCCTGCGCCGGTCTCGATCTGGGTGTCGGAGAACTACACGCGCGCTGCGGTCGGCGGCACCGGCGCCGTCAAGTGCGGCGGCAACTATGCCGCCAGCCTGCGCGCCCAGGCCGAGGCCATGCAGCACGGCTGCGATCAGGTCGTCTTCCTCGATGCGATCGAGCGCCGATACGTCGAAGAGCTCGGGGGCATGAACGTGTTCTTCGTGTTCGACGACGGCTCGCTGTCGACGCCGCCCCTCGGCACCATTCTGCCCGGCATCACCCGCGACTCCATCATCACGCTGGCGCGCGACGCCGGCAAGACCGTGCGGGAGGAGCCGTATTCGCTCGAGCAGTGGCGCAAGGATGCGGCGAGCGGCAGGCTCAAGGAAGCCTTTGCCTGCGGCACGGCAGCCGTGATCTCGCCGATCGGCAAGGTTCGTTCGGTGAGCGGCGATTTCGAGATCGGCGGCGGCGCCGCCGGCCCCGTGGCCATGGGCCTGCGCAAGCAGCTGGTCGACATCCAGTACGGCCGCACCAACGATCCGCACAACTGGATCCGCAAGGTGTTCTGAGGGACGTCGAAACGTTTCCCCTTTCTGATCAGGAGAGGGGAAACGTGCAATGCTTGTGGCTTATCATGCACTGAACGCACCGCCATAACTCGGCGACAAAGCCAGGATACATCAAGGCATCCTGGATATCGCGATCATGGCAACCAAGCTCTCGCAGCCCATCAAGTGGGTCGTTCTCGCCGCAATCACCGGCGTCTCCGTCTTCGGCATCCTGACCGTCGGCCCCACGCACGAGGTCGTCGCGCAAGACCGCTCGCCGATCGTCGACGTGCGCACCTCCGATCCCGAGATGAACGCCGCGATCGTACGCGCCCGTGCCACGCTCCCGACCTTCTGGGCCTCCTATGAGTCGCCCAAGCCGTCCGAGGCCGGGCATTCCCTCAAGGTCCGCTTCTCGACCCGGAAGGGCGGGGAGCACATCTGGATCGGTGAGGTGAAGAAGCAGCCCGACGGGACCTTGACCGGCCTCTTCGCCAACGAGCCGCGCGACATGCCGGGCAAGCGGGCCGGCGATAAAGTCGCGTTCGGGGAAGCTGACATCTCGGACTGGATGTTCATGCGAAACGGCAAGATCGTCGGCGGCGAAACCATCAAGCCGACGCTGAAATTCCTGCCGAAGGCCGATGCCGATGCCCTGAGGGCCCGGCTGGAGACGCCGTAGGACGGAGCGTCATTCCGGGGCGCCGGAAGCGCGAACCCTGGTGCGCAATTGCGCACCTGAGGATTGCGAGATTTCCGGGTTCGGTGCTTGCGCATCGCCCGGGAATGACGGCGTTCCCCAAGCCCCCCGTTGCCGCCCTGCGTCCCGGCTGGTAAACGCCGCGCATGGCCGAGAAACCCAAGAAACCGCAGAAATTGAAGGCGCGCCTGCCGCGCGGGCTGGAGGATCGCGATCCCTCAGCGATCCGGGCGACGCGCGAGATGGTCGAGAGGATCCGCGCCGTCTACGAGCTCTACGGCTTCGAGCCCGTGGAGACGCCGGCGATGGAATACACCGACGCGCTCGGCAAATTCCTGCCCGACCAGGACCGCCCGAACGAGGGCGTGTTCTCGTTCCAGGACGACGACGAGCAGTGGATCAGCCTGCGCTACGATCTCACCGCGCCGCTCGCCCGCTACGTCGCAGAAAACTTCGACACGCTGCCAAAGCCCTACCGCAGCTATCGCGCCGGCTACGTGTTCCGCAACGAAAAGCCCGGCCCGGGCCGTTTCCGCCAGTTCATGCAGTTCGATGCCGACACCGTCGGCTCGGCCACGCCGGCGGCGGACGCCGAGATTTGCATGATGGCGGCGGACACGATGGAAGCGCTCGGCATTGCACGCGGCCAGTATGTCGTGAAGGTCAACAATCGCAAGGTGCTGGATGGCGTTCTGGAAGCCATCGGGCTCGCGGGTGACGAAAACGCAGGCCGCAGACTGACCGTCCTGCGCGCGATCGACAAGCTCGACAAGTTTTCTGCCGACGAAGTGCGCAAGCTGCTCGGTCCCGGACGATGGGACGGCGGCGAGGAAGGCAAGGGCGACTTCACGAAAGGCGCCAATCTGAGTGCGGCGGAAGCTGACGTTGTTCTCGCCATCACCAAGCCGCGCGACGATTGGAAAGAGGCCATTGCGGCGGCGGAAACCTACCTCGCCAAGAGCGAAGTCGGTCAGGCCGGCGTGAACGAGCTGGAAGAGATCGCCCGGCTGGTCACGGCGTCCGGTTATGACGCGGATCGCATCAAGATCGATCCCTCCGTCGTGCGCGGCCTCGAATATTACACCGGCCCCGTCTACGAGGTCGAACTCCTGCTCGACACCAAGGACGAGAAGGGCCGCCCCGTACGGTTCGGCTCGGTCGGTGGTGGTGGCCGCTACGACGGCCTCGTCTCGCGCTTCCGGGGCGAGCCGGTGCCGGCGACCGGTTTCTCGATCGGGGTGTCGCGGCTGCAGGCCGCATTGACGCTGCTCGGCAAGCTCGACACGCGGCCGGAATTCGGGCCCGTCGTCGTCACCGTGTTCGACCGCGACCGCGTCGCCGACTATCAGAAGATGGTCGCATCCTTGCGCGCAGCCGGTATCCGCGCCGAACTCTATCTCGGCAATCCCAAGAACATGGGCAATCAGCTCAAATACGCCGACCGCCGTAACTCGCCATGCGTGATCATCCAGGGCTCGGATGAAAAGGCGCGTGGCGAGGTGCAGATCAAGGACTTGATCGAAGGCGCCAAGGCGGCGGCAGCGATCGCCTCCAACCAGGAATGGCGTGAGACTCGCCCGGCGCAATTCTCGTGCAGCGAGGCCGACCTCGTCGCCAAGGTGCGCGAGGTGCTGGCGCGCCATGACGTGAGTTGGGGCTAGCCATTCGCCGCGATCGTCATGCGCGGGCTTGACCCGCGCATCCATCTTCAAAATGATGGACTGCCGGATGCAGACGAGTGTACGTAGTCTGCAAGAGCAGACGACTACGCCGGGCAATGACGAAGCAGGCAATACCGAAGCAGCAGGGAGACAACGATGCCTGAGATCACCATCAGCATGGCCGAAGGCCGCACCGACGAGCAGAAGGCCGGCATGATGCGCGACATCACCCAGGCACTGGTGAAGAATCTCGGCGTCGATGCCGAAGCCGTCGTCATCCAGATCAACGAGGCCCCGCTCCGCCACAAGATGAAGGGCGGCAAGACTTTCGTGGAGCGCGCGGCGGCGGCGAAGAAGTGACGCGTTAGCGTCATTCCGGGCACCCGCCAGGGCTGAACCCGGAATCTCGATCGACAATCCCTGGATTCCGGGTTTGCGCTTCGCGCGTGCCGGAACGACGAGCGGTACCCATGGACGCACGCGACTTCATCAAGCCCGGCATGAGCGCCGAGCGCACGCTGGTGGTGCCGACCGAGCGCACCGTCGGGCACTTCGTGCCCGGCATGCCCATGGTTTACGCGACACCGATGATGATCCTGGAGATGGAAATGACCTCGGGCGATGCGATCCGCGCCGCGCTCCAGCCAGGCTGGGTGACCGTGGGCACCGAGGTCGACATCCGCCATCTCGCTGCCGCCCTCGTCGGCGCAACCGTGCGGACCACCGCGAAGGTGGTCGCGGTCGAGCGCCGCGTCATCCGCTTCGAGGTCGAGGCGTTCGAAGGCACGCGCAAGCTCGGTGAAGGCCACCATGCGCGCGGACTGGTCAATGTCGAGATGTTCAACAAACGGCTCGGAGCCTAGCGCGGCCGTGGACTTCGCCTAACCCACCTTTCGGGCTTGTGGAGACGAATACGACGTTTCCTGCTCCTTGCGGAGACGCACGGCAGGCAGCCTCTCGTCAATCGTCACATCCGCCCAGGTGATACAGGCGTCTTTGGCGACCGCCTTGGTCAATCGCACATTGTGCGCAAGCCCGAGCGGCAGATAGCCCTTTTCAAGCGAGGTGCTGGCGGGCGTCAGCTTGCCGAAGACGGTGTAGCCGCCTTCTCCGTCGAGCGTGTCTCCCTCGCGCAAGTCCTTCTTGGCTGTGGCGGCAACATCGGCGTTGAACGTCGTGGCAACGCCTGTCGCCTCGTTGCGCAGAGCGATCGAGGCAACTGAAATTCCAAGCTCCAGCCCTATGAGATGCCACTTCTTGTAGGAGCTCATGTAACGACCGCTTGGATCGGTGACGACGCTGTATTCCTGGAAACAGTTGCGGATGTAATCGCTGTCGCCTTCGAAACAGACCCACACGCCCTTGCGGATGTCGTTGGGGATGGGTCTGCCTTCGGCCGTCAGGCAGGACACGACCTCGACTTGGCCCTTGGATTCCAGGATGCCGCCCTCCGAACGGGGGCGCATCAGCGTCGGGATGTCGTCGACCGATCCCGGTGGGAATGCGAGGCCATGCGAGGGCGCCTTCAGGCCTGTTGCGTTCGCGATTGCGGCGGATTCGATCGCAGGCTTGGAGCCGTCGAGGAACGCGTTGAACATCTTTGGATTCATGCCGCCGCGCGCAGCTTGCTCGGCAGACAATCCCCAGTGATCCCAGACCGTTTCGGGCGTCGATTCCCGGTAATGCGGCAGCCATTTGTGGCCGCGGCCCGCTGCCACGACGGGAAATCCGCAGGCCCTCGCCCAATCTACGAGGTCGCAAGCGAGGGCCGGCTGATCGCCATAGGCGAGGCTGTAGATCACGCCGGCCTGCCTGGCTCTCTGCGCGAGGATCGGTCCGCAGAAGGCGTCGGCCTCGACGGTCACGTTGATGACGGCCTTGCCTGCAGAGAAGGCGCCGAGGCAGTGCTCGACCGCCGCGACAGGATTGCCGGTGCACTCGGCAATCACCTCGATGCCTTCGCACTTCACAAGCGCTTCCCAGTCGTCGGTCAGGAAGGTCGTGCCGTTCTTGAGAGCATCGCCGAGCGAGGCCGCGGCGAATTGCTCCGTGCGCCAGCCCACCCGGTTCAGGTTTTCGCGGGCACGCGATGGAGACAGGTCGGCAATTCCGACGAGATGGACGCCCGGCGTACGCAGGACCTGATGAAGATACATTGCGCCGAATTTGCCCGCCCCGATCAGTCCGATCTTGATGGGGCGCCGCTCGGCCTGTCGTTCCAGAAGTTTTGCGTAGAGGTTCACGATCGCTCTCCCTATCGGCGACAGCCGGGATCGCCGCGCATTCGGCCGCCGAGGTGCCCTGATCCGTCTACTTCGCCAGTTCCTTCGACCGCTTTGTCGCCGCGGCGATCGCGCGGATCATCAGCTCGCGCAGGCCGGGCTCGCCCATGAGCACGCTGAGCGCCGCCGCGGTGGTGCCGCCGGGCGAGGTGACATTCTGGCGCAGTGTGCTCGCAGCAAGCTCCGATCGGTGCAGCAGCTCGCCGGAGCCCGCGACCGTCTCGCGCGCGAGCTTCGTCGCCAGCGCTTCGGGCAGGCCCGCCTCGACCCCGGCGCGGGCGAGCTCCTCGGCAAGCAGGAACACATAGGCGGGGCCCGAGCCGGAGACGGCGGTGACCGCGTCCATCAGGGCTTCGTCTTCGACCCATTCGACCGAGCCGGTGGCGCGCAGCAGCGCGTCGGCCACCGCGCGCTGCCCGGCATTGACGTTCTTCGCCGCAACCGCGACGGTGATGCCGCGGCCGATCGCGGCCGGCGTGTTCGGCATCGCGCGGACCACGGCGCCGCCGCAGACCTCATCGAGCGAGGCGATCGTGGTGCCCGCCATGATCGAGACCACCGAGGTCTTGTCCGAGATGAACGGTTTCAGCTTGGCGCGGGCCTCGCGGAACATCTGCGGCTTCACCGCGACGACCAGCGTCTCGACCGGGCCGGCGGTCTTCACATCGGGATTGAGCACGACGCCCTTGGCGGCCAGTGCGGCGATCTCGGGCGCGATGTGCGGATCGACCACCGCGACCCGCCGTGGATCGAGTCCGCCTGCCAGCCATCCCGTCAGCATCGCGCCGCCCATCTTGCCGGCGCCGGCGAGGAGGATGGTACCGGTGATGTTTTGGAGGGTGCTGCTATCTGCCACTGCGATCACCTTAGCAAACGGTGCCGTCCCTGCGAACGCAGGAACCCATAACCACGACTGGTTCTAGGGGATGGAGCGCAGGGCAACAAGCGTCGTGCCACGAGGCATCGGGCGGTGTGGGTTCCGGATCATCGCGCCGCTCGTCCGGGACGACGACGACCAGGGAGCTGTCGCGCCTCTCTCACGACATCCGAGAGCCCTACGCCTCTCCGACCGTGTCGAACATCGCGGCGTCCATGGCCTGTGTGGTGGTCTTGCCGGCCCAGACCACGAACTGGAACGCGGGGAAGTAGCGCTCGCAGGCGTGGATGGCGCCGGCCAGCATGGCTTCGCACTGCGCCGTCGAGGCGGTGAGGCCGCCCGGCAGCACAAGGGCCTGGCGATGCATGACCATGCCGGTGTTGGTCCACAAGTCGAAATGGCCGACCCACAGCTGCTCGTTCACGGCGGCGACGAGCCGCTGCACCTCGCCGCGCCGGGCGGGCGGGATCTTCATGTCGAAGGCGCAGGCCAGATGCAGCGCCTCGATCTCGCCCATCCAGGTGAAGGAGAGCTGATAGTCGGTCCATTGTCCCTTCGAGACAATCGTGAGTTCGTCTTCGCCGGAGCGTTCGAACGGCCAGTTGTTGCTGGCAGCGATGTCCTCGACCACCGCAAGCGGATGGCTTCTGGAATCGATAGCGCCTTCGAGCAGGGACATGCCGTCTCGACCTCTTGCCTTCTTGTTGTCCTTGATACGCACGCGGTTGGGCCCGGCGCGCGCTACCTAGACGCTAACCGCGATCTCCGGAGTCGCTCTCGCGATCCCCTCGGATCAGCGCGGGCCTGTCGCGGATCAAGTGATGTGATTTGCGGAATCTGCGCAACGGGGTCGCGAGTCCGTCCACAAGCCAGGACTCGTTCGTCCACAGCTCATCTCCGCCACAATCCTTAACGGATGAGAACAAATCGGAATCGGATTCGGCAAAAGACGCCGAGCGCAGTTCCGCCAGGCGAGCCGAGTCGCCGTGACGGCATGGGACCATGCGCTTGGCCCATGCGGAACATGCTTGCCGCGCCGGCTCGCCGGCTGCATATTTCCCGATAGGCCGTTCATTCCGGGCGGCCGATGTTCTCAGGGCGGGGTGAAAGTCCCCACCGGCGGTAAGGGCCGAAAAGGCCTAAGCCCGCGAGCGCTTTCCGTGAGGGGTATCCCGCAGGGAAGGGTCAGCAGATTCGGTGCAATTCCGAAGCCGACGGTTAAAGTCCGGATGAAAGAGAACGGTCGGTGGCAGACGCATCGCAAGGTGCGGCTGTTTGTCGTTCCGTGTGCCCTGATTCTGGTCCTTAAACCGAGGAAAGCCATGAATCAGATGTTGCAAGATCCCCAAGCCGAAACCTCCCAAACAGAGCCCACGCAGGTTCCCGCAGACCTGCCGCCGGCGCCCGACCATCCGCGTTTCGCCAAGCCGCAGCGGGTGGCCTTCGTGCAGGCCTGCTGGCACCGCGACGTGGTCGAGGAAGCCCGCATCGCCTTCCTGAAGGAGGCGGAAGCGCGCCATCTCACCCACGTCGACGTGTTCGAGGTGCCGGGCTCGTTCGAGATCCCGCTGCACGCGCAGGTCCTCGCCAAGACGCGGCGCTACACCGCGATCGTCGCGGCCGGCCTCGTCGTCGACGGCGGCATCTACCGCCACGAGTTCGTCGCTGACACCGTGATCAAGGCGCTGATGGACGTGCAGCTGCGCACCGAGGTGCCGGTGTTCTCGGCCGTGCTGACGCCGCAGCAATTCCATGAGACCGAGGTCCACTACGACTTCTTCCGCAAGCATTTCGCCATCAAGGGCGTGGAGGTCGCGGCAGCCTGTGCGGAGACGTTGCTTGGTCTGGAGCGCCTGCGCGGCCAGGTCGCTGCGGGAATCGTTGGATAGGCGATGGCCATTCCGGGCCGCGCGACGCGCGTGCCCGGAATCGGTGCATCGACATCGATTGCGGCAAGATGGATTCCGGGCCCGGCGCCGCCGCGCCGCCCGCGCTTCGCGCAGGTATCGGCGCCAATCCGCCTTTCGTCAGCCTAACGATACACCTGCCTTTGCCCGGCTGATTCCGAGGGTCAGGATGCGGTGCAGGAGATCCGGATATTGGAGCCCGTCATGTTGAGCCGCGGTGGCGAACTCCTGGTTCCTGGCGATTTCCGGATTCGGGTTTGCTTCGATGAAATAGGGCGTGCCGTCGGCGGAGAGGCGAAAGTCGATGCGCGCATAGCCGTCGAGGCCCAGGACCTGATAGATGCGTTTTGCGGCACGCTGGATGCGCGCGGTGACTTCCGGCGTGAGGTCTTTTGCAGGCCCGTCGACGATGCCGACCCGCTCCTGATAATCGGTGTCGTGCTTGGCTTTCTCGGTGGCGATGTGCCGTGACCTGCGCCCGCCCATGTTGCCGAATTTCAGTTCCCAAACAGGCAGAACACGCAGACGGTTGTTGCCGAGAACGCCGACATAGAGTTCGCGTCCCTCGATGAACTGCTCGGCGATGGCGGCGGTTTCGCTCCGCTCGTGGATGAAGGCGACGCGTTCCGCGAGCTTCTCGTCGGTGTCGACGATGGAGGCTTGCGAGATGCCGAAGGAGCCATCCATGTTCAGGCTCTTGACGATCAGTGGCAGCGCAAGACGCGGGGGGCGCTTGACCTTGCGGCGCATTGGGAAAACGGCGAAGGCCGGCACCGCGATGCGGCGGTGATGCACCAGCGTTTTGGACAGATCCTTGCCGCGCGCAAGGATCAGGCCGCGCGGATTGCACCCGGTATAAGGGACCCTCATCAGCTCGAGATAGCTGGCGATGTGCTGGTCGTAAGCGACGTTGGAATGGAATTCTTCCAGCAGCGTGAAAACCACGTGTGGCTTGAACTCCTCGATCGCTTCGCGGACTGGCTTGATCTCCTCCTGCGCCCCGAGCGGGCGAACCTCATGGCCTGCCTCGCGCAAGGTGCTTACCACGTCATATTCCGTTTTCCACGCGTTGATTTCCTGTGCGGTGTATCCGTCAGAGGAGTCCGGAGGCAGGAAGTCCGGATGCATCAGCACGAGAATGCGGAGACGTCTCATAGCGCGATCCATTTGCGCCGGGACGGGCCAAACAGCGCGTGCATCGTCTTGGCGGTCACGAGGACGATGAAATCGAGGACGAGCTTCTGTTCGGGGCCGACGGCCCGCAAATCGAGATCCCGGCAGCGGGAAATCATGTCGTCAAGCACGGCATCGAGCGTGAGCTGGTTCTCGCCCGTCCATCGCGCGACCAATTGCCTGATCTGGGCGCGGTGCCGCCTGATCAGGGTCGAGGCCGGCGTTGATCGATGGTGACGTGGATCGGCTGAAAACAGCCGGGACAGGTCGCGGTCGTAGGTTTTCGGTGGCGTGAAGGCGTAGAACGCCTGCTTCTTCTTGTAGTGCTCTTCGAGGGTCTGGCTGAGCCGGCTCAGCGGGTCGACGCGCTCCCGCGTCGTGATCTGCGGCCGCTTTCCCGCGATCTCGCCCATCAACTCGTCGACATATTCGAGCTTCTTCAGCGCCGGCCAACCGGCATATCGGGTCCGCCAGTTCGAGCGCGGCCGCAGCCACACCGCAAAGGTCTCGGCGAAATCCTCGTCGGGATGGCTCTGTGCATACCAGAGCCGAAGGTGCTGGACGTAACGTCTGCTGGCCGGATTGGGCCGGTAGTAGCGCGGGTAGCGCTTCGACGACGGGCCGAACAGCTGTTGCCAGCGCCGCCGCCGCTGCAACTGGTAACCATGCTGCAAGGCATGCCCGGCCTCATGGCGGAGGATAGCCATGCACTCGCGCCAGGTTCCGCCCTCGACGTCGAACATCATCTTCTTCTCGAGCTTCATCAGGCGCGGATGGGCGAGATAAAAAGGGATGGCGATGCCGGGCACGTCGCCGGGGCTGAACCATTCGCTCGAGATCCATGTGTGCGGCCGCAGCCGGATGCCCCGCTCTTCCAGTTCCTCGTAGAGGGTGCCAACGCAGTCTTCGAGCCAGGTGCCTTCGACTGTAACCTTCAGGCTGCGGAGGCGTTGCTTGAGCAACGCGTCATCCGACAGCTTCTCCCAAGCAAATTTCCGGCGTGGCATCAGGCATCCAGAGGCAGAGATGACTCGGTATCTCGATGATGTCACGGGCCGCCGCTGGCAACAACCGGCGCGGCCAGGCTGCGGTGGGGCGATGGCCGAGGTCAGACTGTCATTTCGGGGGCGTGCGTTGCACGAGCCCCAAGTCCCTTGATGTGCAACGGTTCGTTGGGAGACGGACTCCGGATTGGCCTCGCCGAAGGCCCCGGAATGACGGGGGTGAAAAAGTCAGTCGAACAGGCTCGACACCGACTCCTCCGCCGCCGTGCGCGCGATCGCGTCGGAGATCAGGCTGGCGATCGGCAGCGTGCGGATATTCGGCGCCTTGGTCACCGCATCGGTCGGCAGGATCGAGTCGGTGATCACGAGCTCTTTCAGCTTCGAGCCGGAGATGCGTGCCGCCGCACCGCCGGAGAGCACGCCGTGGGTGATGTAGGCGTAGACGTCCTTGGCGCCCTTGGCGATCAGCGCGTCGGCCGCGTTCACCAGCGTGCCGCCGGAGTCCACGATGTCGTCAACGAGGATGCAGGTGTAGCCGGCGACCTCGCCGATCACATTCATGACCTCGGACTCGCCGGGACGCTCGCGGCGCTTGTCGACAATGGCGAGCGGGGTGTTGATGCGCTTGGCAAGGCCGCGCGCGCGGGCCACGCCGCCGACGTCGGGCGAGATCACCATCACCTTGGAGAGGTCGAACCTCTCCTTGATGTCGCGCACCATCAGCGGCGCCGCGTAGAGATTGTCGGTCGGAATGTCGAAGAACCCCTGGATCTGGCCGGCATGCAGGTCGAGGGTCATGACGCGGTCGACACCCGCCTGCGTGATCAGATTGGCGACGAGCTTGGCCGAGATTGGCGTGCGCGAGCCGGACTTGCGATCCTGCCTCGCGTAGCCGAAATAGGGCAGCACCGCCGTGATGCGGCGTGCCGAGGAACGACGCAGCGCGTCGGTGATGATCAGGAGCTCCATCAGGTGGTCGTTGGCCGGGAACGAGGTCGACTGGATGATGAAAGCATCCGAGCCGCGGACGTTCTCCTGGATTTCGACGAAGATCTCCATGTCGGCGAAGCGCCGTACCACCGCCTTGGTCAGCGGCAGATCCAGGCCCTGCGCAATGGCCTGGGCGAGGGCCGGATTGGAGTTGCCGGCGACGAGCTTGATGGAGCCGTTCTTGGCCGACATGGACGCTTCCTCCCGCGCTTTGCTGGATACGACGTTCAACATCAGAGAATACCCACTGGCAGCACGGTTACGACGCGCGAGGAAATATCAGGCGGGAGGCTGCAATGGCAACCCGGGATGCTACGTTTTCCCTTCGAAAATCCTGAGTCGGGCCAACGGCTTGGCCGCAAGTTGAGGCCTTGGTTTAGCAGGGGTTATTGGTCGGCATAGCCTAGCGCCGAAGTCGGCATGTCCGACAGCGGAGCGTCCTTGATGACGCTCGCCACCGCTGGTCCCCGCAAGGCCGGAGCCGCGCCCGGGGCATCCGGCGTTCCGTTGATCATGTTGGAAAGTCCGCTGAATCCGGCCTGGGCGATCTTCCGCAACACGAGGTCGTCGGCAGCCGCCCACGCGTCGCGGCCGCCCTTGGCCGAGGTCGGTTCCTCGCCGGAGAGGCGCAGCGCCCGCTGCTGGTTGGCGTCGTAGACGTCCCAGACCCAGGCAATCACGGTCTTGCCGCGCACGACCTGGGCGGAGAGGTAGCTTCGCACGCGATAGGCGGCAGTGCCCTCGCGGGAGACCACCGACAGGCTGCGCAGCTTGGATTCGCTGTCGAGCACCCCGACCATGCGGTCGAACACCTGCGGCGGCGGTCCGTCGATCGATTCGAACGCCACCGTCGCGCTGCTGCCGCCGCTCGGCGCCATCGCATAGGAGTTCGCGGCACCGCCGCCACCTCCGGCGCAGCCGCCAAGTGCGGTCGCAGCCGCCAGCAGCATGACCGCCAGCGCGCGCGAACCCGCGCGGCGCAAAGTGAATGACGCGTCCCTCATTATGGAGGGCAGCGATATCGTTAAAATCGATTAAGGTCTAGGGCAGCCGCGCCACAGCGCACCGTCATCGTGTCCGGGATCACCCCCGGAATGACACGGGGTTGCCTATGTGTTCACGTCTCGAGCGCGATCGCGTGAATGTGGCGGCCGTAATCCGGCTCCTTGCGGTGCACCGAGCGGCGATAGCTGAAGAAGCGTTCGTCGGCATAGGTGTCGAGCCCGAGATCGTCGATCATCAGGATGCCGGCGGATTCCAGCCGCTTGCGAACGAAGCCGGCGAGATCGAACATCGCGTGGCCCTCGCGCACAGACGGGATGAAGAACATGGCGTTGTCCGCATCCGCCTCGATGAAGCGCGTCACGAACTCGTTGCCGACCTCGTAGCTCTCCTGGCGGATCATGGGGCCGATCGCGGCGATGATGCCGCCGCGCGTGGCACCAAGCTTCTCCATCGCCGAGATCGTTGCTTCCAGCACGCCGGTCAGCGCGCCCTTCCAGCCGGCATGGGCGCCGCCAATCACGCGCGCATTGGGATCGACGAACAGCACCGGTCCGCAATCGGCCGTGGAGACGCCGAGCGCGATGCCCGGCGTCTTCGTCACCAGCGCATCGCCCTTGGGCCGCGGTCCGTTCGGCCAGGGCGCATCAGCCACGAGCACGTCGGGCGAATGAACCTGGTGCAGGCTGAGGAAGCGTTCGGGCGCAACGCCGACATGCTCGGCCATGCGGCGGCGGTTCTCGGCGACCAGGGTCTGATCGTCATTGGAGCCGAGCCCGCCGTTGAGCGCGGCATAGATGCCGCTGGAGACGCCCCCCTCGCGAGTGAAGAAGGCATGGCGCAGGCCGGGCACGGCGGACAGCAGCGACGAAGCAAGTGTCATGAGGCTTCTCCTGCCTGATCGAGGTCGCTGAGGCCGGCAAGGCCCGTCAACCGCGGCTCGGAGATGCCAAGCACCTTGAACATCGAGCCCATGCCGCCACGCCCGGTATCGGTCAGGCGCTTGAGCGCCACCGAAATGTCTGTGGCGACTTCGGGCGTCGCCTTTTGCATCAGCGCGGCCGCGCGGGTGTCGATGCCGATCCGCTTGAGGAAGTCGCCCTGCGTCACCGGGCCGTGCACGCGCGCGCCGACATCCTCGGCGGCGCGCGCCAGCGCCTGGAAGTCGACATGGGCGGTGACGTCGGCCTGGCCCGGCGCCTTCAGGGGATCGGCGAAGGTATGGCGCGCGATCGCCTGGAAGGTGTCGCCGGCATCGCTGCGCAAATGGCCGTAGTCGATGATCAGCGCCGCGCCGTCCTGGTCGCGCACGCGCGTGGCGAGCTTCATGATCTCGCCGTCGGGCCGCCACTCGAACACGGCGCCGACGGGAGCGGCGCGCACCAAGGGTGGCAGCAGTACGTCGAAGCGCGGGGTCGGCTCCGGCGCTGCGCCAAACTGAAGCTTGCCGTTCGCATCGATCTCGATGACGCGCTCGTGCCAGCCGTTCTCGTGGCGGATCATCTGGTGGATCGGCAGCACGTCGAAATATTCGTTGGCGAGGATGATGCTTGGTCCTTCCGGCACCTCGTCGATGCTGTCGTGCCAGGCGATGTTGCGCACGTTGGCGAGCGTCGCGCTCTGCCGTTCACGCAGGACCGGATTGACCTCGACCATGTGGATGTGGAGCGCCTGGTACAGCGGCGGCAGCACGCGCAATGCGCGCAGCGCGTCCGCCATCATGGTGCCGCGCCCGGGACCAAGCTCGATCAGCCGCAGGAACTGCGGTGAGCCCATCTGCTTCCACACCGAGGCGGTCCACAGTCCCAGGAGCTCGCCGAACATCTGGCTGACTTCGGGGGCTGTGGTGAAGTCGCCCTCGCGCCCGAGCGGATCGCGCGAGACGTAATAGCCGTAGCGCGGATGCATCAGGCACAATTCCATGTACCGCCAGACCGGCATCGGGCCTGAAGATTTGATCAGGGCCTTGATCTCGTTGAGGAGCGGCGAGTCGGTCACGGCCTGCTTTCTGGAGATGAACTAGCTAACTGTCTCGATCGGCTTCGGCGCACCGCGCCTGATTGCCGATACAATAAGTATAAGGCCTACGATAAGCATCGGGATCGACAACAGCATGCCCATGGTTAATCCGCCCCAGAGATAGCCGAGCTGGGCGTCCGGCTCGCGGAAATGCTCGCCGATGATCCGGGCCAGACCATAGATCAGGATGAACGCGCCGAGGATCATGCCGGGTCGCTTCAGCGCGCCGAGGCGGATCATGACGGCCAGCACCGTGAACAGCAGGATGCCTTCCAGGCCGGCCTGATAGAGCTGGCTCGGATGGCGCGCCAGCTGCGTCGGATCATTGGGGAAGATCATCGCCCAGGGCAGGCTCGCATCGGCGGCGCGGCCCCACAATTCGCCGTTGATGAAATTGGCAATGCGCCCGAGCAGCAGCCCGACCGGGGCGACCGCAGTGGTGATGTCGCCGAGGGACAGGATCGGGATGCCGTTGCGATAGGCAAACCCCATCACCGCCACGACGCAGCCGAGGAAGCCGCCGTGGAAAGACATGCCGCCCTCCCACAATCTGAAGATCGCGGCGGGATGATCGATGAAGAAGGGCAGATTGTAGAACAGCACGTAACCGGTGCGGCCGCCGAGGATGATGCCGAGCGTGACCCAGAGGATGAAATCGTCGATCTGCACCAGCGAGATCGGGGCCGGTCCGCCCCACAGGCGCTCGTTTTTCAGCAGCGAGCGCGCATAGAGCCAGCCGAACACGATGCCGCAGATATAGGCCAGCGCGTACCAGCGGATCGCGAACGGACCGATCTCGATCGCGATCGGCTTGAAGGCGGGAAAGTCGATGAGCAGATAGGGCATCGCGCCTTCCAGGTCTGGACGAGATCGCAGCGAAGGAGCACCGGCAGGCGCCGTGTGATTCTTCTTATGCAGGGAGGTTGAATACGATTGCAAGGAAACCGGTTCATGACAAGGATGCCGCGCGGCGGCCCTTGAACCATTCCCTGCGGATTGCCATTGTCTTTCGAGAGTTCGCGCAAAGTTTATCGGAGACCGAAATGACCCAGACCAACAACCGGTTTTTCGACGAGATCGGCCGCCTGATGAACGATGCCGCCGGTGCCGCCCAGGGCGTCAAGCGCGAGTTCGATACGGTGATGCGCACCCAGGCGGAAAAATTCCTGCGCGACATGGATCTGGTCAAGCGCGAGGAGTTCGAGGCGGTCAAGGACATGGCGCGCCTCGCCCGTGAAGAGAACGAGGCACTGAAGGCGCGGATCGCAGCGCTCGAGGCAAAGCTTGGCGGGACGCCGACGCTCTGAGGCAATAACAGGCCCGGGCATCGCCAAATCGTCATGGCCGGGCCTGACCCGGTCATCCATCTTCCTCAACAGCCGTCGCTTTGCGTGATGGGTGCCCGGGTCAAGTCCGGGCATGACAGCGGCCCATTCTCCTTGTCATTTCCGCATCTTCCGGGTAAAAGCCCGCCACGTTCGCAGCCCCCGCACCCCTGGAGGCTTGCTGCGGATGATGCCATGGGCCGCGCTGCGGCCCATTAACTTTTGCAAAAACAAGGACTTAACGACATGGCGACGACCGTCAAGGAATTGAAGGCGACCGCACGTCCGAAGAGCGGCAAGGGGGCCGCCCGGGCTGAGCGTCGCGCCGGGAGAGTGCCCGGAGTGATCTATGGTAACAACCAGCCCCCGGTCACGATCTCGATCGAGGATCGTGAGCTGCGCCAGCGCATCCTCGCCGGCCGGTTCCTGACCACGCTGGTCGACATCGACCTCGACGGCAAGAAGCACCGCGTCATTCCGCGCGACTACCACCTCGATCCGGTCAAGGATTTCCCGATCCACGTCGACTTCATGCGGCTCGGCGAAGGCGCCACCATCCGCATCAGCGTGCCGTTGCACGTGGTGAAGGCCGAAACCTCTCCGGGCGTCAAGCGCGGCGGCACCGTCAACATCGTTGCCCACGCGATCGAGCTCGAATGCGGTGCCGAGAACATCCCGCAGTTCATCGAGGTTGACGTCGGCTCGCTCGAGATCGGTCACTCCCTGCATCTGTCCGACGTCAAGCTGCCCACCGGCGTGAAGACGCTGGCGCGCGAGGATGCGACGCTCGTCACCATCGTGCCGCCTTCCGGTTACGCCGAAGAGCAGAAGGCCGCGGCTGCGGCTGCTGCTGGCGGCGCTCCAGGCGCTGCGGCTGCCCCGGCGGCTGGCGCGGCCGCTCCGGCTGCTGCTCCCGCGGCGGCTGCCAAGGCTCCTGCCGGCGGCGACAAGAAGAAGTAATCTCTCAAGGCTGGCGCGCGGTCCTTGATCGCGCGCCGAGCGAGGGGCGCGCCGCGTCATGCAACTCTTTGTTGGGCTCGGCAATCCCGGCGCGAAATACGCACGCAACCGGCACAATATCGGCTTCATGGCTGTCGACGAGATCGCGCGGCGTCATGGCTTCACGCCATGGCGCCGCCGCTTTCAGGGCGAGACGTCAGAGGGCACGCTCGGCACCGAGCGCGTGATCCTGCTCAAGCCCGCGACCTACATGAACGAGTCCGGCCGCAGCGTTCAGGAAGCCGCAAGCTTCTTCAAGATCGCCGCCGGCGACGTCAGCGTTTTCCATGACGAGCTCGAGCTGCCGCCGGGCAAGGTGCGGGTGAAGATCGGCGGCGGCATCGCCGGCCACAACGGCCTGCGCTCGATCTCGGCGCATATCGGCAACGACTACCGCCGGGTCCGGCTCGGCATCGGTCATCCCGGCGTCAAGGAGCTGGTGCATGGCCACGTGCTGTCGGACTTCGCCAAGGCCGACAGCGAATGGGTGGCGACGCTCTGCGATGCGGTCGCCGAGCACGCGCCACTGATCGCCAAGGGCACGGATGCGACCTTCGCCAACAGGGTGCATCTGGCCATGCAGGCGAAGGGGTTTTTGACCAAGGACGAGAACGGCAAGGAATAAGGTCGCCGTTCTCTCCGTCGTGCCCGGGCAGAAGCGCGAAGCGCGTCTTCGCGCTAGATGTTCCGGGCATCCACGTTCTTCCTTCCGCGCGTTAGGGCGTGGATGGCCGCTCAAGCCGGCCATGACGAATACGGATAGAGGACATCATGGGATTCAAATGCGGGATCGTCGGGTTGCCCAATGTCGGCAAGTCGACCTTGTTCAATGCACTGACCGAGACGGCGGCTGCGCAAGCCGCGAACTATCCGTTCTGCACCATCGAGCCGAATGTCGGCGAGGTTGCCGTGCCCGATCCGCGGCTGGAGAAGCTCGCCGCCATCGCCAAGTCCGGCCAGATCATTCCGACCCGGCTGACCTTCGTCGACATCGCGGGCCTCGTGCGCGGCGCCTCCAAGGGCGAAGGCCTCGGCAACCAGTTCCTGGCAAACATCCGCGAGGTCGATGCCATCGCGCACGTGGTGCGCTGCTTCGAGGACTCCGACATCACCCATGTCGAGGGCAAGATCGCCCCGCTCGCAGACATCGAGACCATCGAGACCGAGCTGATGCTCGCGGACCTCGACAGCCTCGAAAAGCGTGTCGACAACCTCACCAAGAAGGCCAAGGGCAACGACAAGGACGCCAAGGAGCAGCTCGACCTCGTCAACCGTACCCTCGTGCTGCTGCGCGAGGGCAAGCCCGCGCGCCTCGTCGAGCGCAAGGCCGAGGAGGAGCGCGCCTTCTCCATGCTCGGCCTGCTGTCGTCTAAGCCTGTGCTTTACGTCTGCAACGTCGAAGAGGGCTCCGCGGCTACCGGCAACGCTTTCTCAAGGGCAGTCGAGGAGCAGGCCGCCAAGGAGGGCGCGGTCGCCGTCGTTATCTCCGCCAAGATCGAGTCCGAGATCGCGACGATCTCGCGTGAGGAACGCGCGGACTTCCTGGAGACATTGGGACTGGAGGAAGCCGGCCTCGATCGCCTGATCCGCGCCGGCTACCGGCTTCTCGATCTCATCACCTATTTCACCGTGGGCCCGAAGGAAGCGCGCGCCTGGACCATCCATCGCGGCACCAAGGCACCGGCGGCGGCCGGCGTGATTCACACCGACTTCGAGAAGGGTTTCATCCGCGCCGAGACCATTGCGTATGAGGACTACATCACGTTCGGCGGAGAAGCCGGCGCACGGGATGCCGGCAAGCTGCGGCTAGAAGGCAAGGAATACGTCGTCGCCGACGGCGACGTGATGCATTTCAGGTTCAACACGTAGTATCTCTCCTCGTCATTGCGAGCGATCGAGCAAGCCGGACTGTTGCCGCGGTGGCAGTCTGGGTTGCTTCGTCGCTTCGCTCCTCGCAATGACGGCTACCGCATCCCGCCGCCCTGGTCGCGGATCGCGCCGAGATGCTCGTTGATGCGGAAGACGATCAGGATCAATTCCGCGACGATGCGCGAGAACACGATGCCGACCACGACGCTGGCGATCGAGGACAGCAGCACCAGGAAGCCGCCGAACGGGCTGATCGCCATTGCGGCGAGCCCTGAGAAGATGCCGGAGAGGCCGAACAGACAGATCAGCGCGATCACCAGCCAGTAGAAGGTCTTGATGATCGTCGGCGTGATGAAGCGGTCCCACTGAAACAGATCGCTGAATGAAAACATTACTCTCCCCAGGGCAAGATCGGGCCCCCACACCGGGCCGTGGCAGATGGTCCGACTCAAGGCCACGCCGCCAGCCTGTATGTAGCACGAGCCATGCGGGCCGGCGGGTTGAGATTGCTGCAAAGTGCGGCCACAATCTGTCATTCCTGCAAAGCTTTCCAAGATGACCCTGACCTTCGAAGACTTCCCGCCCGGCCGGTTCGGCACGTTCGGCCCGCGCCACGTCACCCGCGACGAAATTCTGGCCTTCGCCGCCGAGTTCGATCCGCAGCCGATGCATCTCGACGAGGAGGCCGCAGCCAAGAGCATGCTGCGGGGCCTGTCTGGCTCGGGCTGGCATCTCTGCTCGCTGATGATGCGGATGATGGCCGACGGATTTATCACCCGCTCCGCGTCGCTGGGATCTCCTGGCGTGGATGAGGTGCGCTGGTTGTCGCCCTTGCGGCCCGGCGACGATCTCATGCTCGACGTCGACGTCGTGGAGGCGCGCGCTTCGAAGAGCCGGCCCGAACTCGGCATCGTCAAGTTCAAATGCACCGTGCGCAACGCGGCGGGGCAGGCGCTTGCCGAGATGACCTCGCCCATCCTGATCAAGCGGCGCGAGGGAGCGGTCTGATGCGGTTCTTCGAAGACATCGCGATCGGACAGCGTCGCGAGATCGGCACCTATACGTTCACGGCCGAGGCCATCAAGACATTCGCCGCAAAGTTCGATCCGCAGCGTTTTCATCTCGACGAGGAGGAAGGCAAGAACTCGCTGTTCGGTGGGCTCGCGGCCTCGGGCTGGCATGTCGGCTCGGCCTGCATGGGCCTGCTTGTCGCCGACGGCCAGCGCCTGGCGCGAGAAGCCGCTTCACGCGGCGAGGAGGTTGCCGTGTGGGGCCCATCGCCGGGCTTTCGCGACCTGCGCTGGATCAGGCCGGTGCTCGCCGGCGACACGGTCGCTTACGTCAATGTCGTCATCGACAAGCGCACCTCGGCCTCGCGCCCCGGCTGGGGCATCTTGACCGCCCGCACCACCGGCACCAACCAGCGCGGCGAAGAGGTCTATTCCATCACCGCATCGGCCTTCGTGCCGATGCGTGGAAAGAGCGTTTAGACTTGTTCCAAGATGAACGGGGCAATTGAGCGCGCAAGTGTTGCCCGCGCGCTATGGACGCGATTCCGGGCGGCTGCCATAAGCCTGCGCGAGCTGGTCGCCGCGAAGCAGTTCGGCGGAACCAGTGAGTTGCTAACTAATTATGAACCTGTCGCTGTCTATTTGAAACGAATTGGCAGAGACAGGGGACGAGGACCATGGCAGACCGCGGCGCACTCAAATTCGTTGGATTCATTTTTGCGACTGCGACGCTGGCCGTGATGCTGGTCGCCGGCATGGTGGTGAAGGGCTATGCCGATGGCGCCTACACCCTCGAAGCTTCGACCGTCGACGCGCGCCGGTAAGAATTCCTTAATTATCCAGGGCCGCGGAATCCGCTCCTGCGTTAGCGGCTGTAGACGAACGCGAGCACGGCAATCGCAACCGCGAGCAATCCGATAAAGCGCAGCACGATCGTGCCGAGCTGATTCGGCGCGGGCCGCAGCGCGACAGGGTCCGTGTTGTCGGGCCGAATGCTTTCCATCTGACGTATCCCCAAGACCCGGCCATGGCTGCACGGGCGCTTGGCGTTGGTCGCCGGGGAGAGGCGGAGGGTTCAACGCCTCGCGCCGGCGCACCCACAATTGTCATGCTACGGACTGAATGCTTGAACGGGGCATCCAGTACGCCGCGACCCATCAGGTCAATCTTTCGCCTCTGGAATACTGGGTCACACGCTTTCGTGGGTGATGACAGCTGTGTTCGGGAAGTCGCGTTCAAACACCTACCCTCACGAATCAGAACCGCCGCGCTCCCAGCGGAACGCGGCGGCCGGTGATGTCTTGTATTGATGCTTAGCTGTTGCGCAGGCCGTCGGCGGCGCGCTTCCACTGCGCGACGTTGTCGGCGATCATGCGGGTCGACTTCATCGCGGCCTGGCTGAGCTGGGCGTAGCCGGAGATCTCGCGCTGGACGCGCTGGCCCTCGGCATGCAGCAGGTCGCGCAGGCTCTCCAGCTCCGAGATCAGATTCTCGATTTCGGCGAGCGAGGTGCCGGCGACGCGCTGGATCAGCGAGTTGACGTTGTTGACGGTGGCTTCCGCGCTCGGGTCGAGCGGCGGCGCGTCGGTGGTGGTCGATGCCGGGCGGCGCAGATAGGCGATGTCGTTGCGGACGAAATCGCGGATGCCGGCCTCGACTTCGGTCACGGCGGCAAGGTTGGTGTCGACCGGCTCGGTCTCGGTGGCTTCGATCTTCTCGGGACGCATGGCGTTCATCGTTGTTCCCCTGTTCGCGTTGAGCGCAGCGCGAGTGTCCCCCGCACGACGAGTTCGATCATCCGACTAGGACGTCGGATTTTGACCGCAACTTGGCCGAGATACGGCAAGGGCGGACGATTCGGGGGCTTTGCCGTGGCGTATGGTTAGGGGAGTCTAAACGCTGGACCCGGCGACGCGGCTCCCCAGGAAACAGGGGAGCGCTGGGCTCACCAGCTCTTCTTGAACCCTGCAGCTACGCTCTTGTTGAACGTGCCTTGCGAGGTCTCGCCGACCGAACCGGAGACGGTGACATTGTCGAACAGTTTCTGCTCGGCGCCGAACCTGCGCAGCCATTTGTCATCGGTGGTTGATAGCGTCTGGCCGGCGGTGATGCTGGTGCCGGAGTCGTTCAGGGTGACCTTGGCGATCTGATCGGTCTGGTAATTGCGGGTGATGTGGCCGCCGATGCCGGGGAGCGCGGTGGTGCCCTGCTGGTTGACGCTGTAGCCGTTCTGGAGCGTCAGCGAGGTGTCGCCCGACAGCGGCACGGACTTGGTCAGCGATGCCCCGATCTTGCTGTGCTCGGCGCCGGGATCGACCCGGGCTTCCACCGCAGTCTTGTCCCAGATGGTGCCCGCGCCGGGCGCGGTCGCCATGGCCCACGCGCTGCCGGAGGATTGCGGCAGGCTGCCGCCATTGGCGGCCTTCTGCGCCAGCAGCTCGGACATCGTCCTGGGCTCGTTGGTCACCGTCAGGTCGGCGCCGATTCTCGTATCCCAGAACGAGAACACCGACTGCTTCACGGTCACCGCCGAGGAGCCGTTGGCATTGGAGTTCGACGACCAGTCCAGGCCTTCTTGGGCGGCCTGGGCGCGCTTCTTGGCGGCCATGGGATCGATGCCGGTGCCGGCGTCGACTGCGAGCTGGCTCCAGTCGAGCTTGTCGACATCGATGTCCTTGAGCACGTCGGCGTCGTTCGCGCTGGGAGCCTCGGCCGCTTCCATCTCCGCTTCGTCGTCAGGCGCGGCCGCCGTGGGCGGAATGATCTGCGCCGAAAGAGTCAGCGTCGAGCTCAGGATGAATGCAGCCGCCAGCAATGGCAGCCTGGTCCAGCCAAACCCTGTCGAGAATTCCATCGTCCTGCCCGCAACCCCCGGCACATGCCGTTCGATGTTATATATCGAGTTCAGGCCATGTGCCATTCCGCGCCGAACATGCTGATCCATCGTCGCGAAAATGTGACGGCCCGCGGCGAAAAAGAACCAACGGGCCGCGCGATAGGCGCGCGCCCGGCGACGAGCTTCGAGATGCGACGGCATCCGGCGGGGCTGGAGGCCAGGACGTCGCGATCGCCTCGTCACCGGTCCCGACGAACGGGGCCCGTTGGCGTCCCCCTCAGCCGACGCTGGTCATCTTCGGCAGATGAATGGCGCGGCCGAGTGCCTGCTCGACCAGATCGAAGGTGTCGATCAGCACGCGCATGCTGACGAGCCTGCCCGCCTTGAACTGGGCGAACTGCGCGACCCGCAGGCTGATCGGCTTGTTGGAATCCAGAGCCGTCAGCGAATAACGCAGCATCGAGGCGGCGGAATCGACCCCCAGCATGATGCTCTCGCGGTCGAAGCGGCGGACCTGGAAGTTGTCGGCGAACTGGCGGATGACCTCGAGCACGGCCTCCTTGCCTTGACGCGCGCCGAGGAACGGAAACATGTCGATCGGGCCGTAGAGCGCCCAGTCGACGTCCTCATCGATCAAGGCTTCGACGTCGTCGAAATGCCGGTCGTTGATGGCGCGGTGCAACGCACGCGAGAAACGCCAGAGACTGTGCTCTGTCATTTTGGGAAGTCCTGAAGCTGGCTTGCGAAAGAAACGGAAAACAACCCCATGCACCGTCGGGTGCCGGGGCTCAATTCGTTTGTATACGAATAAAATAAGGCATTTCGGCCAAAACGCAATTCACGTTTTTGCAATGCACCATTGAGCCGATTTTGTGAGATTTACAATAGGACCCCGTAATGTTCCGGGGGCGGGTCAGACCGGTTCCCGGCGGGGTGAACAGGATCAATCCGCCCGCGCGCCCGTGATCAACGGCCCGATCTCCCGCTCCAGCACCTGCTGCACCAGATCGTAGGAATCGATGATCTCGCGGATCTCCGCAACCAGCCCGCCGCGGAAGCGGTAGAATACCGCCATGTCGAACTGCACGATGCGGCCGTTGCTGCGTTTCCTGAAATGGGCTTGCACGTAAGTTGCCACCGCGTCGCCCTCGGCGAGGATGTGCGGTGCCCTGTAGCGGATCTCCGAATAGCGTGCCCAGATCGTCTGCCAGAGCTCGCGTAGCTCGTCCTTGCCATGGCGCGGCACCATGTGTGGCAGCACGTCGATCGGCGCATGGGTGAGGAAGTCGACATCGTCGGTGCAGCAGGACAGCGCCGTCTCGATATCTCCGCGGGCGAAGGCGTCGAGCAGGTGCACCACACGCTGGCGATTCAGTTTCTCAACTGTCATCCCGCCTGTCCTCATTGGCCCCGTGGCGCCGCAACGGTAGCGCGCGGCCTCGCGCACCGACAATCCGCAAAATCACAGGGATGTTGCAGACGGTTTGACGCGCGAGCGCAATGCCCGGTTCATGGGGCGCAATTGCGGATCGAATTCGGTATGGCTGCGCGGATCTCCGTCATACGCGCTTGCGTGGCGCGCAACGCGTATGGAGCAATGCGCAACAGGCAAGCAGCGGGAGGAGTTAAGTCACCAGTCCCTCATCGGCCGCGCTGCGGCACTGTCCAAAAACACCGTTCCCGCCAGCATGCGGGCGCCCAAGCTGACACGGTTGAGCGCAGCGAGGCATGCGAATCGCGGGCCATCGGGTCTGTCCTTCGCGCGTTGGGGGCCGCTTTCCTGATACGTGCGCGGCGCGTACTATACCGCAGCGACAGACGAACCCGACATGACAATGACGGCGAAGCCTCGACGTGGATCATGACAAATCCGAAGGAAATGCCGTCAGCGCCGGCACTTGCGCGCCGTCTCGCCTGCTCCCGCTGCGGCTCCGAATTCAGCTGCGACCTCTCGGGCAATTGCTGGTGCGCGGAGGAGGCGGCAAAACTGCCGATGCCGATCGAGGGTGAGGATTGTCTGTGCCGGGCGTGTTTGCGCAAGGCGGCGGCATCCCGTAGCCCGGATGGAGCGCAAGCGTAATCCGGATTCGTTCCGCTGGCGCCGACCCGGATTTCGTTGCGCTCCATCCGGGCTAGGACGATCACACCGCAAATCCCGGCGACTTCCGCGCCATGCCGTCGAACGCGTCAAGCAGCTTCTCGCGCCAGCCATGGATCGGATCGTCCGTCTCCAGCAGCTTGAAAGGGCTGACCAACCGCGCCCACTGAAAACCGCCGAACACGATATAGTCCGCGTAGTTCGGCGCCTCTCCACCGAGATAAGGCTGCTTCTTCAACGTCTGCCGCATCACCTCCAGCGACTTGCGGAATGCGACCACGCCGGTGTCGCGGCTCGCCATGACCTCTTCCAGGGTCTTGCCGCCGAAGCGTGCCTCGCGCGACTTCCGGAAATAGGCAGCATCGATCTCGGCCAGATTGTTCGGAATGTCGGCCACGATCAGCGGAAAGATGCCGCCGACGATGGCGATGTCGCCCCAGGCGTTGATCATGCGCGCCATGGCGCGGCCGCCATCGCCGCCGAACAGCGACGAACGGTTGGGAAAATTGTCTTCGAGATAGGTCGCGATCGTCCAGGAATCGACGACGGGCTTGTCGTCGTGCAACAGCACGGGGACCTTCTCCGAGCCATGCGGCGCAAGCGCGCTCTTCTCGGTGAAGCGCCAGGGCAGTGTTTCCGCTGCGAGCCCCTTATGTGCCAGCGCCATCCGCGTGCGCCAGCAATAGGGGCTGAACGGCCGCGAGGCGTCGGTGCCGACGAGTTCGAAGAGTTTGAGTGACATTGGCGGGTGCTCCGTCATTGCGAGCGCAGCGAAGCAATCCAGACTGCCGCTGCGGTGACATTCTGGATTGCTTTGCTTTTGCTCGCAATGATGTTGTGGAGGCAGGTGCGCGCGTCACCGCCCATGCGCGCGCAACAGCTTCTCGCCGCATTCGGTGACGGCGATAACGAGCCCCACGCCGGCAATCGTCTCGCGCGTAACATAGCCGCGCTCGGCCGCATCTTCCCAGATGGTGAGGCGCGGGCACGAGGTCTTCCAGGTCGCGATCACCTCGACATAGGCGCGCGGCTCGCGCGCGACCCATTCGACGAAATCCAGCACCAGCGGATCGGCGCCACGGCTCATTGCAGGCCTCCCTAGTCGAAAGCGGCCAGCACCGGGGTGCGAACCAGGAGCCAGCCGCCATAGGCGATGTAGTAGCAGGCGATGGTGGTGATCAGCCTGTTGGACCAGGCCATGAATTGCTGGTCGGTCATGGCTTCGAGGATGCGCCGCGCCAGCGTGGTTCCGAGCATCGAGGCCGCAATGGCGACGCCCGCGAGCACGGGATCGAGGCTCGCCGCCTGATCGATGATCCCGCCGAAATAGATCAACTTGGTGAAATGGCTGACGAGCTGGCACATCGCCTTCGTCGCGACCTTCTCGCGCCGGCCGAAATCGCCGCCGAGGAAGAAGGTGTCGAGCAGCGGGCCGGAGACGCCGGTCATCAGCATCAGGCCCATGCACATCGTGCCATAGACCGTGCCCTGCCAGAGCCGATCAGGGTTCGGCTTGATGTTCGCGGGCAAGAGCCGCGCCATGAACGGGGTGATACCGAGCAGCAGCAGCGCCATGGGCTTGTCCGGCACATAGCGGGTCAGCGACCATGCCGCGAGCGCGACAGCGCAGCCGGCCAGATAGTTCGCGACCGCCCGCCAGCGAATATGTGCCCGCCAGAGAAACGCGCGCCAGCCGTTCGAGGCCATCTGCGTGATCGCGTGCAGCACCATCGCGGTCGGCAGCGGCATCAACGCCAGGAGCACGCCGATCAGGATCAGCCCGCCCGCCATGCCGAACAGCCCCGACAGGAACGCCGTAGCCACCATCAGCAATCCAAGGGCCGCAATCATGATGGGCGTCACGCAGGGAGCTCCGCTGGTGCGTGTCGGGGACGCGGGCCGGCAATTCAGCCCTCGCGTCATGGAACAGGTCTGAAGGAGCGTGCCTTGCTTGCCCCTCCCTCGCAAACTGAGTTATCTTGCCCTGGCATCAGTTTTCCTGAGGGTAGAAAGTTTGCGGCGGCTGCTGTTTCTCAACGGCATCAAGGCATTCGAGGCGGCGGCGCGGACCGGCAGCTTCGCTGCGGCCGGGCTGGAGCTGAGCGTGTCGGCGGCGGCCGTCAGCCGCATGGTGCATCTGCTCGAAGAGCGCCTCGGGGTTGCGCTGTTCGAGCGCAAGGCCAATCGCCTGGTGCTGACGCAGGCGGGCCGCGCCTATCAAGGCGGTCTGACGCCGATCTTCGACGCGCTGGCCAGCCTCACCGCGCAGGTGACGGCGCCCGCGAGCGTGCGCGTGCTCACCATCGGCGTCGGCCACACCTTTGCGATGCGCTGGCTGATCCCGCGCCTGTCGGAGTTCCGCAGCGAGGAGCCCGACATCGAGGTGCGCTTCACCACCGGCGGCGCGGCGGTGCCGTTCGGCGAGGACTGGAGCTGCGGCATCAAGCTCGGCACCGGCGACTGGCCCGGCCTCGTCGCCGAGCCGCTGTTTGCCGGCGATCTGACCCCGGTCTGCGTGCCGCGTCTTGCGAGCGGGCTGAAGCGCCCGGCTGACCTGAAAGGCCCGAGCCTGATCCGCGTCGCGCATTCGCCCGAGGACTGGCCGATCTGGCTGAAAGCCGCGAACCTCGCCCGCCTCAACGCGCGCGGACCCGAATTCCAGTTTTATGGCCAGGCGCTCCAGGCTGCCGCCGACGGGCTCGGGATCGCCATGGGCATCCGCCCCTACATCGACGACGATCTGGCGGCCGGCCGGCTGGTGGCACCATTCGACCTCTCGGTGCCCAAGGGCATGCGCTGGTACCTCGTCTATCGCAGCTTCCAGACCGAGCAGCGCGACTTCGCCGCGTTCCGCCGCTGGATCATGCGGGCGGCGTCGGAACCCGCGCCCCGTCAGGCGGATCGGCCGCTCCGCGGGGCGGAACCGAGGCCAAGGGCTCCGCGACAAAAACCCGGCCGCTTGTGAACGGGTTCACATTTCAAAATCCGCAAACGTGGTCCCCTGACTCTCCGAAAAGAAACGTGGGACCTACACTTATGACGACCCTTTACGACGGCTTTGACATCGAATCCTTCGAAGCTGGCAAGGGGCTGTGGCACGCGCGCATCCGGCGGGCCGATTTCAGCCCGGTGGCCATCGACGGCGTGCTGTTTCCGGCCATGGAAGTCGGCTTCGCCTGGCCCGATCGCGATGCCGCGATCGCCGATGCCAAGCACCACATCGACCGTTTCCGCCGGCGGGCCGAGGGCGACGACGAATAGACGAGCGGCCGCAGCCGCATCAGCGGCATGACGGCACAAACAGTGCGGCGCAAAGGGGGGACCGATCATGTCCATCATCGAATTCGACGCGGCGCGGCCGCGAATTTATGCCCGCGCCGTGCTGTCAAACTGCCCGGAATGCGACGGCGATCTTGAGGTGCTGCGCGTGATGAGCGGCCGCGCCGGCTGCGAGTACTGGGCCATGCGCTGCACCGATTGCGGCGGCATCCATCTCGACATCCTCGAGCCGAATCTTCCGGCCGGGGATAATGGGGGACCGCTGCCGGCGGCGTGAGCGGCGCGCTGCTGCCAGCCTGCTGTCAGCAGCCTGCATGGCGGCGGGCATTCGCCCTTTCGCGCGGGGCGGACTCGTCCCATATTCGCCCCATGGCGAAGAAACCCGCATCCTCCGAAAAATCCGGCAAATCCCCCAGGACCAAGGCCCCGAACTCGAAAGCACATCGGCCCGACGTGCAGCCGATCGGGCCGGCGCTGGCCGAGTTGCTCAATCCCGCGATCAATCGCGGCGATGCCGGATTGGGATCTGGCACAGGCCTGCAGCCGCCGCCGGACAATTCGCGCGACCGCCGCGCCGGGGGCGAGGCCGCCGCGCACCGCGCGCGCGCTTCAACGCCGAAGGAGTTTCCGCAGGACACCGCACGGCCGATGCCGCTCCGGCCCGATCCACAGCCGCCGGGAGCACGTGCATCGACCGAGGGTTTCGCGGAGGCGCCGCAGGCCAATTACGGCACTGCCGCCACCATTCCTACGCTCGATCCGGAACTGGCGCGGCAGCTCGGACTGCCGACCGAAGAGGACGATGCCGAGGCGCTGGCGCGCCCACCGCGCAGCAAGATGGAGGCGCTCGGCGTCAAGGCCACCGCGGATGCGCTTGAAGCACTGATCCGCGAGGGGCGGCCGGAGTTCCGCAAGGGCGACGGCTCCACGAAGGTGTGGACGCCGCACCGGCCGCCGCGCCCGGAAAAGTCCGAGGGCGGCGTCCGCTTCGAGATCAAGTCGTCCTATGAACCCAAGGGCGACCAGCCGACCGCAATCGCCGAGCTGGTCGAAGGCATCAACCGCAACGACCGTTCGCAGGTGCTGTTAGGGGTCACCGGCTCGGGCAAGACCTACACCATGGCCAAGGTGATCGAGGCGACGCAGCGCCCGGCCTTGATCCTGGCGCCGAACAAGACGCTCGCCGCCCAGCTCTATGGCGAGTTCAGGAACTTCTTTCCCGACAACGCCGTCGAATATTTCGTCAGCTACTACGATTACTACCAGCCCGAAGCCTACGTCCCGCGCACCGACACCTATATCGAGAAGGATTCCTCCATCAACGAGCAGATCGACCGCATGCGCCACTCGGCGACGCGCGCGCTGCTCGAACGTGACGACGTCATCATCGTCGCCTCGGTGTCCTGCATCTATGGTATCGGCTCGGTCGAGACCTATACCGCGATGACCTTCGCGCTGAAAAAGGGCGAGCGCATCGACCAGCGCCAGCTCATCGCCGACCTCGTCGCACTGCAGTACAAGCGCACCCAGGCCGATTTCACCCGCGGCACCTTTCGCGTGCGCGGCGACGTCATCGACATCTTCCCGGCGCACTACGAGGACCGCGCCTGGCGCGTGAACCTGTTCGGCGACACCATCGAGACCATCGAGGAGTTCGACCCGCTCACCGGCCACAAGCAGGACGAGCTCGAATTCATCAAGATGTACGCCAATTCGCACTACGTGACGCCGCGCCCGACGCTGGTGCAGGCGATCAAGTCGATCAAGTCGGAGCTGAAGCAGCGGCTCGACCAGCTGCACGATCAGGGCCGGCTGCTCGAAGCGCAGCGGCTGGAGCAGCGCACCACCTTCGACCTCGAGATGATGGAGGCGACGGGAAGCTGCGCCGGCATCGAGAACTATTCGCGCTATCTCACGGGGCGCCGCCCCGGCGAGCCGCCGCCGACGCTGTTCGAATACGTCCCTGACAACGCGCTGATCTTCGCCGACGAGAGCCACGTCACCATCCCGCAGATCGGCGCCATGTTCCGCGGCGACTTCCGCCGCAAGGCGACGCTGGCCGAATACGGCTTCCGCCTTCCCTCCTGCATGGACAACCGCCCCTTGCGCTTCGAGGAGTGGGACATGATGCGGCCGCAGACCATCGCGGTGTCGGCGACGCCGGGTAGCTGGGAGCTGAACGAGAGCGGCGGCGTGTTCGTCGAGCAGGTCATTCGCCCGACGGGGCTGATCGATCCTCCCGTGGACATCCGCCCGGCCCGCACGCAGGTGGACGATCTCGTCGGCGAGGTGCGCGCCACCGCGCAGGCCGGCTACCGCTCGCTGATCACGGTGCTGACCAAGCGCATGGCGGAGGATCTCACCGAATACCTGCACGAGCAGGGCATCCGCGTCCGTTACATGCATTCCGACATCGACACCATCGAGCGCATCGAGATCATCCGCGATCTGCGCCTGGGCGCGTTCGACGCGCTGGTCGGCATCAACCTGCTGCGTGAGGGCCTCGACATTCCCGAATGCGCGCTGGTCGCGATCCTCGACGCCGACAAGGAAGGCTTCCTGCGCAGCGAGACCTCGCTGATCCAGACCATCGGCCGTGCCGCGCGCAACGTCGACGGCAAGGTGATCCTCTATGCCGACCAGATGACCGGCTCGATGGAGCGCGCCATCGCCGAGACCAACCGCCGCCGCGAGAAGCAGGTCGAGTACAACACGGCCCACGGCATCACGCCGGAGAGCGTGAAGAAGCAGATCGGCGACATCCTCAACTCGGTCTACGAGCGCGACCACGTGCTGGTCGAGGTCGGCGGCCACGACATGACCGACGACGTCATCTCGATCGGCCACAATTTCGAAGCCGTGCTCGCCGATCTCGAAACCAGGATGCGCGAGGCCGCAGCCGACCTGAACTTCGAGGAAGCCGCGCGCCTGCGCGACGAGGTCAAGCGCCTGCGCGCCACCGAGCTCGCCGTGGTCGACGACCCCACCGCCAAGCAGCGCACCGTGCAGGGCAAGGCCGGCGCCTATGCGGGGACGAAGAAGTACGGCGACGCCGCCAACCTGCCGGTCAGCGCGATGAAGAAGAAGACGGTCAGCTCGGCGCTGAAGGCGAGCGGCGGCGGCAGCGGCTCCAGGGTGCACAAGCCGCATCTCGACGAGATGCACGGCCCGGAATCCCTGCCCTACCGCGAGACCCGCGCACTGCCGGCGAAGCCGTTCGGCGGAAACAGCCGGATCATCCAGCCGACGGACTCACGGCAGTCGGGCCCGGAGTTCGGCCCGGCGCCGAAATCGACGGGCGGGCAGCCGGGACGGCGCGGTGGGTGGAAGAAGAGGTAGGGCCTCCGCGCACTGCCCTTCGTGCCGTGGATTCCGGGCTCGCCGCTTTGCGACGCCCCGGAATGACGGGGAGGATTGCGATTCTCATCCCACGCTCGCCTCCACCACGGCCATCACCGACAGCATCAGCACGATTGTCACGAGCTGGAGCGAGGCGACCGGCTGGGTGCGCCAGGCGGTGATCTTGTCTGACAGCGACAGATGGGCCTCGAAGAACTTCGGGTCGTAGACGGTCCTGAACAAATGCGGGAAACTCGGCCCGAACGTGACCGCGAGCATCGCATGGACGAACGAGGCGACGGCAACGAAGATGGCGACGCCAGGGTCGCCGGAGAGGTCGCGCTCGCCGCAGAGCTTGAGCAGGAACGCCGCGGCGGCGAAGGTGGGGAAGCTCTGGAGGGTCGCTGTCAGCGCGAGGCCTTCGAGTGCGTTGTGCAGGCGGGACTTTCTGGCGGTGGCGATGCCGGCCATGGCACGTCTCCCTGATGACATGCGTATGACGCTAGCTGCGATGCCGATGCGCTGATGTGAGATGGGTCACGCGCTGGGCGAGCCCTTCACCTCGTCCCGGGCGACACGATCAGCCGCCGCAAATCCAGTCCGAGACGTACGCCCGAGAGACAGGTACAAGGCGCTCCCTCGCGGGAACAACGATGTCCTTGGCCATTTCGATGGCGTTTCGACTATAACTCGAACCGAGCTCGCGGAGGCTGCCCCTCACTTCGCCTCTTCCCATAAGAACCGGGAAAGGCGCTGCGTCCCCACTCTCAGGAGATTTCACCCATGTACATCGCCATGAACCGCTTCCGCGTCGCCAAGGGCTCCGAAGCCGCTTTCGAGCAGGTCTGGCTCTCGCGCGACACCCATCTCGACAAGGTGCCGGGCTTCGTCGAATTCCATCTGCTCAGGGGCCCCGAGCTCGAGGATCACACCCTGTACGCCTCGCACACCGTCTGGGCGAACCACGCGGCATTCGAGGCCTGGACCAAGTCGGAGGCGTTTCGCGCCGCGCATCACAAGGCCGGCGACAACAAGCCGCTTTATCTCGGCCATCCCCAGTTCGAGGGCTTCGAGGTGGTGCAGACGGTCGGACGCGGCGCGAAGTAGGCGCCGCGCCTCACGCATCAGCCCAGCGTGATCCGGTCGATCTCCGCCATCTCCTCCGCACTGAGCTTCCAGGCGATCGCCTTGACGTTCTCCTCGATCTGCTCGACGCGCGTGGCGCCGGCGATGACGCTCGACACCTGCGGACGGCCGGCGAGCCAGGAGAAGGCGAGCTCGAGCATGCTGTGCCCGCGCGCCTTCGCGAAGGCCTGGAGCTTCTCGACCATGTCCTCGTTGCGGGGCGTGACGTAACGGTCGCGCAGGGCCGGCGCCTTGGCGAAGCGCGTGTCAGCCGGGGCGGCCGCGCCGCGCTGGTACTTGCCGGTGAGCAGGCCGCTCGCGAGCGGGAAGAACGGCAGCAGGCCGAGCTTGTACTCCTGCGCCGCCGGCAGCAGGTCCTTCTCGATGTCCCGGACCAGGAGGCTGTACTCGTCCTGGCAGGACACGAAGCGGCTGACGTTCATCGCGCGCGCGGTGAACTCGGCTTCCGCGATGCGCCAGGCCGGGAAGTTGGAATTGCCGATGTAGCGCACCTTGCCCTGCCGGACGAGGTCGTCGAGCGCGCGCAAGCTCTCTTCCATCGGCGTCAGCGGGTCGTAATCGTGCTGCTGATAGAGGTCGATGTAGTCGGTCTTGAGCCGCATCAAGCTGGCTTCGACCGCGCTCATGATGTAGCGGCGCGAGGCACCCTGCTTGGTGCCGTCGGTCGCCATCGGCTTGGCGTATTTGGTCGCGAGCACGATGTCCTTGCGGCGGTCGCCGAGCACGGTGCCGAGCACGGTCTCCGAGCCGCCCATCCCGGCATAGATGTCGGCGGTGTCGAACAGCGTGATGCCGAGATCGAGCGCGCGGTGGATCACCTTGCGCGAGGTCTCCAGATCCGTGCGCTGACCGAAATTGTTGCAGCCGAGTCCGACCGCCGACACGCGAAGGCCGGAGGCGCCGAGATTGCGAATTTCCATGGGGGATCCCGTTCAGATGAGCAGTGGACATTGTGACCACCGGGCGCCGCAGCAGCAAGCCGCTGCCTGCGCTGCTGCCATGCAGGCGATCCCAGGCAAAAAAATGCGGCCCCTGTCAGACGCGGCGACTGACGGGGACCGCTTTGGGGCGCTTGATCGGTGACGGGGGGCCTGACCAGACGCAAGGCCAGCCTAGACTTGCTGTGTTACGCGCGGGTGACAGGCGGAGTTATCCACAGGGCTCCGGGCGCAGGACTCAGAAGACCTTGCGGTAGACGATGAAGCCGGAACGCTCCGCGACCTTGTCGTACAGGCGCTGCGCCGTGAGATTGGTCTCGTGCGTCTGCCAGTACACGCGGGGCGATCCCGCGAGCCTTGCCCGCTCATAGACGCCATGGATCAGCGCCGAGCCGACGCCCTTGCCGCGCGCGGCCTCCAGCGTGAACAGGTCCTGCAAATAGCAGGATGGTTCGATCGCAGTGGTGCTGCGATGAAACAGATAGTGCGTCAATCCGAGCAGGCGCCCGTCGTCCTCGGCGACGAGCGCATGCATCGGCTCATAGGCGTCGAAGAAGCGCTGCCAGGTCATGCGCGTGATCTCGGGAGCGAGCGCGGTCGGACCCGAGCGGCCGTAAAAGGCGTTATAGCCGTCCCACAGCGGCAGCCATTGATCGTAGTCCTGCCTGGTGACGGCGCGAATGATGAGCGACATGTGGGTTACCGCGATGTCCGAGATGCACGATGAAGATGCCTTCATACGTGATGACGGCATTGCCGATCAATCGCGGTGGTGCCGGCGGTGGCGACGGCCGCGATTGCGAGGACGCCGAGCCGTGCCAGATCCGCGTTGCCATGACCGGAAGCGCTCTGGTGATGAAGGAAGATCAGCGTGGCACCGATCACCGCGACGACCGCACTGGTCATGGCCGAGGCGAGGCCCGACGAGGCGCCGGCAAGGGCCACAAGACAGACCAGCAGCGGTGCCGCCGATGGAGCGGGGAGGGTGGGGACAACGCGATCGAGAAGCACAGCCAGCAGCAGGGTTGCTGCCGTCAGGACCGGACCGTAAATCGCACGCCATCCGAGCCGCATGGGCCAGTCTCGCTCCTCCCGAACGAGGCAAGGCGGCAACACTGACTGATTGTTGCGCCAGTGCGCCGCGATCTCGTGCGGTGTGCCTAAGGCGCGCTTGCGTGCAAGCGTGAGGCTTTCGGATGATTTTAGACCATGTGCGCGTGCTTGACGGGTTGTTGCAGCGTGGGCGCGTTCAGCGTCGACGTCCCCACGCCCTTGCGCGTGCCGACGATGATCAACAGCGACGCCGCGACCAGGATGGCCGCAGTCAGCGTAATTGCAACGACTACCACAGGTGATTTCATCGACGTCCTGTCGCGATGCCGGTCGGCGCGGGCCGCACGGCGCCCTGAAGGCCGGTCCAGGATGGAACGGGGATCAGACCGGCAGGCCCATCGCCATGGTCGCCTTGGTCGACAGCACCGTCAGGGTGACGATCAAGCATAGCGAGAGTGCGGCGACGGCAAGCGAGGCCGCGACCGCATGGGTGAGCCGGGAAGACGCGACGGTAGCGGATGGGCCCTGAAAGCCTGCCGTGCCGGACGCCCGCATCATGGTCTAAATCCTTCAACGCGCGAGCGAATCACCCGCGACCTCCCGCAAACTTCACCGCTGCAACCGGCAATATTGCGGCGGCGGTTGCGCCAAAAGCGGCGAAATTGCGGCGACGGCGTCCCTTATGCCCGCTATTCGACGGAGCGGGGCGCAGTCAGACGCCGGCGGCGATGCTGGCGGGGTCGGCAATGTCGGCCGGGCGCCAGTCCATCGTCACGAAACCGGGTGCGGCTTCGACGCGCTTGAGCCAGTCCCGGATGGCGGGAAAGGTTGAAAGGTCGAAGTCGCAGCGGTCGGCCAGATGGGTGTAGCCGTACAGCGCGATGTCCGCCACCGTGAGCTGGCGCGCGGCGAAATAGGCGTTGGTCTTGAGATGGTTTTCCATCACCTGGAGAGCGCCATAGCCGCGCTCCATCCAGTCCTCCAGCGAATGGGTCTGGAGGTCGCGGCCGCCCTTGACCAGCGAGAGCCAGAAGTAGGCGGCGCCGATGTTCGGCTCCAGCGCGTGCTGCTCGAAGAACATCCATTGCAGCGCCTCGGCGCGGTCGATGCGGTTCTCCGGCGCGAGCGGCGTGCCGACGGCGACGTACCAGAGGATGGCGTTCGACTCGGCGAGATAGCGATCCTCGCCGACCTCGAGCAGCGGCACCTGGCCCGAAGGGTTCTTGCTCAGAAAATCCGGCGTGCGGCTCTCGCCGCGCAGAATGTCGACCTCAACGGCTTCGTAGGGCAGGTTGAGCAGCGCCAGCGCAAGGCGGACCTTGTAGCTGTTGCCGGAGCGTTGCATCGAATAGAGCTTGTACATTCTGGCGTTCGAATCCGAAGACGGGAAGGCGCGGCGCTCGTTGCCCCGCGAGGCGGCTAAACAATGATGCCGATGCGAATCCGCCGCAAGAGCCAGCCGATAGAAAAACTCGAAAACCCTACCGCACTGCAACGGTGCTGAAGATCATTTCCGCGCGATGATGAAGATCAGATCACGCTTGCGTCAACGCGGAGGCGGCGAGACGTACATGATGAAGCGCAAACTTCCGCCATCGTCGTCGCCAGGCACGATCCCGTCATCCACGTCTTGGCCATGGGGCGAAGAACGTGGATGCCGGGGCAAGCCCGGGCGTGTCGACGAGCGGCTTTGGAGAGATGCACCACGCAAAATTGCTCCGAGGACAAGCCTTGTCGGATATGAGCCATTCGGGAGGCAAAGTTGCGGAAAATTGCGGGAAATCACGGCTTGAACCGCTCGATATCCGTAAGTTTTTCCGCGATCAGGCCGAAGTTTCTTGCGGCGCAGCGGCGCACGTTTTAGGGTGGCGCATTCCCACAATCAGAGTCGTGAGGCGAAAGGCTTCACGACGCTCGCCAGGAGATGATGATGTCCTTCCTTGCCGCTGCGCTCGACCGTGTGAAGCCGTCCGCGACCATCGCGGTCACGGACAAAGCACGCGCGCTGAAAGCGGCGGGGCGTAACGTCATTGGCCTGGGCGCCGGCGAGCCCGACTTCGACACGCCCGCCAACATCAAGCTGGCGGCGATCCATGCCATCGAGGCCGGCAAGACCAAGTACACTGCGGTCGACGGCATCCCTGAGCTGAAGGAAGCGATCATCGCCAAGTTTCAGCGCGAGAACGGCGTCGTCTACAAGCCGAACCAGATCATCGTCGGCACCGGCGGCAAGCAGGTGCTCTACAACGCGCTGATGGCGACCATCAATCCGGGCGACGAGGTGATCATTCCCGCGCCCTATTGGGTCAGCTATCCCGAGATGGTCGCGCTCGCCGGCGGGGAGCCGGTGCCCGTGGTCTGCACCGCAGCGACCGGCTTCAAGCTCCAGGCGGAAGCGCTCGAGCGCGCGATCACGCCGAAGACCAAATGGGTCATCCTGTGCTCGCCCTCGAACCCGACGGGCGCTGCCTACACGCGTTCGGAACTCAAGGCGCTCACCGACGTGCTGGTGAAGCATCCCCATGTCTGGGTGATGACCGACGACATGTACGAGCATCTCGTCTATGACGACTTCCAGTTCACCACCGTCGCGCAGGTCGAGCCGGGTCTTTACGACCGCACGCTCACCGTGAACGGCGTCTCCAAGGCCTATTGCATGACCGGCTGGCGTATCGGCTATGCCGGCGGTCCGGCGCATCTGATCAAGGCGATGGCGACGATCCAGTCGCAATCGACCTCGAACCCGTGCTCGATCGCGCAGTGGGCCTCGGTCGAGGCTCTGAACGGGCCGCAGGAGTTCATCCCGGCCAACAACAAGGTGTTCAAGGAGCGCCGCGACCTCGTGGTCTCCATGCTCAACCAGGCCAATGGCATCGAGTGCCCGCGTCCCGAGGGCGCGTTCTACGTCTATCCGTCCTGCGCCGGCACTATCGGCAAGAAGGCGCCGTCGGGCAACGTGATCGCGAACGACGAGCAATTCGTCACGGAGCTGCTGGAAACCGAAGGCGTCGCCGTGGTGCAGGGTTCGGCCTTCGGTCTTGGACCTGCGTTCCGCATCTCCTATGCGACCAAGACCTCGGACCTCGAAGACGCCTGCAAGCGCATCCAGCGCTTCTGCGGCAACCTGCGCTGAGACTCAGTCGCGACGAGACATCGAAAAGGCCCGCCTCCGGCGGGCCTTTTTGGTTGGTTGCACGCTTTCCTTGCGCGCGATCTGGCACCATTGCGGCTGTTGTGGCATAGATCATCGCGCAACACGGGTGGGGCGCTCTCTGCTCGGATCACATCATCGCGGAGATATCTTTCATGCGCCGTTCGCTCCTCCTCGCCGGGCTCACCGCCGCCAGCCTCGTTGCCTCCGTCACGAGCAGTGGCGCGCAGCAGCGGATGGCGCGGATCGGCGTGCTCGAATGCCGCGGCGGCGCCAGTGTGGGCTTCATCGTGGGATCGGTGACTCATCTCGGCTGCGTGCTGCGGGCCGACGGCTTGCCCGATGATCGCTATGTCGCGACGATCCGCAAGGTGGGCCTCGACATCGGCATCACCCAGGAGACCGCGCTCGCCTGGGGCGTGTTTGCACCGGTCGACCGCCTCGGCCCCGGCGACCTCTCCGGGAATTACGTGGGCGCGCAGGGCAGCGCCTCGATCGGCGTCGGTCTCGGCGGCAACGTCCTGGTCGGCGGCTCCAACAATTCGATCGCGCTGCAGCCGCTGAGCGTCCAGGGTCAGGTCGGCCTCAATATCGCGGCCGGCCTCGAAAGTTTGGAACTCCGACCCGGCCGCTAAGGCGCACCGCCGGTGGTGCTTCGTTCACCTCTCCTGATTGCGAGAGGTGGAACACCGGCGATTGGCCGATTTGATCTCATCACGCTGGATCTCATCAGGCACTATAAAACTCGATCCAACTGACGACGCACCGCAGCGACGTTTGACGCTTGCCAAATCTCGGGGACGGGCAGAGCATCAGCGTTTGCCGACCCAATGATGGGCCGAGCTCCACAAGAAGGAGGCGGCGAATGGGACAAGACGTCAGAAGTCCCCCAGTCAATAAAACGTCGGGTCCACGGTGCATCGCACTGGTGGGCCCTTTCCAAAGCGGTAAGACCACACTCTTGGAAGCAATCATGGCGCGGACGGGCGCAATCCCGCGCGCCGGCAGTGTCGACGCCGGCACTTCCGTCGGCGACGCCACGCCAGAGGCCCGTCATCACAAGATGACCGTCGGGTTGACTGCCGCCACGACGAGCTTCATGGGCGACAGCTACACCTTTCTCGATTGTCCCGGTTCCGTCGAGTTTGCCCACGACATGCGCGCCGCGCTTCCCGCGGTCGATGCTGCGATCGTGGTCTGCGAGGCCGACGAGAAGAAGCTGCCGCAGCTTCAGATCATCCTGCGCGAGCTCGAGGAGCTGAAGATCCCGCGGTTCCTGTTCCTGAACAAGATCGATCGCGCCAGCCAGCGCATCCGCGAGACCCTCGCGATGCTGCAGCCCGCCTCCCGCGTGCCGCTGGTGCTGCGCCAGATCCCGATCTGGAAGGGCGAGCTGATCGAAGGCTTCGTCGATCTCGCGCTGGAGCGCGCCTTCGTCTATCGCGAGCACAAGGCCTCGGAGGTGGTCGCGCTCGAAGGCGGCGATCTCGATCGCGAGAAGGAAGCGCGCTTCTCGATGCTGGAGAAGCTCGCCGATCACGACGACGCGCTGATGGAGCAATTGCTCGAGGACATCCAGCCGCCGCGGGATGCCGTATTCGACGATCTCGCCCGCGAATTGCGGGAGGGGCTGATTTGCCCGGTGCTGCTGGGTGCAGCCGTGCGCGAGAACGGCGTGTTGCGCCTGATGAAAGCGTTGCGTCACGAGGCGCCCGGGGTCGCGGAGACGGCAAAACGCCTCGGCGTACCCGAGAGCAAGGACGCACTCGGCTATGTCTTCAAGACGCTGCATTCGCAGCACGGCGGGAAGCTGTCGCTGACGCGGCTGCTCGCCGGCCGTCTCGACGATGGGGCGACGCTGCAATCCTCCTCGGGCGGTGCGGGGCGCATCTCCGGCATCCTCGCCGTCAACGGCGCCTACGACACCAAGCGTGCTTCGGCCGAAGCCGGCGACACGGTGGCGCTCGCCAAGCTTGATACGGTGAAGACCGGCGACACGATCTCGAACGGCAAGAGCCCGCCCGCTGCATTGATCACGATCGAGCCGACGCCGCCGGTACTTGCGATCTCGGTCGCCGCCACCGACCGCAAGGATGACGTCAAGCTCGGCCAGGCGCTCACGCGGCTGCATGAGGAGGATCCCTCGCTGGTCGTCGTGCAGAACGCTCAGACCCACGACACCGTCTTGTGGGGACAGGGCGAGATGCACCTGCGTGTCGCCGGTGAGCGCTTGCGCGATCGTTTCGGCGTCAAGGTCACCTCGCATCCGCCGGCTATCGGCTATCAGGAAACCATCCGCAAGCCGATCACCCAGCGCGGTCGTCACAAGAAGCAGTCCGGCGGCCACGGCCAGTTCGGCGATGTCGTGCTCGACATCAAGCCGCTGCCGCGCGGCGAAGGCTTCAAGTTCGCCGAGAAGGTGGTCGGCGGCGCGGTGCCGCGCAACTACATCCCGGCGGTGGAAGAGGGCGTCGTCGACGGCCTCGCGCGCGGCCCGCTCGGCTTTCCTGTCACCGACGTGCAGGTGACGTTGACGGACGGCTCGTATCACAGCGTCGACTCCTCCGATCTCGCCTTCCGCACGGCGGCGCGCATTGGATTGAACGAAGGCCTGCCGCAATGCCAGCCGGTGCTGCTGGAGCCGATCCACATGGTCGAGATCGTCTGCCCGACCGACGCTACGGCCAAGATCAACGCGATCCTGTCGGCGCGGCGCGGGCAGATCCTCGGCTTCGACACTCGCGAGGGCTGGAGCGGGTGGGATTGCGTCCGCGCCATGATGCCGGAGGCCGAGATCGGCGAGTTGATCGTCGAACTGCGTTCGGCCACCGCCGGCGCCGGCAGCTTTACCCGCCAGTTCGATCACATGGCTGAGGTCACCGGCCGCGCCGCCGACCAGATCATCGCCGCGCATCAGCACGCGGCGTGATTCCAGCGGGGAGGTAACGGCCTCTCTCCCCCTTTCCCCGTCTGAACATCTTCACGGGGAGGGGGGTGAGAGGCTGTCACCTCCTGTACGGCCCTTCATTTCTGCCGCGCATTCACCACGAGGGGCGAGATCAGGCCCCCTTGCGCATGCGCATGAATGATGTATTTTACATCATTGTATATGTTCTAGATATCATCTATAGGTGCCCATAAGTGAGGCTGAGGTGATCACGTCGTTTCAGATGCGCGCAGCCCGGGCGCTGCTTGGCATTGACCAGAAAACCCTGGCCGAGCTTGCCGGCGTGTCACTGCCGACCATCCAGCGGATGGAGGCCTCGACCGGCAACGTTCGCGGCGTGGTCGAGACCCTGATCAAGGTGGTCGAGGCGTTTGACCGGGCCGGCATCGAGCTGATCGGCGAACAGGCGCGCAGCGACAGTGGCGGGCGTGGCGTTCGCCTGAAGGAGCCGGGGCCGCCGCGCCGCATCGGGGCATGATCGGAGGTTGATCGTGCTCGGGGTCAGGATGGGTAAGCGCATCGTCGCACCTCGGCAACACGGGACGCACGATGCTTCGGAGCGTCGTGCATGAGCATCACAACGGATCAAGCGGCCAAGCTGCATCAGCTGCGTCGTCCGACTTTCGCGGAACTGTACCTGCCGAAACTCGTCACCGTCTGGCGTGAAGGTTACGGCGTCGCGGATTTCCGCGCCGACGTCTTCGCCGGCCTCACGGTTGCGATCGTGGCACTGCCGCTGTCGATGGCGATCGCGATCGCCTCGGGCGTGACGCCGGACCGCGGCCTCTATACCGCCGTCGTCGGCGGCTTCATCGCTTCCCTGCTCGGCGGCAGCCGGTTCCAGATCGGCGGACCTGCCGGTGCGTTCATCGTCCTGGTCGCAGCGACTGCGGAGCGTCACGGCGTCGATGGCGTGATCCTCGCCACCATGATGGCGGGCCTCTTCCTGGTCGCCGCGGGCCTGCTCAGGGTCGGCACCTACATCAAGTTCATCCCCTATCCGGTCACGGTCGGCTTCACCGCCGGCATCGCGGTGATCATCTTCGCCAGCCAGCTCCGCGATCTCTCCGGCATCACGCTTGCGGGAAAAGAGCCCAGCGAGTTCGTGCCGAAGCTCGTTGCGCTCGCCGGCGGGATCAGCACCGTCAATCCGTCCGCCGTCGCGGTGGCCTTCGTCAGCATCGCCATCATCGCTGCCTTGCGCCGCTGGCGGCCGTCCTGGCCCGGCATCCTGATCGCTGTCGTGTTTGCGGCGGTCGCAACTGCCGTATTGTCGCTGCCCGTGGAAACGATCGGCTCCCGGTTCGGCGGTATTCCGCGCGAGCTGCCCTCGCCCGCATTGCCTGCGTTCTCGCTGGAGAAGGCAAGGGCGGTGCTGCCGGATGCGATCGCCTTCGCGCTGCTGGCCGCCATCGAGTCGCTGCTGTCGGCCGTGGTCGCCGACGGCATGACCGGCCGTCGTCATCGCTCCAATTGCGAGCTGGTGGCGCAAGGCGCCGCCAATGTCGGTTCGGCGCTGTTCGGCGGCATCTGCGTCACCGGCCTGATCGCCCGCACCGCAACCAACATCCGCGCCGGCGCGCGCGGACCGATTGCGGGCATGCTGCATTCGGTCTTCCTGCTGTTGTTCATGCTGATCGCCGCGCCGCTGGCGAGCTACATCCCGCTCGCCGCGCTGGCCTCCGTGCTGGTCGTGGTGGCCTGGACCATGGCGGAGAAGCACGAGTTCGCGACGCTCCTGCGCTCGTCATGGGGCGATGCCGTCGTGCTGCTCGCAACCTTCCTGCTCACGGTCTTCCGCGATCTGACCGAAGGCATCCTGGTCGGCTTCGCCCTCGGCGCGGTGCTGTTCATCCATCGCATGGCTGAGATGACGGGCATCGAGGAGCGGACGCCGCTGGTGGCCGACGATCGCCCCGACGACGGCAATGGCGAACGCGTGCCTTACGATCCCGCGCTTGCGGTCGATCGCGACGTGCTGGTGTATCGCATCACCGGCGCGTTCTTCTTCGGCGCTGCCTCGGCGATCGGCAGCGTGCTCGACGGCATCGCCGACCAGCGCAAGGCCTTCGTGGTTGACTTCGCCGCGGTGCCGTTCCTGGATTCGACCGCGGCCAACGTGCTCGGCCGGGTCGCCGCCAAGGCGCACCGCCAGGGCATCAGGCTGTTCATCACGGGGGCATCGCCCACGGTCCGACGCGCGCTGCTCACCCACGGTGTGACGCCGCCGCGCGCGCGCTATCGCACGAGCCTCGAGCGCGCCATCGCCGACATCAAGGGCCGGACCGCCGACGAGGCCGGGGCGAACTGACGGCGCGCGCTTGACAGGGCGGGCGCGACGCGAAATGGATCGCCTCGGAAACGACCCGAGGGAAACATGACCGCGCCCAAAGCTCCCGCAGCCTGTCTGATCGGATGGCCGGCCGCGCATTCGCGCTCGCCGCTGATCCATCATTACTGGCTGCGCACGCTCGGAATCGAGGGGGGCTACGTCATCGAGGCGGTTCCGCCTGAGGACCTGCGCGATTTCGTGCTGCGGCTGCCGCTCCGCGGCTTCGTCGGGGCCAATGTCACCATCCCGCACAAGGAAGCCGTGCTGGCGCTGTCGACGCCTGACGCGCGCGCGAAGGCGGTCGGCGCCGCCAACACGCTGTGGTTCGCCGAAGGCGAGCTGCGTTCGACCAACACCGATGTCGAAGGCTTCATCAACAATCTGGACGCCAGCGCGCCCGGGTGGGACGCGGCGGAAGAGGCGCTGGTGCTCGGCGCCGGAGGCTCCTCGCGCGCGGTCGTGTTCGGCCTGCTCGAACGCGGCATCAAGCGGGTGCATGTCGCCAACCGCACCGTTGCCCGGGCCGAGACGCTGGCAAAGCAGTTCGGGCCGGACGTGAGGCCGCTGCCATGGAACGCGATCGGCGACGTGCTGCCGCGCGCAAGACTTCTCGTGAACACGACCTCGCTCGCCATGCATGGGCAGCCTTCACTCGATATTGATGTCGCGCGGCTGCCGCAAGCCGCGGTCGTTGCCGACCTCGTCTACGTTCCCCTGGCGACACCGCTGCTCGCCGAAGCACGGGCGCGTGGCCTGAGCACCGCCGACGGGCTCGGCATGCTGCTGCATCAGGCGGTGCGCGGCTTCGAGCTGTGGTTTGGGCGGCGGCCCGAGGTCACGGCCGAGCTGCGCGCATTGGTCGAGGCCGATCTCACAAAGTCTTGAGAGAATAGGGCGCGGTCTTTCGGAGTTCTCCATCGTGGGGGACAATCGGAGACCGTCATGTCTGTTCAACGTGCAACCTTCACACGTCCGCTGATCGCCGTCGCGATGGTGGCCGTCTCAACCTACTGCGCCTTCGCCCAAAGGGCGCCGGTGCCGACGCGCGTGCGTGGCACGATCGAGAGCGTCAATGGCGACACCATGCAGGTGAAGTCGCGAAGCGGTGAAGAGGTCAAGCTTCACCTCGCCTCCGATGTGAACGTGTCGGGGATCACCAGGATTTCGCTCGCCGACATCAAGCCGGGCTCGTTCATCGGCGCGACCACCGTGCCGGGACCGGACGGCAGCCAGAACGCGGTCGAGGTCCACGTGTTTCCGGAGAGCATGCGCGGCACCGGCGAAGGCTCGCGGCCGTGGGATCTCAAGCCCAACTCCAGCATGACCAATGCGACCGTGGCCGAAAGCGTCGTCGGCAATGACGGTCACACGTTGCTGGTGAAATACAAGGACGGCGAGAAGAAAGTATTCGTTCCCGACAACGTCCCGGTGGTGACCTTCGTGCCGAGCGACAGATCCGAGTTGAAGCCAGGTGCCAAGGTCATCGCCTTCATGAAGCAATTGCCCGACGGCTCGTTCGAGACCAACCGCGTCAGCGTCGGCCGCGACGGACTGACGCCGCCGATGTGAGGCGGAATGTCGTTCCGGGGCGCGCACAACGCGAACTATGGTGTGCAATTGCGCACCTGAGAATCTCGAGATTCCGGGTCTGGTCCTTCGGACCGTCCCGGAATAACGAGTGTTAGACCGCAATGATGTGATCGTCGATCTCGTCCACCCTGTTGACGCCGCACAGGCCCATCGTGGTGAGCAGCTCCTTCTGGATGATGTCGATCGCCTTGGCGACGCCGGCCTGGCCGCCGGCGCCGAGACCATAGGCATAGGCGCGGCCGATCATGCAGGACTTTGCACCGAGCGCGAGCGCGCGCATCACGTCCTGGCCGGAGCGGATGCCGCCGTCGAACATGATCTCCATCCTGTCGCCGACCGCGTCCGCAATCTCCGGCAGCACCTCGATCGAGGACGGTGCGCCGTCGAGCTGCCGGCCGCCATGGTTGGAGACGACGAGAGCCTGCGCGCCGGTCTTGGCGGCTTCCTCCGCGTCCTCGACGTCCAAGATGCCCTTGATGACGAGCTTGCCGGGCCAGATGCTGCGGACCCACTCCACGTCCTTCCAGTTCAGGGAGGTGTCGAATTGCGAGGCCGTCCATTCGGCGAGACGGTTGAGATCCTCGGTGTTCTTCACGTGCCCCGCGATGTTGCCGAAGGTGCGGCGCTTGCCTTGCAGCACGCCGGAGACCCAGGCCGGCTTGCTGGCGAAGTCCAATAGCTTCGAGAGCGACCATTCCGGCGGCACCGTCATGCCATTCTTGATGTCCGCATGACGCTGGCCGATCACCTGCAGGTCGACGGTCAGCACCAGCGCGCTGCACTTGGCCGCGATCGCGCGCTGGATCAATTCCTTGATGAAGCCGCGGTCCTTCATGACGTAGAGCTGGAACCAGAACGGCTTCTCGACACTGGCGGCGATGTCCTCGATCGAGCAGATCGACATCGTCGATTGCGTGAACGGGATGCCGGCCGCCTGCGCGGCACGGCAGGCATGGATCTCGCCATCGCCATGCTGCATGCCGAGCAGGCCGACGGGCGCCAGGATCAGCGGCATGGTGGAGGGCTCGCCGAGGATCGTGGTCGAGGTGTCGCGCTTGGAAACATCGACCAGGATGCGCTGGCGGAACTTGATCGCCTGCATGTCCTCGCGGTTGGCGCGCAGCGTCTCCTCGGCATAGGAGCCGCGGTCGCAATAGTCGAAGAACGCCTTCGGCACGCGGCGCTTATGGAGCGTACGAAGATCGTCGATACAGGTGATATGCTTCATGTCGCTTCCCCGCCCGTCTTTGACCCAGCAGTCTTGCATCGGAACATTTCGGGGTCATCTAGCATGGTTGGATGCACAGCCAAATCGTTTGCGGGATGTTTTGCAGGAGGGCGCCATGACGAGGCCGCACGCTGGACCGTCGCCGGAAGAGATCAAGGAGAAGCAGGATCTCGATGAGGCGCTCGAAGAGGGACTGGAGGAGACATTTCCGGGCTCCGATCCCGTCAACGTCACCCAGCCGCCGCCGAGCCGCGAGGACGGCCATGTGAAGCGCAGCGGGTAGGACGGGTTTCGCCCCGGCGCGGCGATTTGGCGGGAAGCATAGCGTTAACAAGACCTTACCGAATCGGCCCCGCAGCCGGTTCCGTAATGATTCATCATATTTTTTGAAGCCAAGTTAGCCGCGATGGCCTTATAAGACCCCCAGCAAATCAGGGATGCGGGTCCCCATCGGGAAGCCCGTGGTTGTCGAGGGGATCCCCTGGTTGCTGCCTTGGGGGACGATATGAGCCGCAAATATTTCGGGACGGACGGGATTCGGGGCCGCGCCAACGGACTGATCACGCCGGAGCTCGCGCTCAAGGTCGGCCAGGCCGCCGGTCTCGCGTTCCAGCGCGGCGACCACCGCCACCGGGTCGTGATCGGCAAGGACACCCGCTTGTCCGGCTACATGATCGAATACGCGATGGTCGCGGGCTTCACCTCGGTCGGCATGGACGTGCTGCTGGTCGGCCCGATGCCGACGCCGGCGGTCGCGATGCTGACCAAGTCCATGCGCGCCGACCTCGGCGTGATGATCTCGGCCTCGCACAATCTGTTCGAAGACAACGGCATCAAGCTGTTCGGCCCGCAGGGCTTCAAGCTTTCCGACGACGTCGAGAAGCAGATCGAGCAGTTGCTCGACGAGCCCATCGACAAGCGGCTCGCACAAAGCGCGAGCCTCGGCCGTGCCCGCCGCATCGATGGCGTGCATGACCGCTACATCGAGTTCGCCAAGCGCACGCTGCCGCGCGATCTGTCGCTCGATGGCCTTCGCGTCGTGATCGACTGCGCCAACGGTGCCGCCTACAAGGTGGTGCCCGAGGCGCTGTGGGAGCTGGGCGCCGACGTCGTGCCGATCGGCGTCGAGCCCGACGGCTTCAACATCAACAAGGATTGCGGCTCGACCTCGCCGGAAGCGCTGTCCAAGAAGGTGCGCGAGATGCGCGCCGATATCGGCATCGCGCTCGACGGCGACGCCGACCGCGTCATCCTGGTCGACGAACGCGGTCATGTCGTCGACGGCGACCAGCTGCTCGCGGTGATCGCGCAGAGCTGGAAGGAAGACGGCCGGCTGTCGCGGCCGGGCATCGTCGCCACCGTGATGTCCAATCTCGGGCTGGAGCGGTTCCTGAACGGGCAGGGGCTCGATCTCGTGCGCACGCCGGTCGGCGACCGCTACGTGCTCGAGCAGATGCTGAGCGGCGGCTACAATCTCGGCGGCGAGCAGTCCGGCCACATCATCCTGTCCGACTATGCCACCACCGGTGACGGCTTCGTTGCCGCATTGCAGGTGCTGGCCGTGGTGCAGAAGCTGCGCCGTCCCGTGTCCGAGGTCTGCCATCGCTTCGATCCGCTGCCGCAGATCCTCAAGAACGTCCGGCACAAGGGCGGCAAGCCGCTCGACGATTCCGACGTCAAGTCGGCGATCTCGGACGGCGAGAAGCGGCTCAATGGCCACGGTCGCCTGCTGATCCGTTCCTCCGGCACCGAGCCCGTGATCCGCGTCATGGGCGAAGGCGAGGACCGCATCCTGGTCGAGGACGTCGTCGACACCATCGTTTCGGCGCTGGGCCAGGCGGCGGCGTAAGGCGAGCTCTCTTCCTTCTGCCCTTGTGGGAGAAGGTGCCGCGAAGCGCCGGACGAGGGGTTCTCGCAACTCGCAATGCTGTTCGTTTGGATAGAGACCCCTCACCCGTCTCGCCGCTAATGCGGCGAGCCACCCTCTCCCGCAAGGGGAGAGGGTAAGAGACGCATTCCAGCCATTTGCGATTGACGGTGGTTTGGCTGCCGCTCGCATCGTAATCACCGGTTCGCGGCGTTCTGCCGCGCCGGATTGCTGCATTGAACAAGCCTGTTGTCGTCTCGGATGAAACGCTGACCGAGCCCGTCGTCGTCAGCGATGTGACGCCCGCCGCCGGCAAGGCGGCAGGGCCGGCATACATCGTGCTCGCCGGCATCAGCTTCTCGCACTTCCTCAACGACACCATGCAGTCGCTGATCGCCTCGGTGTACCCGATCCTGAAGGACACCTATGCGCTCGATTTCGCGCAGATCGGGATGATCACGCTGGCCTTCCAGTTCACGGCCTCGCTGCTGCAGCCGGTCGTCGGGCACTACACCGACAAGAAGGCGCAGCCCTATTCGCTGGCGATCGGCATGGCCTCGACCTTCTTCGGCCTGCTGCTGCTCAGCGCCGCGCAGCAATATCTCGTCATCCTCGTCGCCGCTGCACTGGTCGGGCTCGGCTCGGCGGTGTTTCACCCGGAGTCGGCGCGCATCGCGCGGCTCGCTTCGGGCGGCCGCTACGGCTTTGCGCAATCGGTATTCCAGCTCGGCGGCAGTTTCGGCACCTCGATGGGGCCGGTGCTGGCGGCGCTGATCGTGGTGCCGTTCGGGCAGGGCAGCATCGCCTGGTTCTCCTCGATCGCGTTCCTCGCGATCCTCATCCTCTGGCGCATCGGCCGCTGGTACGCGCCGCAGATCAAGGCGAGGACGACGGCCGCTGTCCAGTCCCGTCCCGACGCGCCGAGCTCGCGCCGCGTCGCCGTCGCGCTGGCCGTGCTCGTCGCGCTCCTGTTCTCGAAGCAGCTCTACGTCTCGAGCCTGTCGAGCTACTACATCTTCTATCTGATGGACCGCTTCGGTGTCTCGACGCAGGCAGCCCAGATCTATCTCTTCATCTTTCTGGCGGCGAACGCCGTCGGTGCCTTTCTCGGTGGTCCCCTGGGCGATCGCTTCGGCCGGAAGATCGTGATCTGGATCTCGATCCTGGGCGCGCTGCCGTTCACGCTGGCGCTGCCTTATGCCGGGCTCGTTGCCAGCGCCGTGCTCAGCGTCGTCATCGGCCTGATCATCTCCTCGACGACGTCGTCGATCATCGTGTTTGCGCAGGAGCTGGTGCCGCATCGCTTTGGCATGATCTCCGGCGTTTTCTTCGGCGTTGCCTTCGGCATCGGCGGCCTGGGCGCGGCCGTGCTCGGCAAGCTAGCCGACCATACCTCGATCGAGTTCGTCTACCAGGTCTGTGCCTGGCTGCCGGCGATCGGACTGCTCGCGGTGTTCCTGCCAAAGCTGCCGCGTCACGCGCGTTAACGCATTCTCAACTGCTGCCTCCAGGGCTTCATACATCGTTAGCAATTGCGAACCGCCGGCGCTGCATTTCTGCAACGCTCCCGCCGCGCCCGCGCGAGCAGTGAGAAAAAATCAACCTTAAAAATTAGGGTTAAGTGGCGCTTAAACATTTGCTGGCATCGTCCTGCCGTGAGTTTCCAGAACGTGAGGCGCTCGTTTTTTAGCCTCACCGGCCATAAGGACGAAGCCAATGCGTAGCGTTAAGTCTCTCCTTGTCGCGAGTGCGGCAACCCTGATCTCGTCGATGGCGTTCGCCGCCGATATGCCGATCGCCGCGCCCCCTCCCATGTACGCGCCCCCGGCTCCGCCCGCCGACTTCGGCGGCTGGTATCTGCGCGGCGACATCGGCATGACCAACCAGAGCGCCAAGCGCATCGATAGCGCCCTTCCGGCCGGGTATACGAAGTCGACGGAAGGCCTCGGCTTCGACTCTTCGCCGCTGTTCGGCCTCGGCGTCGGTTATCGCTTCAACAACTGGTTTCGTGCCGACCTGATCGGGCAGTACCGCGGCAAAGCCAATCTGCACGGCAGCGACAACGTCGTTGGACCCGGCTTCGTCGGCGTCAACAATTACAGCGGCAGCAAGTCCGAGTGGGTCGTCATGGCCAACGCCTATGTCGACCTCGGCACCTGGTGGTGCATCACGCCGTTCATCGGCGCCGGTGTCGGCGGCTCCTACAACAAGATCAGCGGCTTCCGCGACGACGGCGTGTCGTACAGCCCGGCTCTCAACAACAGCGTCGCCTACTTCGCCGACAACGGAAAGTGGAACTTCGCCTGGGCCGCTCACGCCGGTCTCGCCTACAAGGTCAACCCCGGCTTCACCGTCGAACTGGCCTACAGCTACATGAACCTCGGCGATGCGGCGCCCGGCAATTATCGCTTGTTCGACAACAGCGCCTCCGGCCCGACTTCGATCAAGATCAAGGACATCACCTCGCACGACATCAAGCTCGGCGTGCGCTGGGATCTCAACAGCCCGCCGGCCTACATGCCGCCGCCGCTGGTCACCAAGGGCTGATCGCCCACGCTGATCGGTTAGGACTTCTTAACGGCGCGGGATCATCCCGCGCCGTTTTGCTTTGCGTATTTTTCATGGCGCGCAGTGATGAAAGCACCCGCCGCAACCATTGGTTAAGGTTAACAGGCGATGATCATCGCAACAGTTCGAGTCCGATGGAGCGTGGTGATGCGTAGGCTGGTGTTGGCAGCGGCGGTGTTGGGGACGATGTCTGTCGCGCATGCGGCTGACATGCCGGACCTGCCGGTGCTGCGGGGCGGCTTCACCGAAGGCTTGTCGAAGTCATCCGTCAATTGGGATGGCTTCTACGTCGGTGGTCAGTTCGGCTTTGCCACGTCCGAGATGGACTTCAGCCGCGCTCCGAAATCGATGACGGATTTCATGCTGCGCGACAGCATCCTGCAGGCCCCGGTTGGAGGATGGTCGCTGCTGCCGAAGAATCACGTGCAGACGACGGGATTCGGCGCCTTTGTCGGCCGGAACTGGCAGTATTACGACGCTGTGATGGGCGTCGAAGCCAACTACAGCTACATGAACAATCTCGCGAGCACCGCAAGTGATTCCATGACGAGATTGATCGCCGGCGAAGAAGCTCCCACAAATCACGTCTATACCTACAACACGACGCTGGGCGGCGGCGCCGCGTTGCAGCTCAAGGACTATGTGACCTTCCGGGGTCGGGTTGGATGGTCCGGCGGAGACTTCATGCCTTATGCCTTCGGCGGCCTCGCGATCGGACGCGCCGATGTATCGCGGTTTGCGACGGTGTCGTACCTGAAGTACGACGACTTCACGGATCCCAACACCGGCGTCACCACGCGCACAACCATCGGCTCCGCTACGATGACGCAGTCCGAGCAACGCGTGAACAGCTTCATCTACGGATGGACGGCAGGCATCGGTATCGAATACGCGCTGCTCGACTGTGTGATCCTGCGCGGCGAGTGGGAACATGTCGGGTTTTCGAGCGCCAAGAACATCTCCGTCAACTTGAACAATTTTCGTGTGGGCGCCGGCTACAAGTTCTAGGCCGGCGTTGCAGCCGGTTGACACGGCCGCGTCGTCCTGATGCTCTGTCGCCCGAAAGTGGGGCGGGCTGCGATGAAGATTTACGGCGACAGCAATTCCGGCAATTGTCTGAAGGTGAAGTGGGTCTGCGACAAGCTCGCAGTGCCCTACCAGTGGATCGAGATCGACACCCGCAAGGGTGAGACGCGCACGCCGCAATTTCTGAAGATGAACGGCGCCGGCCAGGTGCCGACCGTCGCATTCGACGACGGCCGCACGCTGGCGCAATCCAACGCCATCATCCGCTATCTCGCCCGCGACAGCGCGCTTGTCCCGCGCGACGCTTTCACGGCGGCCAAGATGGACGAATGGCTGTTCTGGGAGCAGTACAGCCACGAGCCCTATATCGCGGTGTGCCGGTTCCTCATGGTCTATCTGGGAAAGGACGTCTCCGAGCTCGATCCCGAAAAGGTCAAGCGCGGCTATGCGGCACTCGACCGCATGGAGCAGCACCTTTCCGGCAGCCGCTTCTTCGCGGGCGACGAAGTTTCGCTCGCCGACGTGTCGCTGCTGGCCTATACGCGCCTCGCGCATGAAGGCGGCTTCGATCTCGGCCGCTATGCTTCCGTCCGCCGCTGGATCGGCGAAGCCGAAGCGTTTCTCGGCCTGTCGCCGGCGCGCTGAGGTGCGGAGTTGTCTGCCATGAACGCCGATGCCATTGTCATCCGTTCCGCGCGCCGCGAGGACGTTGCCGCGATCGTGGCGATGCTCGCCGACGATCATCTCGGTCGCGCACGCGAGCGTGTGGAGGATCCCTTGCCGGCCTCGTATTACGACGCATTCGCGCGGGTCGAGCGCGATCCGAATCTGACGCTCGTGGTGGCCGAGGGCGCGGGCAGGGTGGTCGGCTGCCTCCAGCTCGCGATCCTGCCCGGCATCAGCTCGCAAGGCGGCGTACGCGGCCTGCTCGAGGACGTTCGCGTTGCTTCCGATTGTCGCAGCCGCGGCATCGGCGAGCGACTGGTGCAATGGGCGGTGACGGAAGCGAAGGCGCGCGGCTGCAATCTCGTCGAGCTGCTCACGCATCAGACGCGCGTCGATGCGCAGCGCTGCTACAAGCGGCTCGGCTTCACGGCGAGTCACGTCGGCATGACTGTCCGCTTTTGAGGCAGGAAGGAATGCGCGTTGCGCGGCCGGCGAAATCAGGTCGGGCATGCGTTCATCTTAAGAGCTGGTAAACTACCTAGCCGTCGTTCACGTTCTCACAGGAACGAAGAATGCTACGGCAGCTTCTGACACCGAGCTCGGTCGGTTCGGGGATTTCGATGCCAAGCTATTCGATGATCAAGGTCGGCAACGGCTATGTCGTGCAGGCCAATGACAAATGCATTTTGAAGGTCGGCAGCCGCCGCAAGGCCGCGCAATTGATCAGCGATGCCACGGACTTGCTGAATGCGCTCGCTGTTGTCGAAGCTCCAGAAATTGCACCGGAGCTCCCATCACTGACGCGTGAGGCCCCGGAACTTCCTTGACTGCCCTTCCCGATTCCCGTATCAGCCGCGGCGGGACACCTCCCCCCAACGGGAGGCTTACTATCTGGAAGGGTAGATCATGACCGTAGCGAAGCCCGCTTCGCGGCCGAACGTGCCGCATTTTTCTTCCGGCCCCTGCGCCAAGCGCCCCGGCTGGAACGCCCAAAATCTCAAGGACGCAGCTCTCGGCCGTTCGCATCGCGCGAAGATCGGCAAGACCAAGCTCAAGCTCGCCATCGATCTGACGCGCGAGGTGCTCGAGGTCCCCGCCGATTACCGCATCGGCATCGTGCCGGCGTCCGACACCGGCGCGGTCGAGATGGCGCTGTGGTCGCTGCTCGGTGCGCGGCCCGTCACCACGCTCGCCTGGGAGTCTTTCGGCGAGGGCTGGGTCAGCGACATCGTCAAGGAATTGAAGCTCAAGGACGTCACCAAGCTGAGCGCGGCTTACGGTGAAATCCCCGACCTGTCGAAGGTCGATCCCAAGAGCGACGTCGTCTTCACCTGGAACGGCACCACCTCGGGCGTGCGCGTGCCGAACGCGGACTGGATCAGTGCGACCCGCGAGGGCCTGACCATCTGCGACGCCACGTCTGCCGCATTCGCGCAGGCGCTCGACTGGCCGAAGCTCGACGTCGTCACCTTCTCCTGGCAGAAGGCACTCGGCGGCGAGGCTGCGCACGGCATGCTGATCCTGTCGCCGCGTGCGGTGGAGCGGCTCGAAACCTACAAGCCGGCCTGGCCGCTGCCGAAGATCTTCCGCATGACCAAGGGCGGCAAGCTCAACGAAGGCATCTTCGTCGGCGAGACCATCAACACGCCGTCGATGCTCTGCGTCGAGGATTATCTCGACGCGCTGAACTGGGCCAAGTCGATCGGCGGCCTCAAGGCGCTGATCGCACGCGCCGATGCCAACACCAAGGTGCTCGCCGACTGGAAGGCGAAGACGCCGTGGATCGACTTCCTGGCCAAGGACGCCTCGATCCGCTCCAACACCTCGGTGTGCCTGAAGTTCACCGATCCCGCGATCACCTCGCTCTCCGACGACGCGCAGGCCGACTTCTCCAAGAAGCTGGTCGCGCTGGTCGAGAAGGAAGGCGCCGGCTACGACTTCGCCTATTACCGCGATGCCCCGGCCGGCCTGCGCATCTGGTGCGGCGCCACCGTCGAGGCCAGGGACGTCGAGCTGCTGACGCAGTGGATCGACTGGGCGTTCGCCGAGACCAAGGCCGCGCTCGCGAAGGCGGCGTAACTCGTCACCCCATTCTCGTCATGGCCGGGCTTGACCCGGCCATCCATCGAGAAAGATGGACCCGCGGGTCTCAGAGCGCGAAGACGCGCTTCGCGCTCATGCCCCGCGGGTGACGACATCAGCATATCGCGCCCACTAAGGGATCATCCCCATGACCAAGCCCAAAGTTCTCATTTCCGACGCGCTCTCGCCCGCTGCCGTTCAGATCTTCAAGGACCGCGGCATCGAGGTCGACTTCCAGCCCAACCTCGGCAAGGACAAGGACAAGCTGGCCGAGATCATCGGCAATTACGACGGCCTTGCGATCCGCTCGGCGACCAAGGCGACCGCCAAGATCCTCGAAAAGGCGACGAAGCTGAAGGTGATCGGCCGCGCCGGCATCGGCGTCGACAATGTCGAGATTCCCGCGGCCACGGCCAAGGGCATCATCGTGATGAACACGCCGTTCGGCAATTCGATCACGACGGCCGAGCACGCCATCACCCTGATGCTGGCGCTGGCCCGCGAGATTCCGCAGGCGGACGCCTCGACCCAGGCCGGCAAGTGGGAGAAGAACCGCTTCATGGGCGTCGAGATCACCGGCAAGGTGCTCGGTGTCATCGGCTGCGGCAACATCGGCTCGATCGTCGCCGACCGCGCGCTCGGCCTGCGGATGAAGGTGATTGCGTTCGATCCCTTCCTCTCGCCGGAGCGCGCCAAGGACATCGGCGTCGAGAAGGTCGAGCTCGACGACCTCCTCAAGCGCGCCGATTTCATCACGCTGCACACCCCGCTCACCGAGAAGACGAAGAACATCATCGACGCGGCCGCGATCGCCAAGATGAAGAAGGGCGTTCGCCTGATCAATTGCGCCCGCGGCGGCCTCGTCGACGAGCAGGCGGTGGTCGATGCGCTCAATTCCAAGCACATCGCCGGCGCCGCCTTCGACGTCTTCGTCGAGGAGCCGGCGACCAAGAACGTGCTGTTCGGCCATCCGAACGTGATCTGTACGCCGCATCTCGGCGCGTCCACCACGGAAGCGCAGGAGAACGTCGCGCTGCAGGTCGCCGAGCAGATGTCGGATTACCTGCTCACCGGCGCGATCTCGAACGCCGTGAACTTCCCCTCGATCACGGCCGAGGAAGCGCCGAAGCTGAAGCCGTTCATCGCCCTCGCCGAGAAGCTCGGCTCCTTCGCGGGCCAGCTCACCGAGACCGGCATCCTCAAGGTGGAGATCACCTACGAGGGCCATGTCGCCGAGATGAAGATCAAGGCGATCACCTCCGCCGTGCTGTCCGGCCTGCTGCGGCCGATGCTGGGCGAGGTCAACGTCGTCTCCGCCCCGGTCGTCGCCAAGGAGCGCGGCATGGTGGTGGACGAGATCGTGCGCGCCGCGCAGAGCGATTATGAGAGCCTGATCACCGTCGCCGTCACCACCGAGCGGCAGGAGCGGTCGGTCTCGGGCACCGTCTATGCCGACGGCAAGCCGCGCCTCGTCGACATCAAGGGCATCCGCGTCGATGCCGAGTTCGGCAAGTCGATGATCTACGTCACCAACGAGGACAAGCCGGGCTTCATCGGCAAGTTCGCGAGCCTGCTCGGCGACGCCAAGATCAACATCGCGACCTTCCACCTTGGCCGCGTCGCGCCCGGCAGCGATGCCATCGCGCTGGTCGAGGTCGACGGCGCGGTACCGGCCGACCTGCTCGCCAAGGTGCAGGCCCTGCCGCAGGTCAAGCAGGCCAAGGCGCTGACGTTCTGAGTGCGGAGATTCCACAGGACTCTCGTCGCGGTTCGAAGGCTTCATTCGCAAGATCAGCTCGAAGGCGGTCTCACATCGAGGCGCTCGTGCTGAGCCGCCGCTGCATTCCAGAGAGACCTTCCTGCGCCGGTCGGGCGAACCTCCATCAATCCGAGAGGTTCGCCCGGCGGTATCGGTCGGCCGCTCGATGGGCCGTTAGTTTACGTGCGGCTTCGACGGATAAAACCGATCCTTCGCTCTCGCCGCATTAGCCTGCGGCATTGGCGGAAGCCTGGCTTCGCCAACTCTCGGCCGGGATGGTGGAGCGTTGGGTACCGGCTGTGCTTCGCCGAGGAAAACGCGCGACGGCAGTCGCTTGTCCGAGGGATTGGCCGTGCCGGGCCTGTCGGCGAAGCCGCCGCCGCCGGCGCCGGTGCAGTCGAGCGAAACCTGCTTCCATCCGGTTGATTGTCCGATCGGATTGGTCTTGTCCTCGGCCATCGCCTGCACGCTGGTCGTCTTCGACACCGAGATCTTCTTGGTGAAGACCGCCTCGTACTTGCCCGGCGAAACGAACGACGACCAGGCCTCGACGAACTGGCTCTGCATCGGCTCGTTACCGATCTTGGTCCAGAGCTTGAACTTGACTCCACCGGCCTTGCTGGTGCCGACGCGGACGCGGGCGTGGGTCACCTGGCATTTCGCCCCGGGATTGGGACTCGTCACATGGCCGGCGGAGGTCATGAAGCGGAGGTGGATGTCCTTGACGCTGAAGTTCGGCTCCTTGGCGGCGACGTCGTCGGCCTTGCCATGCTTGCCCTCGCATTTCACCGGCACGGCCACGTTGGCCGTGTGCTTGTGCGGCGTTCCCAGCCCGCCCGAAGGAAGCGGACCGACATCGTTGCTCGGGATCAGGAACGAGGCTATCAGCTCGACGCCGACCGAACCGAACGTGTTGTGGCTTTCGCGAATGCCCTTTCCTTCGCTGAGCTTCTTGTTGCAGGTCGCAATGATGGCCTGCTTTTCTGCAGCCGTCATGAAGTCGGTCGAGCCTTCATAGGTGGTCGAGAAGTTCACCTCGTCGTCGTGCTTCTTGTCGGGAGACGCGTTGACGAAATACATGCCCTCGGGATGGCCGAGCTGACGCACCTTGTAGTTCACGATCGGGTACGACGGCGTTGTGATGTGGACCTTGACGGGCAGGCTGATGGTGCTGCCCTCGATCTTGGTCCACGACGTTCCATTCTCGGAAACGACCTTCAGGATGGTGGAGCTGAAGCCGTTGCCGGCGATCGTGCCGTTCGCGCGGGCCGCATGAGCGCCGGTGCTGCCGGTCATCAACAGGAGGATCGAGGCCGCTGCACTGCGCAGGAGCCATGGCGGGAGGTGGGTGGCAAAAGACATGGAAGTTCTCCGTAAGGGTTTGAAAATACATTTGGTTTTCGTGTGCAGCGTTTCTTGGGGGATGCACGAAGGTTGGTCGCTGTTGTCCCAAAATCAGTTTGCCGATATGATTTCACGAACATCATGAATGACATTCAGCTGAATCGGGTCGACCTGAACCTGCTTCCGGTTTTCGAGGCCGTGCTCGCCGAAGGGAACGTCGCCAGAGCTGCGGCTCGTCTTCATGTCACGCCCTCGGCGGTGAGCCATGGACTTGGCCGGCTCAGGCAGCAGTTCAACGACCCCTTGTTTCTCAAGACGCCGAAAGGCGTCGTGCCCACAGAGCGCGCTCTCCAACTCGCCGATGCCATTGCGGACGTCCTGGCACGTGCGCGGCGCGTGGTGGGGACGGCGGAGCCGTTCGATCCGGCTCGCTCGAGGCGCCGCTTCACGGTCGGCGCGCCCGATGCGATCGCAGCCGTCATGATGCCTCCATTGCTGAAGCTCGTTCAGCGCGAGGCTCCCTTCATCGACATGGCTTTGCGATACGTGCTGCGCGAAGCAGCCTTTGCAGCGCTGGATGCGCGGACAGTCGACATCGCTGTGGTTCCGATCGACGACGTTCCAGCGCGCTACGTGTCCAAGATCGTTTTTGAAGACAGGTTCCAGATCGCCGTCCGTCGTGGCCATTCCTTCGCGGCAGAACCGACGCTGAAGCGTTATTGCGAGATGCAGCACGCCATCGTGTCCCCGGCCGGCGATACGCGCGCTTACGTCGATGACGTCCTTGCCAGCAAAGGGCTATCCCGCCGCGTCGCGATGACCGTGCCGAGTTTCATGCTCTTGATGGCGGTTGTCGCTGAAAGCGATCTGATCGCCGCCCTGCCTAAGGGGCTTCTCGATGTTCACGGCGCCCGCTTTGGTTTGCTCGGCATCGATTCACCGTTGCCGATGCGAAGCTTTCAACTTCGTGCCATCGTTCCGAAGGTCGCGATGATGGATGCCGGCGTCGAGTGGCTGTTCGGCCTGCTGGACAATCCGCCTTCGAAGGCGTCGGCGTAAGCATTCGCTCCGCGATAGTGCCGCCTCCTGGTCGGAGTTCGAGTCCAGAGCGCGGAATCCGACAGCGTGCGGATATTCCGACCTGCGGAAACAGCCGCGGGCGACCGGATGGCGTTTTTCTTTCCCGCGGCCGCCCAACTTTGTGTACCAATAGCGTCAGGACGCTCAGTTCAAGATGGTTCGACAGGGAGAAACACATGCGTGAAGCCGTCATCGTTTCCTATGCGCGCACGGGCCTTGCAAAATCCGGCCGCGGCGGGTTCAACATCACGCCGCCGATGTCGCTCGCGGCGCACGCCATTCATCACGCGGTGGACCGCGCCGGCGTCGAGAAGGACTATGTCGAGGATTGCTATCTCGGCAATTGCGCCCATGGCGCGCCGAACATCGGCCGCCAGGCCGCGCTGCTCGCCGGCCTGCCGAAGACCACCGCCGGCGTCTCGGTGAACCGCTTCTGCTCCTCGGGCCTGCAGACCATCGCCATGGCCGCCAATTCGATCCGCTCGGACGGCGCCGACTGCATCGTCGCCGGCGGCGTCGAGAGCATCTCGATTCCGGGCGGCGCCACGCCGAAGGAATCGATCGATCCGGAGCTGCTCAAGGTCGCCCCCGACATCTTCATGGCCATGATCGACACCGCCGACATCGTCGCCGAGCGCTACAAGCTCAGCCGCGAATACCAGGACGAGTTCTCGCTGGAATCGCAGCGCCGCATGGCCTCGGCGCAGCAGGCCGGCAAGTTCAAGGACGAGATCGTCCCGATGAAGACGAAGATGAAGGTGGTCGACAAGCAGACCAAGGCGGAGAGCATCGTCGACTACGTCGTCGATCGCGACGAGTGCAACCGTCCCGACACCACGCTGGAAGGTCTCGCCAAGCTCGAGCCGGTGAAGGGGCCCGGCAAGTACGTCACCGCCGGCAATGCCAGCCAGCTCTCGGACGGCGCCGCCGCCGTGGTGCTGATGGAAGCCAAGGACGCGGAGAAGCGCGGCCTCAAGCCGCTCGGCCGCTTCGTCGCGTGGGCGACCGCCGGCTGCGAGCCCGACGAGATGGGCATCGGACCGGTGTTCGCGATTCCGAAGCTGCTCAAGCGCACCGGCCTCAAGATCGACGACATCGATCTGTGGGAGCTCAACGAAGCCTTCGCCAGCCAGTGCCTGTATTGCCGCGACAAGCTCGGCATCGATCCCGCCAAGTACAACGTCAACGGCGGCTCGATCGCGATCGGCCATCCCTTCGGCATGACCGGCGCCCGTCTCACCGGCCACCTGCTGCAGGAAGGCGCCCGCCGCAAGGCGAAGTGGGGCGTGGTGACGATGTGCATCGGCGGCGGCCAGGGCGGCGCCGGCCTGTTCGAGATCTATCACTGAGACCACGCGAGCGGTCCGAATGCAGAAGGGCACGGCGCGAGCCGTGCCCTTCGTCGTTTCGCGCGCAGCGAAGCAATCAGGAATCGCTTCGCGGCACAGCCTGGATTGCTAGGCCTTCGCCAGCACCGGCGCGAACACCACCTCGATCAGCGTGCCGTGGCCTGCGTTCTTGATGTTGAAGCGGGCGCGGTTGGCTTCGACCAGCGCCTTGGTCAGCGACAGGCTCAGCGCCGAGCTGTCGGCGGCGTCGCCGGGCGGCGGTGTGCGGAACGGCTCCATCGCGGCGGCGACCTCGCGCTCGCTGAGGCCGTGGCCGGTGTCGCGGATGCGCAGCGCGATCTCGCCGCGGTCGGTCAGCGCGGTCGAGACGATGACCTGGCCGCCCGCGCTGGCGAGCCGGATCGAGTTCGAGATCAGGTTCATGGTGATCTGCCGCATCGCGCGCGCATCCGCGCTCACCTGCGGCAGCGCATGCGCGAGCGAGGTGCGGATGATGATGCGCTCGCGGTTGGCCTGCGGCTGCATCACGGTGACGCAAGCCTCGACCAGATCGTTGAGATTGAGGTCGGCGAAGTTCAGGTCGAGCTGGCCGGTCTCGATCCGCGACAGCTCCAGCAGGTCGTCGATGATGGCGATGACGCGCTCGCCGGAGGCGCGGATGTCCTTCATGTATTCGCCGTAGCGCTCGTTGCCGAGCGTGCCGAAGCGCTCCGAGATCATCACCTCGGCGAAGCCGATGATGGCGTTGAGCGGCGTGCGGATCTCGTGGCTGATCCGCGCCAGCATGTCGGCCTTGGCATTCGCCGCGCCGTCGACGAGGCGGCGGGCCTGCGTCAGCTCGCTCTCGCCCTTCTTGGCCTGCGAGAGGTCGCGGAACACCGCGAAGAAGTTCGGCCCGTCCGGGCGCGTCCGGCCCATGATCATCGCGAGCGGAATGGCGCCGCCCTTCTTCTCGCGGCCCAGCACCTCGCGGCCGTGGTCGAGCAGGCTCGCAATGTCCTGGCTCTTCAGGCTTTGCAGATAATCGGCGACGACCTGCTGGCTCTCCGGCGCGAACAGCGTCATCAGGTTCTGCTGCAGCAGCGCCTCGCCGTCGTAGCCGAACAGCGCCTCGGCGCTGCGGTTGCAGGCGTGGATGTTGCCTTCGGCATCGAACATCACGATGCCCTCGGCCGTGGTGTCGAGGATGGCGGCGAGATCCTCGGCCTCGGCTTCGCCGGCTGCGGGCTCGGCGATCTCTGCGACGATGGACTCGGCAACGACGGCCTCGGTGACGACGCTCTCCGCGACGATCGGCGTCGGCTGCGGCAGCGCGCAGATCAGCGCATGCGCGCTCTCGCCGTCCCAGTCGATCGCATGCAGATGCGCGTCCGTCGTCGCCAGCGGCGCTTCGCCGGTCGCGACCGTCGCGCTGATCGTCACCGGCGTGCCGGCTTGCGAGGTGCTGCTGGCGGACGACACGCCCGGCTCGACATAGAGCGCATCGAGCCCGCCGGCATTCTCCAGCGCGCTGACGCTGGCATAGCCCATGCGCGCGAGGAAGGCCGGGTTGGCGTAGAGCAGGCGGTCGAGCCGATAGATCAGGATGCCTGATGGCAACAGGTCGAGCAGCGTGCGGTCGCGCGTGCTGGTGCCGCGCGGCGGCGGTGCCGGCTCGCTCAGCCATTCGGCGGCGGCCTGCGGCGCCTCCGGCTCCGGTGCCGCTGGCTCGGCTGCGATCTCCGCCGCCGGCTCGGATGCGTCGGCTGCGATCGTCTCGCGCTCGCGTTCGAGCCGCTCGGACAATTGCCGCGCGAGCTCGTTGAACGCGCTGTTCTCGACCGGCGTCAGCGTCGGGGCGCGCGTATCGCCGGGAGGGCGGAACGGCACGACATTGGGAGGCGTTTCCACGTGCGTGTCCAGATCGGTTGGGTGTGAAGTCGCGTCGCTTGTGGGCTCTGGCAGTTCAGGCTTTGGCAGTTCAGGCTCTGGTGCTTCAGTCTCTGGTGCTTCAGGCCCGGATGTCGGCTCGGGCTCGGCCGGCTTGATCGGCGGAGGCGCCGCCGCCGCTTCGGGCTTCATGTGAGGCTCGGCTTCGGTCTCGGTCTCGGTCGCGGGCCCGGCGACATCGGCGGAGAGGCCATGTTGCGTCGGCGCCGCGGCGAGCCGCTCGAAACGGCGAAGCGCCTCGAGCCGGTTGAGCGCATCGAGATCGCGGCAGACGCCAAAGCCCCTGAAGCCGGCGAAGTTGCGCATCTCGTCGTAGACCGGCAGGCCCGCGAGCTCGACCGGCAGGCGCTCGCCGCCGTCGGCCGGCCAGCTCACCGTGATGCCGGCCCAGGTGTCCTGGCTTTGCAGCGCCTGTGCGACGCGCCCGTCGGGATCGAGCGCGAAGTCGGCCGCGATCTCGCGCCAGGGCCGGCCGAAGCCGGCGGCCGTGCGCGGGCCGATCAGGCCGATGAATTCGTCGGAGAGAAGCACAAAGCGGCCCTCCGCATCCATCTGCCAGAGGAAGCGCAGCGGATGCTGACGCGGTGCGGGCGGCTCTTGCTGGCCCGAAGACGGCTTGCCCGAGGAAGGCTCGACCATGCCGCCGGTGATCGACTCGCCCTGCGGCGACACGATGGCCGCGCTGCGGTTTTCAACCGGAGTGTTTTCGGTCGAAGTGCTTTCGATCGGAATGTTTTCAACCGGGGCCTCGGGCGCGGCGGATGCGACAGGCGCTGCCGCCTCGCTGTCCGGCTGCGCGTGCGCGATCGTCTCCGCCGGCGCCGCTATGTCCTCCGGCTCGGCGAAGGCGTCGAACAGTGCGATGTCCGACGGCGCCTCGGCGGACGGAGCAGGCGGGGGCTCCGGCGCAGCGGCGGAGGGCGCGGCCGGCGCAATCTCGTGCGAGGGCTGGGCCGGCTGGCTGTGCGCGACGTCCGGTGCCGCCGCGGGCGCGGCATCGCGCGCCGCGGCCGGGTTGGCGGCCGGCTCGATCAGCGCGACCAGGCCGATATCGGCGCCTCGGCCGACCCGCTGCAGCACCATCTGGCCGATGCCGATCTGCGTCGCGGCGCGGCCTTCGCGCAGCGCGTCGCTGCGGGCCCGTTCGAGGCCGGCCTCGAACAGGTCGCGGAAGCCGAGCAGGGTGCGGGCGGCCTCGCTCGCGCCGACGAACAATCCGTCCGGCGCGAACGCCGCCATCGGCACCTTGGCGCCCGCGACCAGCCGATGCAGCCGCTCGACCAGCGGCATGGTGCGCAGCGCCGGGTCTATCGCGGTGACGAGCACGGCGTGACTGCCGTCGGCGAAATCGAGCCGGGCGCAGGCGCAGGTCATCAGCGTGCCGAGCCGGGCGCCGAAGCCACGCAGCCGTTCGAGCCGCACGCTCCCGCCTGCCGGCAGCTGGCGCGCGAGACGGGCGATCTGGCGGCGATGGCTGTCGGCGGGGCCGAACACCCTGTCGGCGAGGGCGGCGCTGTTGGCCGCGCCGAACAGTTTTGCGCCGACCGGATTGGCCCACAGCACGCGCGCGCCGTCGGTCGACCACAGCCAGGTGGCCAGCGGTGAGGTCGCATGCACGGCCAGCCGCGGATCGCCCACACCTCGCAACTGGAAATCCGAACGAATCATCGGGCCGGCTTGTCACTCGCGCATGCTGTGGCGGCTGCCGGAATGACAGCCTTAAGAAAGAGTTAGTATCGCCCGCGGCTGCGGGCAGGTCCACGGCCGCCGGGCCCGAAAACGCCCCCCAAGCGCCGATAACCTTAATGGTGCCAGGCCCGCAAGCCGCAGCGATGCGGCATCCAAGGGATTCGCGGGGCCGGCTCCGCCGTCATTCCGGCGCGCGCGCGGCGCGAACCCGGAAATCCATCCATCCTCTTGCTCTGCGGCCGATGGATTCTCAGGTGCGCAATTGCGCACCATGGCTCCGTCGCTTCGCTCCGGCCTCGGAATGAGGGCGATGGAGCATGTCCCGCGCCGCCCTCAACCCCCGGTCCCCCCATACCGGAACCTCACCCTTACCTAGATTAAATTTCCGCAACGCACCCGTCTGCCGCGTTGCAATGCACAATGTTGACATGATAGGCAGCCATAGTGCTGGGCGCTGGGCGAGCCATCTCATTCGTTTCGCGTTTCCAGTCTTTCGTACCCGCTGAATGCGAGGGCCCACGGTCGGGGCCGGCGGGCGCGCCAGAAGGCTCACTCCATTTTTCAATTAGCGTGAGGGACCAACATGACAGGTGCGACTGATCCGTTTTCTGCCTCGATCATCCCGTTCGAGGTTCCCGAGCAGATGCGTGCGTTCGCCGAAAAGGGCGTGTCGCAGGCCCGCGAGAACTACGCCAAGTTCAAGGACGCCGCCGAAACCCACAACGGCACCGTCGAGGCCGTGTTCACCTGCGCGTCCAGGGGCGCGAGCGAATACACCGCCAAGCTGGTCGAGTTCATGAAGGCCAATTCCAGCGCCCAGCTCGACTTCGCCCAGCAGCTGTTCGGCGCCAAGTCGCCGACCGAAGCGATGGAGCTGTGGACCGGCCACGCCCGCAAGCAGCTCGAGACCTACCAGTCCCAGGCCAAGGAGCTGGCCGAGCTCACCCAGCGCGTCGCCGCCGAGACGGCCGAGCCGATCAAGGCCAGCGCCTCCAAGTATTATCCGCCCGCCGCCTGAGCGCCGGGGCCGGTTTGAACGGCATGATCCGGAAAAGTGTGTAGCGGTTTTCCGATCAGATCATGCCAAACAATGGAAACCCGGGCCGAAACGCCCGGGTTTTCTTTTTGAAATGGTGCACTCGACCGCGCCCGGCGCTCCGTCTCCCAAAGGGAGAGGTCGGATCGCCCCCCGGCGATGCGAAGCATCGTCCGGCGCGATCCGGGTGAGGGGATCCGCTCTCGCGTTGGACCGCGCTCCGCCCCGCATGCGCGCGCCGAGCGACCCGACCTCTTCCCGCCGGGGAGAGGTGAACGACGCCCCGCCGATCCACTCGTTTTCTCGCAGCAGTGACGGGCAAATATCGGGTTTTGCGGCCTTGCCAAAAACCCCCGTTGCACCTAGTTTCCGCCCCGTCCAGCCCCCTCGGCACCGGCCCTCTGAAGGGCGTCCTGAGGCGCGGCTCGCCAGGATGCAGTTGTAGCTCAGTTGGTTAGAGCGCCTGTCTGTGGAACAGGAGGTCGGTGGTTCGAGCCCACCCAACTGTACCAGATTATAAATAAATTCAACAAGTTAGACGGCAGTAAAATCGACACTTCGGGCAATTTGCCAAACTTCGTCTCTAAGCCCCACCCTCAGCCCCATCAATCTTGCTGCTGACCCTTGGGCCAGAGAAGAAGCCTTTGCGACTCAAGCACGGCCTGCACCAGAAGCGAGATGTGGAGAGAGTGCACAAGGTCTTGTCGCTTTTGCCCTCTGGTCTCACTCTATGAACACCGAGATGGAGGTAAACAAATGCTGGTCATGCGCGCAGTTGGAAAAGTTCTCTGGGGTGGCGCGGCCATTGCGGTTCCACTTGCAATGTATGGCGCCGCAATGGCGAGCACTCAAGCTGGCATCGCTCAGTTTATCCCGTTGGGCGCTGTTGGCATTGGCCTTCTGCTGATGGGCGCTTTGTTGCACGCCCGCTGACAGCCAAGCGGCGGGATACGACCGATCCGTGGCTCTCCGCCAACAAACTGCACGTCCGAAATGGTCGCGAAAAGCGCTGGGTTGAGCAACTGCTTCTGATCGATCTGGCCTGATGATCTAATTAAGCGCGGGTTTTACCGCATTCTTTTGGCGATCACGGATGGACTGAATCCATTCTTCCAGGGCCTTAACCTCGCTAAGCAGGTCATCAAGCGATAAGGCCTCAGGGTTCAACGCTTGTGCCGAGGAATGGAGGTCCTCAGATAGCCTACTTTGGGCTTCCATTACGGACTTCACGTCGTCCTCGGTGAGAATGCCGAGTTTGAAGATCGAGGTCGGTTTTACTTTGTTGTCGAACCTTTCGAGCACTGGGCGGACGTAATCGGAAATGGCCTGCTCCCAAGCATCGCGCAGTTGACCGATAGTCCCCTTGCAGAACGTAGTGCGCTGAGTATCTGTCAGCTTATCAAAGGTCGGTTTTGCCGATTTGAGCGAGGATCGCAGCGCATTGCACATCTCAAGGCCCGACTTCGCCTTATCCGGCAACTCGTTCTCGATGTGGCCAGGCTTATCCTGCCGACGCCTGACATTGCGAAATGCGATTGGCCGGTTCGCCTTCTCTGCCTCGCGGCGAAGTTCGTATAGGAACACAAGGTCGTGTGTGAACACAATGACCTGGCGGTGTTCCGCCTCCTCCACCAGCCGCGACGCAACCGCGTTCCGGTGAATGTGGTCGAGCGATGACATTGGATCATCGAAAACGATACCGGAATAACGCTGCGCCGTGACCAACTCGGCAAGGAACGCAGCGAGCGCGACGCAGCGGTGCTCGCCTTCACTGAATATCTCGCCGACCTTGGCGGTCGGGTTCTCCACCAACGCAACGCGAAAATACGATACCGCCTGCCGGTCTTTCTCCTTGCGTAGCTCAACCGGCATTCGGGACAGTTTGAGTTTTCCAATCTCACGCGCAAAGCGACCGCGCAGAGCGTCCGTTACCATGCGATCCGAGAGTTCCTTGTTCTTGTCGGTGATTGGTTTCTTGGCAATCGACTTCAGCGCAGTGTTGATCGACTCGATTTCCTTGAGGCGCGCGATGTGCGCCTTGATGTCCGGGAGCAGCGGCGCAAGAGCGGCGCGCTCCTTGAGTTCAAGGTATTCGGATTTCAGTCTCTTGTAGTCGTCGCTCTGCGTATCGGCGGAAAGCTGCGCGGCGCGCCTTTTGAGATCGGCTGCGAGGATCGTAAGCGCCTGGAGCGGATCAGCGCCAAGCGGCTTGGGCTCGCCATATGCCCTGACCATCGCCCGTAGCCGCCAGAGCACCACGACAAAGGCGCGTCGAACTTGCTGTGCAAGCGACGCATCGCCGATATCGGTGGTGAGGAACTTGCTCGATTTCAGAATATCGCCAATGCGGAGCATCCGCCCTTTCAACTGGGCAAGCGTAGCGTCCAGCTTCGCGCGCGCCGCCGCTTCATCAGCCTTCGTCGAGCTTCTTACAAACGACTCGAATGTCAATTGGCGCTCGATTGCGTCCGCACTAAGGGGTTGCTGGCAAAGCACGCAAATCGTACCCGGTTCGCTCGAAGGGAATGTCTTTCCGGGATAGGCCACGGTGACAGCATAGGCGCGCGCGGCCTCCCATAGTTTCTGCCAGGTTGCTTGGCCTACTTCCGGCAACGGCGATGCGCTGAATAGCTGTTGCGAAGCCACCGATGCGGCTTCCACGGCATCGCCGTGGGTCTTTCGCAGCGCATTAATTTCGGCGAACGCCGCCGCGTTCGTAGCGCCAACTAGAGTTTGGAGGAAAGTCTGAATGCGCTCCACTTCCCGGCGCTGATTCTCAAGTCGCGCCACGGCGCGCTTGGGGTCCTGTGCGAAGTCGGTTTCCAGCGTGGAGAGGCGAGCGGTTTCCTGCTCACCAAGTGCGGCAAGCTTATCGAGCAGCGGGATATTGGACTTTGCGTTTAGCCCAAAAACATAATTGCCAGCAGCCGTCTCACTGGTCAGTGAGGGATTTGAAATCGCAAGCGGAATCTGATTCTTAAGAGTGGCAATCCTGCCGTCGAGCGCCGTTTTGATGTAGTCGGAAGCGTCCGCCAGCGCCTCCAGCAAACGCATTGGCCGGGGGATATAGGCTACCTCGTTAGTGCTTTCGACATGGATGTTTGCGCTGCGAGAGTCAAATATGCTGACCGATGGGAGCTCGCTATGTGGCTCGCCGTCAGGTGTCCAACCGAATTGATGAGTGTTCGCGCCTCTCGCGAAACATATTTCGGCAGACTGCGGCGTGTTGGTCTTATCCTCCAAATTCCTGTGGATGGCGAACTTCTCATCCCGTGACCGACATGCGTGCTTTAAGACTCGGACATAGCCAGACTTTCCCGAACCGTTATCGCCGTAAATTACCGTCAGACCGGAGGGTTCAAAGGATAGCTCCTGCTGGCTGGCAAGCGCGTTGATGGCAGTGGGGTTCTTTATCGAAAGAAGTGAAATCGGCTCTGCCGCGCTGGTTTCAGCGACAATATGCGATTGCGAAATCGGCGTATGGGTGCGCGTAGGGTCAAGGCAGAGCTCCGTAAGTTCAGCGATCGCCTTATCGTCGAGCGTTTCACCTGCAACCAGCCGACGAAGAGCATCTCTCTGCCATGCAGGCCGTTTCTCTGCCCATGTAACGAGGTCGGTGAGGGCAGCTTTTTCGGTCAAAGGAGCGGATTGCGTGGTCGCAGTGCTCATGTTGATTCTACAATTCTCCCTTGAATGCCTTGTCGAGAACGGCGGGGAGCAAGGCATCCAATTCGATGGCAGACTGGGCTTGAAGTGCTTTCACCGCGTCGAACTTGGATTGAAGAGCTTCGAGCTGAGAGGCAATTTGGTCTTGTCGGTTGCGCTCAGGCAGAGGAATAAGCATTCGCTTCACGCGGTCTGCTGACAGGGCTGGTTGAGCCGTGCCGGTCTCTGTAGACCTACTCTTTCGATAGTTGGCGTACAGCCACCAGTAAACGTAGCGCGGCGAATGAATCGTCTTGGTCACATGTATCGCAGCGACATTCTGATTGGTCGCGGCAGCGCATTGAAGAATGGCGCACTGCCCCCGGGTCTTTCCTTGACCTATCATCGCCAGCAGTACGGTTCCAGGAGGATAGATTTTCGCGTTGCTTTCCCTGAGGCCAAGATCAGTTATCTTTTCGCGAGTGTCGATGATGTCGCGAAAGGCTACTTCCCCTGAGCTGACCCACGCATTCGACCCGCCCCAGTAGCTAGAATTTGCCCGAGATGGTGTACCCCCTGTCGTTACGACAAATTCGGCACCAATCTCGGTGCTGGAGTTACTTACCGAGTCGAATGTCGATAGAAGCAGCTTCGTGTGGAGAGCCGATAACTCGTTAACTGCACGTAACCTTGCTTGTTGTGCCTCCTGCACTCGCGCCGCCAACTTCTCGATGCGTGCGACGATGCGGCGTTGCTCGCCGAGCGGCGGGAGGGGTATCTCTGATGCTTCAAATTGCTCAGGATGCAGACTTTGTCGTCGGACATTCGTGCCAGTGCTTTGCCGTCCAATCCGTTGCCAGTTTGATGGCGCTCGGAAGTACCAATCGAGAAATTTCGGGTCAACAACCGATGAGTCCGCCTCGTAAGCAACGAAAGCGTTCGACATCACGCAGTCGTCAGCTTCCGGCGGTACTATTCCAAAAGCGCCTTCCCAGGCCATTATTTTGCAGTAGACAAAATCTCCTGCTCGCAAGCGTTGGACTTTGGGAAGCTTAAACGTGGCGCCCAACTTTCTTTCGCTCACGAATACGCCGCGACCAAAACTATATGTGCCCGCAAATACATATTCGTTTATGTCTTCGCGAGATTCGAAACGCGCGACTCTTTTCAGCGCCTGCTTTAGCGGTACGGATTGCCAGCTTAGATTCATGCGCTTGCACCTAGAGCGGCTTTGATTTCTCGCATCAGTTCGGCAATCCGCAGCTCCTTCCTGAGAATGTCGTCGGCAAGTTGCTCCGGTGGCAGGTGCTCAAAATCCACTTTGGCGCGCGGGTTCTTTCGGTCGAGGTTGCAGCCCGCATCCAGCAATTCCTTGACCTGCACTTTCCACGCCTGGTCGTTGTCCTCGCGCTTCGTCCACCACGTCGTGCAGGCCTTGAACTCGTCGAACTGCATGGGCTGAGTCTTGGTGTAATTCTTGCGGCCGTTAGGCAGGGGCTGCTCGTAATACCAGACCTCATCCGTGGGGCCGGAGCGGTCGAAGAACAGGATATTGGTGGGGATGCCAGTGTAGGGCGCGAACACGCCATTGGGCAGCCGCACGATGGTATGAAGATTGAACTCCTTGAGGAGTTCTTCTTTGATGCGGGCACAAACACCGTCGCCGAACAGCGTGCCATTGGGCACGACGACGGCAGCGCGTGCGGGGCGACCGACAGAAGACGGCTGGCGTTTCAGCTTGCGCATGATGAGCTGAAGGAACAGCAGCGCGGTTTCCGCCGTCTGACGATCTTCGGGGAAGTTGCCTTGAATGCCTTTTTCCTCCTCCCCGCCGAACGGCGGGTTGGTGACGATCACATCGACGCGTTCCTTCTCGCCAATTTCGGAGAGCTTAAAGCGCAGGGCATTGCCGGGATCGATCTGCGGCGCATCCAGTCCGTGCAGGAGCAGGTTCATTTGGCACAGCAAATAGGGCAGGGACTTGGGTTCGCAGCCGATGATGGTGTCGGTTTGCAGACGCTTGCGGTCGGCGACGGTCTTCACCTGTTTCTCAAGGTAATTGTACGCTTCCACCAGAAATCCGCCCGTGCCGCTGGCCGGGTCAAGGACGGTCTCACCAAGGCGCGGATCGATGACTTCCACCATGAAGCGCACGACGGAGCGCGGCGTGTAGAACTCGCCGGAATCACCCGCCGCGTCGCGCATTTCGCGGAGCATGGATTCGTAAAGCGCGCCGAGGGTGTGAAGCTCGTCCGATGATGTGAAGTGGATCCCGCCAACCTTGTTGATGACGTCGCGCAGCAGATAGCCGCTCTTCATGCGGTTATCGACGCCCTTGAACACAGTGGCGATCACGTCACGGCGGTTGTCGCCGTTGGAACTGGAAAGCGCCCGCAAGTAAGCGAACAGCCCGGGGCCTTTCTGGCCGTCGGCGCGCACGGCTTCGTCGGAATTGATGAAGGAAAGCAGTTCATCGCCCGTGATGCCCTGCGGATCGGCAGCCCAATCGCGCCAGCGATACGGGGCTTCAATGGCCGCCTTGAACTTCTTGCCGGATAACGCGCTTTCCTCCTCGCGCTGCTGCTCAAGGTCGTCGAGGAATTTGAGGAACATGATCCATGTCAGCAGCGGCAGACGGTCGAGATCGCCGTTCAGCCCCTTGTCTTTGCGCATGATATCGCGCGCGGACTTCAGAAGGCTCCCGAGCATCTGGGAAGTTGTCATCGGTGCGGCGTCCGCGCCGTTCTTCTTCTTAGTTCGAGCCATAGAGCAATCCTTGCAAGTCGTTTACGGCCCGGCGAAGCTCATCGGGGCCGCCGAACAGCTTGATGATTTCGGCAGGTTGGCCGTGGGTTGAGATCGGTGGAACCTTGAGCACGTCCGGCAGGACAAACTGTGCGTCGCCGTGTTCCGCATATTTTTCCAGAAGCTCGTCCAATACCTGACGCGCTTCAGGAGAGAACTTCTCGAAGTAGTCCTTGCGCTCGGCCTTGAGGCGCTGCGCCCGCTCACGCCGGGTACGAAGAGGCGCATTGAAAGCGAGATAGCAAAGCAGGTCGAAGGGGTCGGCGTCGGTTTGGCCTGTCTCTTCGGCCAGCACGTCAAAGTCAATGCCGCGCTCGCCCAGCGCGGTGATGATCTCGCCGCGCTGGTCAGCGTCCGCCCAACGCTTGCGAAGCTCGGCGGAAGTTGGCGCAAGCGAACGAACGCTTTCGGCAGCATAGTCAGTGTATTTGACGACGCGAAGCTGCCTGCCGTTCGGATCAAGCTCGTGTACCAAATGGGCCACGACTTCGACCTGGCCTCCGTCGAAGTAAAACTTCCGCGGCTCGCCGGTCGGCGGTTCGATCACGCCGGTGTCGCCTTCCTCCGGCGTGGCAGGCTCCGGTTCCTGCCCTTCGGGGAGCGTCTCCGTCGTCGAGGTGATTTCTCCCGCGTCGTTTACTTCTTCTTCCGTGATCCGGGCCGGATCGCCGTCGAAGTCCGGATCTGCGAACATGCGGGTCGCGGAACCAGTGTAGTCGAGGATGTTGAACCAGAGCTTACCGTAATCATCACGCAGGCGTGTCCCGCGTCCGATGATCTGCTTAAATTCGCTCATCGATCCGACAACACGAGCCAGAACGACATTCTTGCACGTTGGCGCATCAACGCCGGTCGTCAGCAACTGCGACGACGTGAGTATAGTCGGTGTCTTGGTTTCGAGGTCTTGGAATTTCGATAGGTGGCCGCGTCCGATTGCACCCTCGTCGGCGGTGACGCGCGCCACATAATCGGGATACTGCGCCACAAGGTCGGCATTGAGGTTGACCAGAGCCTGCCGCATTTCCGAGGCGTGCTCTTGATCGACGCAGAACACGATGGTCTTAGCAAAGCGGTCGGTCTTTTTGAGAAAATCGGTCAAGTGATGGGCGATAGCCTGCGTGCGGGCGCGCAAGGCGATGGTCCGCTCGAAGTCCTTGGTCTGGTATTCATCATCGGGAATCGCGCGGCCAAAGCGATCAACCTCGTCCTTACTCGGTCGCCATCCAGCCGCGTCCCATTGAGTGATGACGCGATGCACTCGGTAGGGCGCGAGGAAGCCATCGTCGATGCCCTGGCGCAGGCTGTACTCGTAAATCGGGTTGCCGAAGTAGAGGTAGGTGTCGCGATTGTCCTCACGCAGCGGCGTCGCCGTCATGCCAAGCTGGTAGGCGGGCTTGAAGTGCTCAAGGATGGCGCGCCACGAGCTATCGTCCCGTGCGCTACCCCGATGACATTCATCGACGATGATGAGGTCGAAGAAATCTGGCGGATAATTCCGGAAGAGTCCTGCGCGACGTTCGTCCTCCGCCAGCGCCTGATAGATAGCGAAATACATTTCCCGGCTTTTGACGATCTCGCCGGATTCGATCTTGTGGCGCGCGTCCCCGAAGGGGGTGAAGGTCTTGTCCTTCGGGTCGTCAATGAGGATGTTGCGATCCGCGAGGAACAGGATGCGCGGCTTGCGATGCTCCCCGGTACTATTCCAGCGGCTTGACCAGAGCTTCCAGCAAATCTGGAAAGCGACGATGGTCTTGCCCGTCCCAGTCGCCATTGTGAGAAGCAAGCGTTGCTTTCCAGCAAGGATGGACTCGATCGCCCGGTTGATGGCGATCTGCTGGTAGTATCGGGGCGGTTTGCCGCCGACTGTGTTGTAAGGGGCGATCAGATGATCGACGCGCTCGGGCGTATTGATCCCGCTGCCCAACTGATAGCGCCGCCAGAGGTCTCCAGGCGAGGGGAAGTCAGCAACGAGCGTTTCTGTCCCCTGGAAATAATCGATCTCGATTATCTCGGTGCCATTGGTGGCGTAGGCATACTTGAGGCCGAGAATCTCCGCGTAGCTCCGTGCCTGCTGCACGGCGTCGGTTGCGGATTTGTAGCTGGCCTTGGCCTCGACCACGGCAAGCGGAAAATCCCGCGCGTAGCGCAGCAGATAGTCCACCCGTTTGGGCGGCTTGCGGACAAAGCCCCTTCCCACCGGAATTACACGACCATCCGTGATGGTGCGCTGCTCGGCGATAGAGTGCGGCTCGTCGTCCCAGCCGGCGGACTGAAGTTTGGGGACGACGAATTTTCGGCAAGTGTCGGCTTCGTTCGTCATAGTCTGGCGGCCCCCAGGATGATCGGAAACTCCCGGCGCGCCGCCGTAAGCTCGTTGGCCGCTTGAAAAGTCGGGCGGAGAGTCGATGATCACAGCGGTGTATTTACACAGAGAAAGATTGGGAGATAGCAATGTTTTCTAATACTTAGGCAAGCCTCAATGTACGGAGCCAAGGTCCCGGGCAAATGCTGTCTCGCCGAACAATGAACTGTTGCAGCGCGGCAAGCGTCTGGATCGAAGGATAGGCGAATCTTCGAAGGCCCTGTCAAGCAACCGCTCGTTTCTTACTTGCTTGCCATATTGACTCCTACCATAAGTTGCGCTGCTATCGACGCTTTTCTGGGGGATACGCATGGGCAGCAGCGGCTCTGGCCGGATTAGTGACTATCCCGGTTCATCAGGCAAAGGTTCGGTCGAATCGACAGGTGGCGGTAGCGGCAGCGGCGGTGGATCAGACCGATGTGCCCAAGCCTTCGCAGTGTCCCTGGAGGATATTGAACACTGCGATTTCCACAAAACAACTGGCGCAGTGCCCGCACCCGGCCAACAACTGCGAATAGCTCTGAAGAAGCGGGTCGTTGCGGAAACCGACGCGGGTGTAACGGTCGGCAATCTGCCAACAACCCTTAATTATCTAGCCGGTTGTCTAAAGGATGGCTGGACATATACCGGTACGATCACGTCCTCTAATGCATCGGGTGCCGTCGCCAAAGTATTGGCCGACTTTGCGCCTTCCTCGCACCCATGAGTGCGAAAGTACCTTTGCTTATCGGCGAAGTCTTCGTTGACTTCACGATCACCCCGCCCGGATCGGAGAACAAATTGCGCCTTGGCGGCGTTGCCCATGCAGCTCGCGGTTTTTGGGCCTTAGGACAACCTTTCCGCGCCGCCATTGTCTCGCCGAGCTATTTGGAAGGCTTGGTTCGCGATTACTTCGCGACGCTCGGATGTGTCGAGCTAATAATCCTGGGCATAGTAACGGGAGCTCCCAACGTCACATTGATTTTCGACGCAATCGAGGTCGCCGACCAGGGCTACGATACGCCGCTACGGGACGAAAAGGCTGTCCAGCTTATCGACGTCTCGCAGAAGTTCGAGCAGGCGGAAGAGGTGCTGATATTTCCGGGCACATTCTGCTTGTCAGATGTGTGCGCGATGTTACCAGCTACTGCTCGCTTACACATCGATATCGCTTATAACGTTGAGACGCCGATGGCACTCGCCGGAATCGGCAGGCCAATTGAGACTATCCTCCTTTCAACCTCGTCGCCGCTGTTTGCCAAGATCAAAGACCAAACCGTGACTGGCATTGCTACGGCTTTTGCGGGATGTAAGCCGAGATACGTAATACTCAAGCAAAATCGAGGTGGCAGCGAATTGCTGGATAACTCGAAGGCCTCCCAATCCATCGAGACGCTTCCTGCACAACTTGGAACAACAATTAACTCGGTGGGGGTCGGAGATGTCTTCGCAGCCGTATTCTTAACTGCGTTGCCAAGCGGTGCAGCAACTGCTGGCTGGCGGGCAACCTACGCTGCTGCCGCCTATTCTCAAACCACCTATCCCGACATTTTCAAAAAGTACGTCGAACGCGATCAACGTCTCTCATTACAGGAGATGACGTCACTTGGAGGCACATTTCTTCCGTGGAACATGCGACCGCAAGCGCAGATCTATTTTGCTGCGCCCGACTTTGCGAACGCCGATCGTGCGGCTATCGATAAGGCTCTAAAAGCGCTAGCGTACCACAACTTCTCGCCTCGGCGACCCGTTGTAGAGAATGGTGAGCTTCCGCCAAACTCAAACGCCGCTACTTTGCGGGCCATTTATGAGAAGGATTGCGAGCTTCTTAAGAAGTGCGCACTTGTGTTTGCTGTGCCAACTGAACGCGACCCCGGTACCCTTGTTGAAATCGGACTCGCTATTGAGGCGGGCATTCCTGTCGTGACATATGACCCAAGCAGAAAAAACAACAATACGATGGTGATCGCAGGCTCTTCATTCTATTCGTCCGACCTCGATGCCTGTCTCAACGCAGTGTTTCAACTGCTCAGCCAAAGAAGAGGTGAGGCTTGATGAGCGCATTGCTTTTGTGTTCCGGTGGGCTTGATTCCACGACGGTCGGCTATTGGTTGGTTGAGAAGCGAATCTCGTTTCAACCGGTGTTCCTCGACTACGGGCAACACTGCGTCGAGAAAGAATGGGAGACGGTGCAAGAAGTACTGCCGGCCACGGACCTTGCATCGCCCGTCAAGCGAATCGACATCTCAAGCATCTACCAGGACTCAACGTCCAGATTGATCGCTGAGCCGGACCTATGGTCGGAGCACGTCGAGGACGATGAGCTCTATATCCCTTATCGAACCCTGCTGTTCTTCTCTATAGGCGCCTGCATCGCTCAAACGCGCGGCCTCGACACCGTCTATTCGGGCTTTATCAACAGCAATCACGCCAAAGAATTGGATTGTTCCGCTACTTTTCTTAACGGTTTAGACTCGCTTTCCCGTAATCTTGGACCCATCAGATTCGAGTTGCCGTTTCGAGATTGGAGCAAGGCCGACGTCGTCAGGCTTGCAAGCGAATTGAAAGTCCCTATCGGCAGAACATATTCATGTCAGCTCTTCAGTGACACCCCTTGCGGGGCATGTCCCAACTGCGTTGAGCGACTCACGGCAATTGAGTCTCTATACACATGACTGCTCCCAAACCTGAACGCGAAGTTCTCAGTGCGCTGAGTTCCGCGCGTCTCGTCGCGCAACTAGCCCAAGAGAAGGGCGTGATCGGGCGTAACCCGTCATGTCGCAAGCCTCTGCACCATGTTGGCGCCGTCCTGGCGGACGCGGCTCTTCAAGCGGGTCTCAACTACAGAACCGTCGTGAAGGTACGGATCGATAGGATCGTCCAGGAGTTTCCCGAGGCTTCGACTTTGTCCGGTATGTTCAATGTGATTAGCTCCATTGGGGCTGCCGAGTTCCTGCGTTGGCAGCACCCCACCAAGGTGTCGCGCTTTGTTTGCTTGGGGGAATTGCTGCGCAGCGAAGGCGTCAATGATTTTCATCAGCTGCGACGATGGTTACAACATCCACCATGCCGGGGTAAGCTACTTGCGATTCACGGGGTGGGTCCGAAGACTGCGGACTATCTCTGCAGCTTGGTAGGGTTGGATTTTATCGCAGTCGATCGGCATATCAGAGCGTTTGCTAACGATGCCGGCGTGAAGTCGGAAGACTACGATTTTCTGAAGCTCGTCGTTTCCTATGCAGCAGACCTCATTGGTGTTTCTCGGCGACATTTTGATGCGGCGATTTGGACTTATGTATCTAGTCAGAAGGGCCTACAAGCGAAGACTGCTTTGGCGCTGCCATTGGCTGCTTCCATCGCGGTCGCATAAGGGCGCGCGCCAGAGCATACCGTGACAAAAAAGTATCTTCAGCATTTTCCTAAGCCCATTTTGGAGGATTTCGTCAGAGGCCGCTGGTTACCGATCATCGGTGCCGGTATGTCACTGAACGCAATCTTGCCTCCATCGGCGAAGATGCCGCTTTGGTCCGAGCTTGGCAAACTATTTGCCGACGAGCTTCGGGATTATTCTCCGAACAGCGTCTTGGACGGCATCTCGGCTTATGAGCATGAATACGATCGCGCACGGCTTGTTGAACGGCTAGTCGAATTTCTGCATCTCGACGCAGCTCGGCCAGGTCCAGCCCATCGGGAGTTTTGTACTCTTCCGTTTGACGTCGTCTGTACAACAAATTTCGATTTTCTACTGGAGAAGGCCTACGATATTGAGCGTCAGGATAAGCGAACAGTTCATCCCGTAGTCGACGAAGATCAACTGTCCATCAACGTCGGCACCTCGGGGACACTGCTGCTTAAGCTGCATGGGGACACACGTCATCCTAAACGGCTTGTTGTCACCGAGGCCGACTACGACGCTTTCCTGACTGACTATCCCTTAATGGCAACGTTCCTTGCGAATTTGCTGATAACCAAAACGGCGGTCCTTATCGGCTACAGCTTAGACGACCCCGATTTCCGCCAAATCTGGCAGGTTGTGACGACTCGGCTCGGCAAATCCAGGCGCACGGCATATGCGATTTTGGTCGGTGCCAAGCCGGGTGATATCGCGCGTTACGAGCGTCGAGGCGTAAAGGTCGTCAATCTGCCGGGTACACGCAATAGCTACGGTACTGTTCTCGCCGAAACGTTCGCGGAATTGCGCGAATACCGTCGTGAACATGCCGGACCTACGTTGAAGCCCACTGAAGAAAAACCGCTTGAGCAGCTGTTGCTGCCACGGAGTGCCATGACGCGGCTTTGCTTGTTTGCGACGCCGCTGGACGTGTTGCCATTTTATCGGGAACACATTTTCCCGTTAGCGGAAGAAGCAGGCTTTGTTCCGGTAACCGCTGCGGACGTAGTTGATCTAGCTGAGAGCGTAAGCGCCAAGATCGATACTCTAATCGACCGATCCGCTGTAGTGGTTGTTGATGCAACGTCGACCGCGACTCAGATCGAGCTGGGGCTCGCGCTCTCGCGTTTGAGGCGGGAGTCCGAGCGGCTACTGTTCGACGTGATCATCGTAGTAAGCGATTTGTCCCAACTGCCGACGCCCTGGCCCTTCGTGTGGATCAATCGATTGAGCGCGATCTACGATGATACCGATTTCGTTGAAGAAATCGGCAAGCGCTTAATCGCGGCTGGGTAAAGCCTGGGCTTAGCGCAACGGCGAGAGCCGCAACGCTTATTCTTAGCCAATGAGTTCCGCGCCGCCGTGATTTCGGCAATGGCACTTTTGGAGATCACGTTGCGGCAGCGGCTAGAAATTCCTCCACGCGATCGAGTGCGTCGGCCTATGTCGATGCGCCAACTTCTCGATTATGCGCGCGAACGGCAACTCATTGATGATCCGGAGACAATTTTGGAATGGAACAGGATTCGCAATGATGCTGTGCACGGAGGCAGGCCGGTGACACGAGCCCAGGCGAAAATTATCGTCGAAGGCGTTGAACGAATCGTCGACAGGGGGTGAAGAGATTCGTTCTTGATGATGATTGGCTATGCGCAAGCCAACTTCCCACATTACGCGTTACTTACTTTCGCGGCCAGTGCTGGTGACCGTTAGCGAATCCGGCCGGGAGGTGGATCGCAGAAAGCGGGTTTTCGTAGCGGCCAGGGCGGAATTTGGTGCGCTCAACCACGATTTCTCGTTCTTCCAGCTTAGGTTCGGGATGATAGCCAAGCGCTCGATCGAAAGTGCGCGGGGGCCGAATAAATCCGCCATCGGCATCCTTCTGCGCTTCGGTGACATGGCCGTCGTGAGCGACCCAACACAGGCGCTTCTCGCGCCGCACACTCGCTTGGCGGTCCGGGTGCTTGCGGTGCACGGCATCCACGCCGACGACGCCGTCGATATCCGGCCGGCGGCGGACAATTTCATTGACCGCGCTCGTTTCGTCATGAATTGCTTCCAACCGCGAGAGGATGTTGCCGATCACGGCGGCATGATCGTCATAGGCCCGAAGCAACTCGGCAGCCTCGACTTCCACGGCATGGCGCGCGGCCTCCACACGGTCGCGCAAACGATGTTCGCTAGCAATACGTTCTGCCTCGGCTTCGGCCGCGAGCGCTTCGGCGTGCGCCTTTTCAAGATCGTCGAGGCGCGCGGCGGCGCGATCGGCAGCGCGCCGGTGAAGTTCATATTCTGCTTCGGCCTTCTGATGGGCAGCATCATCCATCAAGCCGAGACCGGCCAGTGCTGCGCCGCGCTTGGTAAGAGCAGCGTCATGCTCGGCGCGCGCCTTCTCGATTTCGGCAGCGATATTGGTGGAAGTAATCGGCTTCTTGCCGAAGAGGGACTTCAGAATGCTCATAGTGCTTGGGCTCAAGGGGTTAAATCAACGCCGCCAATAGTCCGCGACGGCTTCCGCGCCGGGGTCTCGCGGTGCTACGGTCGATGCTTTCGGGGCAGGCTTCAGAGCGGACTTCGGTGCACTGGCAGCGAATGCTTCATGAGCGCCGAGCCAGCGGTGATAGGCGACATGCTCGCGGCTCTCGGCGAACATCAGATTGTGCGCGATTCCGTGCCGGACGTTGAAACGCTCCGCCGCAAGCTGCCGCTGAGCCGTTGCGTAATCTGCGGACGCCGCATTGAGGTCGGCGAGAAGCTTGGCGCGGCTCATTGGGCATCTCCGCCGGCTGCAATCCAGGTTTGAAGCTGTTCGGCCGGATAAGCAGGCCGGTCGCCGATCAACAGAAACGGGGGGCCATCGCCACGCTTGGCGAGGTTGCGGAGGGTCTTCGCGCAACGGCCGACCCGCTTTGCGGCCTGGGTGCGCGAGAGATACACTTTAGACATGATGTCCCATTTGGAGGTGGCCGGCGCATCTGACTATCAAACGCACCGGCCTCGGTTTCACCCATTAGTTGGTGTGGAGGAGCATCAACTAACGGACCAAGTATGAGAAAGATCGAAACCGGGGGCGAGGCTAGTTTGGTCGCCCCTTAAGTCGCCGAAGCTTCACTGCCGAGCGACTGCTTCACATTGTCGTTGGCGGGGATGCGAGTAAGGCGAGCATCGTGCTCGGCCAGCACGGCCGCGCGCTTTTCCGCTCGCATGCGGAGAAGCTTTTGTTCGACTCCAATATCGATCAGCGCGCTAAAAGTTTGGGGAATGCTCATTCGCATCTTGAGGGCGAGCGCAGTGAGTTCACCCGCGAGTTCGGGATGGGGCAGTACTTCAAGCGTGGGAACGGGGACAAGGCCGTACCCGAGAGTCGCTAACACAGCCTCAACCGACTCCAAGCCCGGCCGATTCTTCTTTCTCCACGCTTTCAGCGTGGCATGCTGCACGCCGGAACGTTCGGCCACGTCAAGGTAACGCAGCTTTTGCCGCGCCATTTCGGCGAAGACGAGCTTCACATGCGGACCCACCCTGTCGGGCATCGTGACCGTGCGCGGATTCTTGCGACGCATTCGGTTCAAGCGCGCAACGGGCGCAGCGCGGAAATCGGGCGGATACAGCGGGGTGGTAGTGGGCATCGGGTCATCCTGAAGGCGATTGAACTGCCTTCACCGTCGGACAATGAGCTATTCCGCTACAGCCCAATCCAGTAGCCGCTGCGAACGGCCTTGGTTTGGAGGCAGACGCGCATTCGAGAACAGAAAGTCACTTTTGAAATTTTATAGCTAGCCTAGTCGGGCGGTTGCACGTCACCCACATAATGGGGGCCCTTCCGGGAGGACCCAAACGACTAGTCGAAAGCTTGCGCGGTCCAATGTTCTCTTGTCATCAACTGCCGGCCATCGATCATACTGCTTGAGACGATAGATAGCAGTCGCGGTGCTATGCTGCGCTGGTGAAAACTGGTAGTCGGCTCAGCCTGAGGTCGTCGTCAGTTTGGCATGGGCACTTTTTTAGTCCTTCGAGCGCGATCTGAAGACCGTCTTTAGCTCAGTGCTGGGAAGATTGCTGCCGGTAACGCAAAGCGCGGCCGCCCGGTTTGCCCTACCATCAGGCCTGCTAACCTGGCTTCTGTGAGTGAGGTTGTAACGCAGGACTCCACGATGACATCGGCGCAAGTAGATAGTTCCGGGTTCTCAAGTATGAAGATGAGCGATGACTGCCATCCTGAATTGCTACTCGCGGTGTTGTTGTGAAGCGTAGTTCCAGAGAGAATGCTCGCTCAGATCGGCGCGGAGAAAGAGACCAATCCCATATCAAGCATATCAAGCCAGTCACGCCAGCGGTAACCAACCGCCTTGGTCTGATCGACGGTCGGTAGGCCGCACACCTGCAACATGCTGCGCTAGCAAATGAGGACGCACCTCGGACCAAATCACCTCCATGATCTCACAGAAGCTTCGGCGCCTATCAACCAGCTCCGTCCGCCTGTTCTCGGGTGCAATCTTGTCCAAAGGTGCGATAAACCTAATGCGATCCAAGAAAGGCGGATGGCTTTTCCGTGGTTCCGGAACGTCGCTGCCCGTCGCCAACAACGCCTCAGCGCGTCGAACTAGATCAAGCGTACCCAATATCAGCACGGCGCCGACTCCGGCTTCCGCATAGATATTGCCGGCCGCGTCGCTCATCGAAGCGAGCATCGAGATCGTTTGCCCAAACACGTCTGCGTCATGTTCCTGACCGAACTTATCTTCACTCTCGTTTGTCGATTCCACGACCCCATGCTTTAGGACATGATGACCGTACTCGTGTGCTATTGAAAATAGCTCTATGCTTCGCAAAAGCTGCGTTCTAATGGTTCCTTCGATAGGCGTGAAAGTTGGTGTACTCAGATCAGGCGGATGCCTGGATGCCCCAAACACTTCCAAAAGCTCGATCCACAGTCGTAGTATGTCTGGCTCTGCCTGAAGCTTAGCTTGGATGGACGACGGACGATTGTCTACAATCCAGTTGTTACCGTGCTTTGAATAGACCAAACTCTTGGCCGTCGCCTTTGCCACTGCATTGCAGAAATTGAAGAAGGGCAGAGATAGGCCGATCATGCTCGCGTCGGTTGTCATTACAGGCGACTGGTTGGCAACTAGCCCAAATCCTGGAGTGACGCCAAACACCACCCCATTCCTTAGGGGGATTCGGAATTTGGTGCAGATAGATTCGATTTCTTTGATCACGCGGTTCATGATGTGCAGTGCATGAGGATCATCGTACTCCGATCCTAGCGACACATCATTGAGGCTTTCTCTGTATTCTCGAATGAAATCGGGCAGTTCGTCAGTAGTAGCGCCGCCAGCAATGGCCGCCCGAACCATTAGTTCTTCATTGTTGAGAAGCCACTCGATATGTTTTGACGGGTCGATGGCATCTACGCCAGCTTTGATCGCCTCTCTCTTTTGCCGCTCTCGACGATACTCCTCGGCCCGGTCTCTTTCTTCTTGTGAAACTTGGTCAGTTTTCGGAAGGTCACCAGTCATTTGCGAATCCTATCCAGCTACGGTCTTAGCGAAGGAGCAGGGTTCGACCTTCAGCTTAAGGCACATTTGTTGCCCATAGGCTCACGAACTTCAACAGTGCCGTCGCTCGGATGCATCCCGTCAGATAATCTCGCCTTCAGCATCGTCGAGTTCTCGCTAGTCGGATCATTTACCCGTTGGTGCTCGATCCGGTCGGGGGTACTAAGAAAGCGGATCGTCTTCATCCGGCTCTGGTTTGCCTTTCTCGACAAGTTCTTCGAGGAGATCGTGATCGTCGTCCTTTAGGCCTCCACCGTATTTGTCCAACAGCTTCGCATAAAACCTATGAACGTCCGTATCGTCGATGATCCAACCGACTTGATTGTTCTGCCCCGGAATTTTAATGAGCCGCTCGACCTGAGCAATTGTGAATTGATCGAATGTATCGAGCTTCCCGATATGCACGTGCGTTGACGCGAAACTGCCGCTATTACTCAGACTGTTAATGGCGAGATCTGCTTCAACCTGACTCGCGATCTTAATGTCGGGGAAGCAGTCTTTGAAGAAGTCAGAGATCTTCGAATAGTAGATCAGAGACGACTTCTTCCGACTTTCCCATTCGTCCCGAAGGAACTCATTGAAAACGCCTTCGGATAACTGAGATCGATAATCTTTATCCTCTGACACAAAGTAGAGAGCGTTCCCCTTATCTACTGTAGCCAACAAGGTTTCCCAATTCACAGCGTCCCCAAGGCTCTCGTTCTTTCCGGGTGGATTGCCCAGCCGCACGCGCCTCATCGCGTTCAAATAGTCATCGTTATCGAACCTCGGCTTGTTCGCCGTCTTGAATAGCCCAGTGACGATCTCATCCGCCTTAAGAGAAGTATCTTTCGCATCAGCCATGATCTTGCTGACGAGCTCAGCATGCAGCTTGTCGGCCTTCTTCAGCAACGCGCGAAGTTCATTGTATTCATCGTAGTCCTTTGAGAAAGCCGGGAACGACGCGTTAAATCTTGCTTCCCTCAGCTTCTTCATGGCATCGGAGATTTTGCCACCGCGATTCCGCCAAAACTCGTCCTCCACTTGCTTCGGAACAATGAGATCGATCTCTTTGTTTTTAACGAGTGCGACGAGCTTCTTCAGCTCCTCGATGTCCTCGCTCGTCAGGTGATAAAATGAAAGCAGGACGTTGGTATCTATAAAAAGCGTGATCATGTGCCGAATCGTTGCTCCGGCTGAAGTGAACGGCAACGGCGAGCTTTATTCAAGGGCTCCCGCAGAGGTTTAGTGTCTAAGAGAGGCTGGGGTCCTTCCCTGCACGCGCATCGGCGTGCCATAGAGCGCGCAGCTAACCGCCCCGGAACGTTTCGCTGCCTCTTCCTTGCTCGGCTAATATGATCTGAGCAAGCGAACGCCATGCTGGTGGGCGTGCGATTTGCATGCCTGTTCCGGTTGTTTTGCGCGGCTGGGGTCACGTTCCCATGCACCCCGTTAGCGAAATGCCCTCTCGAACAGGAGCGCGCCTGCAACTTGCCGCTGAAGGGGAACAGCACAGGCGCAATCTTCGTCGCGGCCGCAGAGTAGACCGGAATACCCACAATCGGGGCAAGCGTTCTCGTCGCTCGGCTACATTTGCCACACCCACCACACCTTATGTTCGGCGACGGTTTGGCAGGTTTGGCTTTTCGCCTGCCACACCACCACCCCTTAAGGGGTGTGGGGTGTGGCGAGGCAAAAACATAATGGAGAAGTAAGGTGGGGCAAAATCAGGTTGCGTCTGCCACCCGCACAAACTTTCTCTTCATACGTTTTTCGTCCAACTCCTCGTAGACCTCCAAAGCGCCAGCTCCAATCCAGAGCTTCACCAGCCCATTAACCTTGGCCTTGTCTGCCTTGCGGCTGATATCGAGCTTCATAGCCCTGGCGATCGGGATGCCGACCCATTCTTTCGCTTGGCCATCGTGGCGCCAATTCCCTGCGCGAATGGCAGCGGCTGCGGCGTCAAAATCCGCCCCGGTCACGCCGTCCAACGGGTTCGGCCATTTCCAACTGACGACCACACCGACACTATCACCGGGGTCGAGGTCGCCATCGCCGTTTCCGAGATGCACTGGCGTGATGTGAAACCAGTCTTTGCCATCCGGGGGCGGGGACAGGTTCAGCTTGCCAGTCTCAACGCTGAAGTATTGCCGGGGATTTTCAACACCAGCCCTGTTGCCTTCCTCTGCCGTCATCTTGTTGAGCACTTGGGCGGATCGAACCGCCCCTAACAGGGCGACAGCGCCTCGCCCATCTTCAACCGTCGCCTCAGCCCCACCGGTCTTTCTGACGTGATGGACAAGCTCAATCGCTGCGTTGGTCTCGTCCGCGATGGCGGTCCACTTCTTCGCCACCATGTCAATGGCGCCGTTGTCGTTCTCGGTAACGCGGTGACACGAAATGAAGGGGTCGACCATCAGCACATCAATTTTATTGTAGTGGATGGTATCGATCAGCGACCTGACCACGGGAGCCGCGATTTTAGTACCTTCTGTTGAGGTCTGGCTGGCAATGATGATTTCTTGATCACGGCCACTGTCAACAAACAGCCACCCCTCCAGTTCTTCCGCTCTGATGTTGTAGTAGAGGCAAACAGCTGCAATGCGGCGATTGATTTCTTCAAGCGGATCTTCGCCATTCCAATACCAAACGCGACACCGCTCATTCGGCCTGACGCCGAGCAGAGCTCGGCCAGTAGCCATTGCCACTGCCTCCGTGATCTTCAGAAATGATTTTCCGATGCCTCCCCCCGCGAAGGTCGCCGAGCCGAACTTGCGGATCAGATGGTGGCCATACAGAAATTGGCGCCTCGGCATGGTCTTGGGGTCGCGCCAAACAAACGGCGTAGCCTTGATACCGGGCGGTTCTTGCGCCGCCGCAGTCGGGCCACGAGAACTGCGAAGGGAGTTGTCATTATCATGAGCGACCAGGCTCGAACTGGGTGCCGTGGTTGCCATCACATAAATTCCTTCTTCTTCGCAGCTGCGGCGATGATGCGGTCCGCGAGCGCAGCTTCTTCGGGATTTTCAAGCGGCACGTCGACAAGCGGAGCGAGCCAAACCAGAGCTTCGGCGTTGGTCACGAGGCGCGCTTCCATGACAACATCAATCGGGGTGTAGCCCTTAGAGCCATCGCCAAAGTCTACGATACCGCCCGATTTGAACGACAGGTTCGGCTTGCGCAAATGAAGCGCCCGACCAGTGCCGGACGGCCGCCACTCGGCGACGGCCTTGAAACCACCACCGGCCGGATAGCAGCGCTGTAACCCGAGATGCGGCACCCAGGCGCCAAGGTTCGCCATCGCAGCTTCATTCACCGCGCGGAAGAGGGACGCCGCATCAGAGTCGCCGGGAGATGCAACGGACTGCTCGACTGCCCCGCCGCATGACTTGCGGCGTTCCAGAACGGTCCAGCCGAATGAGCGAAGGACGTCTTCCATCGCGGCGCGGTGCTCATGAGTGAGCACGGGAAGCGCTTCAAGCGCGGTGTCCTCTAACGTCGCGTCCGACCACCAGTAATAGGAACGACCCGTGTCCGGATGAATCGAAGGAGGAATCACAGTTTGACGTCCACTACTCAGGAAATCGAGCAGGCGGATTCCGCTGGCATCATTGTAGGAGCGAGACTTCATCGGTACGATCGAACGATAAAACGACGTGAGGCCTCGCCGACCGATCTTGACGACGATGGCAGGCGGCAGCGTCGACAGAATCGGACCAATGATCGAGTCGTAGCCGTCGATATCGACAGCAACTAAGCCGCCAAATCCGGTGGCGACGCCGACGCCCACCGCCGGGGCGCGAGAATGCCCGGCGATAAAAAAGGAGCTCGGCGCTTCGTTGCAGTATTTCTGCCATCCAGACAGAGCAGGGGCCTTGCCCGCACCGGCTTTTGGGGCATCAGGCGGCAAGATCGGCAAAGGCGAATAGCCGAGCTTCATGAGGGACGGAGCGGTCTGCGCAAAGGGAGAGCTACGCATTTGACGCCGCCCAAACCGGGTTGCCATCTACCCAGGTGTCGGGCCAGTGCTCGCGCGCCCAGTGATAAACCCTCTTAAAGCCATCAAAGATGGGCGTGCACTCATTCAGTCCGAGATGGTCGCCAATATCGAGAACTTCCTCACGCCATAGCTCGATGACCACGCCATCGGTCCCAAGAAATCGAAAGCAGTCACTGGTAGGTGACGGCGTGAAACGGCGCGCCGTAACAAGCGCTAGATCAATCAGTTCTTCTTGCGCAGCGCTGCGCGCGGCAGTATCTTGGTCGGGCTTCATCTTAATGTCTCCGTTCTTAAAAGGTCCACCGTTGGCGCGGTGCGGCCTTTTTCGTTGTTTGGTTATGCGGAGGGCTTTCCACCCGACCTGACGGTATTGGCATGCATCCATTCTGCGATGGCCTCGCGGGGGTACATCGGCGTTCGGCCCACCTTGATGTGGCCGGGCGCGCGCTGCTGGCGTCGCAGAAGTCGCGCCCACGACACTGATTTGCCGACGAAGTCGGCGAACTCAGCCTCAGTAAAAAGAAAGTCTTCACTGGTCATGACTGGCCTCGGATTGTTTCGGGTGGTCGGAGTTTGGCAGACGTTGTCACTTGCCGTGGGGTCGGTTCGATCTCCCTTACTGAAATTCCTCTTGCGCGAGGGCAAAAGCCCCCGATCGCACGGCCGATGCCGCGCGTCGGAAGGCGTGAATTGTCGGGAGTTGGTGCGCCCTGGCGCGCCGGGGGTTAGGCCAAGTTCGTTTCGATCAGGTCGGCGAGAGCCCGTAAGCCCAGCGCGCAAAACTCATGGTCGGTCGGCCCGAGAATCACTTCCTCTTGGCCGTCAAGACAGTCTGCGAGCAGGCGAAGGTATGCGGCCGAGCCGATTCTAGGGTAGTTGTCATCCAACATGGTCACGCCGCGCGCTTGTCAGGGTGCTTATTCGACCGAGTCGCCAGCCAAGCGTCAATGGCGTCAACGTCGAAAAACCGGGTGCGGCCCATATAGATCGGCTTGGGAAAATTCTGGTCGGGGGCGTTGATCGTGCGATCAAGCGTCGAGCGCGAGATACCACCGAGCTTTTCCAGCAGCGGTGCGGTCTTAATAAGTCTCTTAGTCACTGTTACTTCCTCTTGGTGCGTGTTGATGCGCCAAGAGGTAGCGCGACGGCTGATGTCGCTTCCACCTATTCAAAACGTCGATTTCACCAGACGTTTTAAAGCCGGATTAGCGACGGATGATCCGTCAAAACGTCGGAGTATCCATGTCGCGCTTCTTTCGCGCCGCCGTAAGGAGTTCCTCGACGGCCTTGTCACTTAGGTTGTGGTCATCCATGAGTGCCGAGAGTGCGTCGGTGGGCCTGACTCCGCTCGTTATCTTCTCCCAATACTCGCCGACGATAGATGCGGCGCGACGACTCAGCCGCAAGGCCTGCGCAAGCTTGGTGCCCCGCCCGCAACCCCATGCCGTGGTGATGTCCTTGGTGGTGATCCTTGCCCGACCATCACCGTTCCAAGCCGCGACCAGCGGTTTTGATACTTCTGCGGCAAAGCGCTCGATCTCATTTGCCACGATCTCAGGCACGGGCAGATTGTGCTTCTTTGCCAGATAAAACGCGAGCCACGCGGCTGCGGGGTTGTGCGTCGCATGGAAGACGCCGGCGAGTTCGGTCAATTCAAGCTCTTGAGGGGAGGGAAGCGGTGCCACCGGTTACGCTCCGGCCTTGATCGAAACGACATTGGATGGTCGTTCAACGATCAAGCTCGCGACGTGATCGGCCCACAGGTTGAGGGCGTGGCGTTTCTCGGCAAGATAATCATGGCGCTGGTAAACGCCGACGATGCCGCCGAATGTTCCCGATACGTGGTTCACTACTTTTTCGACGACAGCCACACCAACGCCGAGGGCCGCCATACCTGACACCATCGTTCTCCTCAGGTCGTGAATCCGCCACGGCTCAATCATGACAGGATCGCCGCCACGCTTCTCCGCTTCCTCCCGTGCGACTTCCATCATGGCTTTGTCCAGATGCACCTTGGCTTTGGAAAATCCTGAGATCGGTGTTGTTCCGGTCGTGGTCAGAACAAGCGGGGAGTCCTCCCATCGTTCGGCACCATTGACCATTGCCTTGACCTGAACCTTTGGAATGGCGCGCAGAATCTCAACGACGGCTGGCGAAAGCGGAATAACATGTTCCCGACCATTCTTCGTCCGCCGGGCGGGCAGCACCCAAAGCGGGGAGGGTCCGTCTAGGTCCTTGAGCTCTGCCCAAGCCATGTCCGCAACCTCATCCCGGCGCTGTCCCGTCAGGACCAAGAGCCGATAGAACGCTCGCCATGTCCAGTCCATTCGGTCGAGCGCGAGAGACAGTGCGCGCAGATCGGCGTTTGAGAGGGCGCGCTCCCGCGCCTCTTCAACCACCACAGGCTTCGTACGCTCGAATGGATTGTCCTCGATCAGGGCCTTATCTATACACCATCCGAAGAACGTCCGGGCGGCGGCGCGCGTCCGATTCGCCAGCACGGGCCTGCCGCTGTCCTTGATTGCGTCGATTAATTTGATGGCGTCAGCGCGTGCGATGTCATCGACTCTGCGCTTCGCCCATGGGGTCAATTCCTTACTCAGAAGCCGTTTGAGTTCCTTGGCGGACTTCATCGCGTTGACCTTGTCCCGGTAGTAGCGGTCCAGGACGCGCTCCACGATGTCATCCTTGCGCCGGGCTTCCTTCTCCTCAGCCGCGATCCGTGCAGCTTCCGCCTTGCGCATAGCGCGCTTCTGATCGGCTGGGTCCGAGCCAAGCGCACGCTGCCGGCGTGCATCACCGGCCGCCTCACGGGCCTGCACAAGCGTAAGCGCGCCGGGCCCTGCCGCCGGGCCTAGCGTAAGGGTCACGTCTTGCCCGTTGTCGCGCTTGAAACGGTAGACGAACGACTTCGCGCCCGAAGGCTGAATCAGAACCCGCAGCCCGGGATGCCCCACGTCCGGCAGAGCGTAGCGCGTCGCCTTGGGTTCGGCATTGGTGATTGCCTTCGCGGACAGCGGCTTTTTCATTGGTCCCCCTTCTGAGCCCCACTCTGAGCCCCACCAATATTTTGATTGGTGGCGATGCATGTTGATGCATCGAGATGCACTATAGAGGAATCAACAACTTGATATCAATGTAGAATTTCAATTTTTGCTGGGCTTGGTGACGCATCGCGGTTGCGGTCAAAAGTCCCAAGCATGTGTCTGTGGAACAGGAGGTCGGTGGTTCGAGCCCACCCAACTGTACCAGCGATTTCCAGTATTCGATGGGATATTGCCCAGATGAGTTGCGAGGCTCAATCACGCTGAGAGCCATCATCTCGAATTTGTAGTCTCGGTTTCAAGAGGATCCAGCAGGTCTGCTTCTTGCTCATCGATCGGGTACTTGGCGAGCATAAATCGTTGCTTCAGCGCGAGATCAGCAAGGACCCATCTATACTCAGGGGCTAAATCTAAGAAGAGCGCTCGGGCCCAGTCCGCCTTTTGGACTATGAATACGCTCGCTTGGAAGTCGCATCGCGCCCATAAATAGTCTAGAAACGCACTCTTCAGTTTTGACAACGACTCATGTTGTCTACGTTCGCATTGGGCTTCGATGTGAACGAACGCTCGATCGATCTCCGCGACCGTGCGCGCGACCGCATCGTCAACTGTTTCATTCTCCTTTATGGCTGCGAATTGTGGAGCTATCAAAAGGTCGTAGTACTGTTTCTCGAACTGGTCCGTTTCGCGACCTTCAAAGCCGAAGTCCTCAATCAACTGATTGAAAACCCCGCGCAGGGTTGGGTGCCCCTGCATGCTACCTGTCAGTTCGAGTGCATTCTTGTGGCCCATCAAGGTGAACAAGCCCTCGGGATGAAAGGCTGCGAGCCCTGATCACTGCGAGCATGTCTTCGCGCTGTCCCATGTTACCCTCCCTGCAACACGTATCCGGCCAGTCTAACCACCTTTGCGTGCAAAGGCAAAATGATCGAGTGGCGCCGGCGCCCCGAAGCGGGATCGTTCGTTTTCGTTCCCCGGTTCTGGAAGAAAACGGCGGGACGCACCGCGAACCTTTTCATGATCCCAGGTGTTTCTAGCTGAGGCAGGACTGACAACGCTGAGGGAGCTGAACTGTGAACGGTATTATCTATATCATCGGGCTTGTCGTCGTGATCGCCGCGGTGCTCTCGTTCCTGGGTCTGCGCTGATTGCTGATTGGGCGCGGCGAGGCCGTGAGGCGTCGCCGCCTAAGCCTTCGACGCCGCACCGCGTCACCACCCACACCACCACGGGCAACGTCACCGCCGCCAGTGTTGCAGCACCACGCGCCTGACACACCGATAGGCGGCAGGTCGAGCAGTCTTGCGAACTCGAACCCGACCCGCACCTCCGGCAGCTTCAGCGCGCACATCGCCAAGATGCTCAGCTCGCACTTCGCCGCGAAGCGGGGCAGGTTGATGCCCAGCGATCGGTGCGGCTCGAAGCGGGGCCTATCCGCAACGTTGCTCAAAGCCGGCTTTGTCCGCCGCCACCGTAGCTCCTCCGTTCGCAATGCGCTATCGGTAGCGAGCCAATGACGTTTGATGGACAAGCAAGCAGGCGGAAGAGATCGTGGGTTTTTTCGAGCGTCTCAAGACAGCCGCGTCCGCTGAGTGGCGGGCCTACACTGAGCATCCCTTCACGAATGGATTGGCGGACGGCTCGCTCCCGGAAGCTGCGTTTCGTCACTACCTCGTTCAGGACTATCTGTTCCTCATCGAGTTTGCTCGCGCCTACGCGCTCGCGGTCTACAAGTCCCCCAGGCTTGCCGACATGCGTGAAGCAGCTAGCGGCCTCTCGGCCATCCTTGATGTCGAGATGAACCTGCATGTGAAGCTCTGTGCCGAATGGGGCCTGTCCCCGAGCGACCTTGAACAGGCCCCTCCGGCGGCCGAGATGCTGGCCTATACGCGCTACGTGCTGGATGCGGGAATGCGCGGCGATCTGCTGGCGCTCAAGGTCGCGCTTGCGCCTTGCGTGATCGGGTACGCGGAGATCGCGACGCGGCTCGCCTCGCACCCCGCTGCCGACGCGCTGAGCAACGGCTATCGCGTCTGGATCGCCGAATATGCCGGCGCGCCGTACCAGGAGGTCGCTGCCAGGGCGCGGGCGCATATGGAGCATCTCGCCGATCTCTACGCCACGCCGGCCCGCGAGGCCGAGCTGATTGCGATCTTCAAGGAAGCCACCCGTCTCGAGGCAGACTTCTGGGAGATGGCCTGGCGCGCGGGCCAGGCTGTCGCATAGCGGTGTCGGCAATCGGCACGCCCCCTACCTCACCCCCGTCACCACCCACACCACCACCGGCAATGTCACCGCCGCCAGCAGCGTCCCGAGCGCCACCGCGCCCGACACCGGATTTACCAGCCGCTGATACTGCACGGCAAAAATGTACGCATTCGCGCCGGTCGGCATCGCCGCGAACAGCACGATGACGCCGGCGGCGATCGGCGGCAGGTCGAGCAGTCTGGCCAGCACGAACGCCGCCACCGGCATGGCCGCCAGCTTCAGCGCGCACATCACCAGAATGCTCGGCTTCTCGCCCTTCACCTCGAAGCGGAACAGGTTGATGCCGAGCGCGATCAGCGCCGTCGGCGCGCCCGCCTGCGCCAGCAGCTCGATGGTGCGGTCGACGACCGGGGTGAGGCCGAGGCCGGTGAAGCGCCAGATCACGCCGAAGCCGATCGCCAGCATCAAGGGGTTGCGCGCGAGGTCTGCGATCACGGGCCAGACGATCGCGAGCGGCGAGCCCGCCTGCCTGCGGCTGACGAACTCCATCTGCAGCGTGCCGCACAGCCAGAGCAGCGGCGTGTTCACCGACAGGATCAGCGCCATCGGGCCCGCCGCCTCGTTGCCGAGCGCGGAGAGCACGAGCGGAATGCCGAGCATCACGATGTTGCCGTAGACCGAGCCGATCGCGCACACGACGCCGTCCTCGCTGCCGCCGCGCTGGCGGCGCAGCAGCGCCGAGACCGCCATCGCCGCGATCCAGGTGATGGCGAGCGCGCCGTAATAGGCGCCCCACATCCGGTAAGGACTGACATCGGGGAATTCCGAGACGACGATGGTGCGGAACAGAAGCGCAGGGATCGCGATGCTGAAGGCGAATTCGCTGATGCCCTTGTGCGCGCTCTCCGAGACGAAGCGAAACAGCACCGAGGCATAGCCGGCCGCGATCAGCGCGAACACCGGCGCGACGATCAGCAAGGTGGCCATGCGCGCTCAAGACCCCAGCGCGATGATCCGTCGCGCCATCCGCACATTGGCATAGTCGATCATCTTGCCGTCGAGCGTCACCGCGCCCTGGCCGTTCGCCTCCGCGCTCTCCATCGCCTCGACCACCCGCCGCGCCTGGGCCAGCTCCTCGGCCGACGGCGTGAACGCGCGCAGCGTCGGCGCGATCTGGTCGGGGTGGATCACCTGCTTGCCGTCGAAGCCCATCGCAGCGGCCTTCTGCGCGCTGGCCTCGGTCAGCCTGGTATCGCGGAACGCGCCGCAGGGGCCGTCGATGGCGCGCAGGCCGAAGGCGCGCGCGGCCACCAAGAGGCGCATCATGGGATAGGCGAACAGGTCGAGCGGCGCGGAGGCGTAGCCGCTTTGCGCCGACCCGACGTGGCGATAGCCGTCCGGCGAGATGCCGACGTCGGAGGTGCGGGCGCCGAGCGAGGCCGCGAAGTCGCCGACGCCGAGATGCAGTGACGCCACGCTCGAGTGCGCGGCGGCGAGCGCGTCGACATTGACGAGGCCGAGCGCGGTCTCGATCAGCAATTCCAGCGCGACGGGTTCGGCGCGATCCGGCGCCGCCGCGCGCAACTGGCCGGCGATGGCGGCGATGTCGCCGGCGCGCTCCGCCTTCGGCACGATCACCGCATCCAGCCGCGGCAGCGCCGCCAGCGCGCGGATCTCGTTTGCGATGAACGGGCTGTCGACCACGTTGAGCCTGACCGTAACGTGCTTGCTGCCCCAGTCGAGCGAGGACAGCGCGCCGGCGGCTTCCGCAAGCGCAGCGCCCTTCTCGGCGGGCGGCACGGCATCCTCGAGATCCATGAACACCGCATCCGCGCTTGACGCCGCCGCCTTGGCGACGAGGCGGGCGCGATGGGCGGGAACAGCCAGATAGGCCCGGCTCGGCCGCAGCACAGCCACCGTCACGTCTCCCTGGCCAGGCCGAGTTCAGCGAGGATGGCCGCGTTGTGCTCGCCGACATCGGGCACCGGGTCCATCCGCGGCGTCACGCCGGGAAGGGTGAGCGCGGGCAGGAAGCTCATCAGGGGGCCGTTGGGAGAGCCGACGCTTCTCACGCGCCCGCGCGCGTGCAACTGCTCGTGCTTCAGGAAGGCCTCGACCGAGTTGAGATGCGCATTCGCGATCGCGGCTTCGTCCAGCAGCCGCAGCACCTCTTCGCTCGTCATCGACGCGAAGCGCTGCTCGATATGCGCCTGCAATTCGTCGCGGTTCTGCATGCGCAGCGGATTGATGCGGAAGCGCGGGTCGTCGGCAAGTGCGGCATCGCCAAGCACGATGCGGCACAACGAGCGCCATTCCCGGTCGTTCTGGATGCCGAAGAAGATGGTGTTGCCGTCGCCGACGCGGAACGGGCCGTAGGGCGCGATCGTCGCATGCTTCGCCCCGGTGCGCGGCAGCGGCCGGCCGGTGCTCTCGGTGTAGAACGCGGGATAGCTCATCCAGTCCGTGATGGAATCGAACAGCGAGGCCTGGAAGGCGGTGCCCTTGCCGGTGCGCTCGCGGCGGAAGAGCGCCATCAGCACGCCGTTGAGGATGTACATGCCGGTGGCGATGTCGACCACGGAGAGCCCGACCTTCGCAGGCTCCGCCTCGGTGCCGTTGATGGCGAGCACGCCGGCCTCGCACTGCACCAGCAGGTCATAGGCCTTCTTGTCGCTGTAGGGACCGCCGGTGCCATAGCCCGAGACGTCGCAGGCGATCAGGCGCGGATGCCTGCGCAGCAGCGATGCCGCATCGAGGCCGAGCCGCTCCGCCGCTCCCGGCGCAAGGTTCTGGATGAACACGTCGGCCCGCGGCAGCAGGGCGTCGAGGACCTTGCGCCCCTCGGGGCTCTTGATGTCGATGGCGAGGCTTTCCTTGGAGCGGTTGGTCCAGACGAACTGGCTCGACATGCCGTTCATCACGTGATCGTAGTCGCGGCAGAAGTCGCCGCTGCCGGGCCGCTCGATCTTGATCACCCGCGCGCCCCAATCCGCCAGGTGCCGGCTGGCCAGCGGCGCCGCGATCGCCTGCTCCAGCGACACCACCGTCACGCCCGCGAGCGGCAGCTCCGCCTCATTCCCATCCATGCGATCGCCTCCATGCCCGCTCAGCTTTTGACCCAGCGCAGGAGAACGAGCCGACCACCCACGCGATTTTTGATGGTGCCATCATGCCCCTGTTTTGCCCGACAAGTCAAATTCGGCTTCGAAAAATCCTAAGAATGGGGAGGGCGAGCGTTTGCAGCCATTTGGCTACTGTGCATGGGGTTGTTTTCGCATTCTGTGCGGGAGGGGCCAGGAACCCTGAACGCCAGTCCACCGCCCCTGTTGCCGAGACCGCACAGCTCCGACCTTTCGCATGCCCCCTCGGTTGCCAACGAACCGTCGTTCACCCACTATTCCCGCCTGTTCGACATGTGGGGGAATCAATGCCGGCGTTTCGCTTCAAGACCTCCTTGGCCGTCGCAAGCTTCTCGCTTGCCCTGGCCGTCCTGGCCCTGCCGCGCGCCGGCTTCGCCTACACCCAGGAGGAGCAGCAGGCCTGCACGCCGGATGCGATGCGGCTGTGCAACGAGTTCATTCCGAACGTCGATGCCATCACCGCCTGCATGATCAAGAAGAAGGCGCAGCTGTCGCCGCAATGCCGGGTGTTCTTCCGCCCGGGCCCCGAGCCGCGCCAGCTCCGCGCCGGCAAGCCGACCCAGATCGCGCCCAAGGCCGCGAAGAAGAGCGCCAAGCCGGCGCCGAAGAAGAAAGCCAGCCAGGGCTGAGCGCGAGGCAAGGAGGCGCGCAAGCGCCGGCTCGAAGACGTGGCGTGCGCCCAGCTGCCGCAGCGTGCATGTGTTCGCCCCCGCGTGGGGAGCTGCATAAGCTCCGCGACAGCTTCCGGACTCTGTTTGTTCTCGCAACGGCGCGCAGACCTGCGGCAATTACGGGCGCGCGCCTGACGGAAAAGAGTCGCCCGCAGGTTTGCGCGGTTAGGTTGCGCTCCGACTTGGCCCGTCTCTGCTCAAAAAACGCACGATTGCTTGCGCGTGAAGCGCTTCGTTGCCGTTCGTGTGTGACGTCACACTGGTTAGTGTGACTCAAAAGCCAGTGCGCATTGTTATTTCATGGCCTGAGCGCAGCTCGCGATAAATTTATCTTTCACGAATCAGCGCGCTGATTCATTTTCGCGGCCTGGGGTCAATCTGGAGGCCGAAGGTATGAACGTTATTGTTTTTGCATCGCGTAAGGGCGGCTCGGGCAAGAGTACCCTGGCTGCACATCTTGCCGCGCAGATCAAGGCAAGCAAGCAGGTCATGCTCGTGGATGCCGATCCGCAGGGCTCGCTCACGCTGTGGCACAAGCTGCGTGGCACCAACGAGCCGCCGATCAAGGCTGCCGTGAACTCCGTCAGCGGCATCGTCTCCGCTGCCAAGCGCGACGGTTTCGAATGGGTGTTGATCGACACGCCGCCGAACCTGTCGGCCGTCGTCGACGACGCGATCCGCAATGCCACGATGGTGATCATTCCGGCGCGTCCCGGCGTGTTCGACGTCAACGCGGTGCAGGAAACCATCCAGATGTGCCGCGCCGCGCGCAAACCCTACGCGGTCGTGCTCAACGGAGCTCCGGCCAAGCGTGACGACGCCGAAAGCCCGATCGTCACCATCGCCCGCGAGGCGCTGGCGAAATTCCGTGCGCCGGTGTGGGGCGGCCAGATCACCAATCGTTCCGACCTGCTGATGGCGCTGAGCCACGGCGAAGGCGCGCGCGAGTATCAGGCCGAGAGCCGTGCGGCCCAGGAGATTGCAAGGCTGTGGGCGGCGATCGAGCGTTCGGTGAAGGCTATTCGCGGCACGGCGTCGGCTTCCGGCGCAATGCACAAGCAGGCTGCTTAAGTTTCATTGTTCATTTCCCCGGACGAGAAACGCGCGGACGAGCCGCGCGTTTTGCGTTTCTGCTGACACGTCATCGCCGGGACGGCGCGCAGGCGCCAGCGCATCGCTGGGGATTTGATGGCGCTACGCCACCATCAGCATGTAGAACACGATGACCGGCGACAACGTGAGGATCACCGACCAGATGCCGGTGGCCCAGAGAATGTCCTCGGTGGTGAAGCCCTGCTGTCCGGCGTCGTAATGCGACGCCATTTCATTCTGACTATTCACAAACGCCTCCGCGATTTCTTCGCTTATGGACGTCCGTGTTAGCCTCGATGTTTTAAAATTCCGGATCGCCGATCGCAGCGCATTTGGAGACAGCCGCTACCACGGGTTAACTATTCCGGCGGGCTTCAGCCGACTTGCCAGACTCGAAACAGCAGCACCGGGATCAGGCCGAGCATCACCGCCCAGAACCCGAACGACGACACCACCAGAATTCCCTGCAGGAGATCGGCCGGCGCGAATTGCCGCGCAGCCGTAGGCTGGATGCGATGCCTCATGGTCATTCCCCCTTTGGAAGGCTCTCTTCAAAACGATAGGGGCGATCACGTAAACGAGACGTGGATGCGCCATGCGGTGGACGCGGACGCCGTTGGGGTGCGGTTAACCACGCGGCACGCTGCGCCGTCTCTCCCCACCGTCATTCCGGGCTCGCGGCTTCGTCGCGCCCCGGAATGACATGCGAGCGGCGTGAGACAACCGCTTTACGCCGCGACCTTCGTCCGCCGCTCGATCTCGCGGTCGATCGACGCCGCGAGCTCGCTGCTCACCTCCACCATCGGCAGGCGCACTTCGGGGCTGTCGATCAGGCCGCATCGCCACAGCCAGTACTTTGCCGGGGCAGGGCTCGGCTCGGCGAACAACAGCCGCGTCAGCTCGGCGACCTCCTGCCAGCGCGCCTGCGCGGCGTCATGGTCGCCGCGCTTCAGCTCGGCATCGATGGACGCGAACGTCGCGGTCTCGACATGCGCCGAGAGCACGATGCCGCCGTCGGCGCCGTCACAGAGCGCCTCGAAATAATTCGCGTCCTCGCCGGTGAGGACGCGGAAATCCTTCGGCCGGTCGCGCAGAAGCGCGATCGATTGCTCGCGGCTCGCGCCGCAATCCTTCAGCCCGACGATGTTCCTGTGCTCGGCCAGCCGCAGCAGCGTCTGGTTGGTGATGCTGACCGCGCAGCGATATGGGATGTTGTAGAGCGCGATCGGCCAGGCGGCGTGATCGGCGAGCGCCTCGAAATGCGCAAGCAGCCCGCGCTGCGACGGCCGCACATAATAGGGGCTTGCGATCAGGTAGCCGTCGATCGGCCAGTCCGCGGTCTCGTCGAGGCGCTCTTTCAGCCGCGAAGTATCCGCCCCCGACAGCCCGAGGCAGACCGGCAAGGTGCGGCCGCTTGCCGCCATCTCCTCGCGCACGGTGGCGACTAGACGTTCGAACTCGGCCTCGCGAAGTGTCATGCCCTCGCCGGAGGTCGCGCCGAGGATGAAGCCGTCGACCGCCTGCGCGCTGTAGTGCCGCGTCAGCCGCCGCAGCGATCTTTCGTCGAGCGCGCCGCCCTGAAACGGCGTCACCAGCGGCAGCCAAAGCCCGTGCAAATGATCTTCAAGACCGGTCATGTTCCATCTCCTTCTCGGGAAAAATGCCTGAGACGGAGGGCACATGAAAAAACCCCGTCCAGGCCAGGCTGTGTGGAAAGCCGGGCAAATCGGCTAGGATGGCCGCCTCGGGAACGGGGTGGCCATTTTCATGGGATACATAGCCGGCGAGGATCGGGATCAA